>CAZVBC010000289.1:0-9571 GCA_964625155.1 uncultured Pirellulaceae bacterium
ACTAGCGGCAGCAGCCAGTACAAGACGCAACTGCGAATTCAGTTGATTCCCGACGATGCGGCGTGGCATGTAAAGCTTGGCGTCAACGGCGACCTGCACAGCTCAACTCAAGCTAGCAAAGACCCCGCGATTGTACACACTTCGTCGGTCGCACAGATCTCTACAGGCCGCACGGTTCGCATGGATCCCTTTGGGTACAAGATCTCTGGTACCGAAACCAACGTCCAATCTCAACAAGTATTGCGAGGTTTCAGTACGCAATACGACTCGTTACCTATTATTGGCGAATTTGTACGCGTCTTGGTTCGTGAAAAGTTTAATGAACAACGGCCGATTGCGCAGCGAATCGTCAACGGAATCATCGCCCGTGAGACAGACCAGGAGCTGGACAAACAGTTAAACGCGGCGCTGGTTAAGGCAGAGAAAGAAATCAGTGAACGATTGATCGGCCCCTTGGAGAGTTTGAATCTGGACCCGATGGTGGCCAGCATGAACACCACCAGCGACCGATTGTCAGTGCGTTACCGAGTTGCCAGCCATGGGCAGATGGCAGCTCATTCGGCGCGTCCCAGAGCGCCGAGCGATAGCCTGATGAGTGTCCAAGTTCACGAGTCGGCAATCAATAATACGATTGCACAGTTAGGATTAGAGGGGAGAACCTGGACACTGGCCGAACTGGCCGAGCGGATGGCGAAAGTCCTGCGGCAGGATCAATGGAAACTTTCGCCGGATGTTCCCAACGACATCACTATACGCTTCGCAGACTCGAGACCAATTACGGTGCGGATGATGGATGGGCGATTGGAACTGACTCTGAGAATTGCCGAGCTAAGCCAACCGGGACGGATGCACTATGAACGCTTTATTGTGAAGACACGTTACGTACCTGCGGCCAATGGCCTGTACGCTGCCCTGGTTCGCGATGAAGAGGATTGCATCAGCGTCGATGGCCCACGGCTACGAGCCATGCAGACAATTGCCATTCGAGCAATTTTTGCCAAGATTTTCGTGGGACGATCCACTTTTCCCCTGCTCAGTCCTCAGTGGCAAGAGGATCCACGAGCTCAAGGTATGGCTGTATCGCAAGTCGAAGTCCGCGACGGCTGGCTGGCGTTGGCGGTTTCCCACGAGCAATCTCCACACGCAGCTCGTACTGCCGCAGCCGCGCGACAGTTGATGATTCGATAAACCTCGTCTGTGCGCAGCGATTTCGAGTAATTTGATATTGCACATCGTCACCACGTGCTATGCAGAAATCTAATTGGGCAGCGCCGAGTTCGATAAAGTGAAAGGCGTTAAGGGGAACAATCTGCCGGCGCGCGTTAGCACCGCAGTTTCCTTGATTTCCAAACTAAAACCGGACGCGTTTACCGTAACTACTCAACAACCAGGTGCACGAGCCAAGTTCATTCTATGATCTTGCAAGACAAATGACTAATGCGCAAATCCGCTGCACCTGGTTATTGAGTAGTTACATATGCAGTTAGGCGAGCGTCGATTGAGAATATACCATGGCGCCGGGAGCGCTTGCGAAAATTTCCGCTATCGTTTTTAAGGAGTGCGGCGCAAACTGCCCAGTATGTTTTTCTGCTGCTCACGCTAACTGTGCATGCGGGGTAACGGGTTACCTCGTCCGATGATCTCGGCCTCAGCGCCGGCCAAGTCACGCAAGCGTACCTTAACCACTTCTTCTGACGCAAAAGTTTTGGCCAATCTTACGTAGGTCGAATGATGTCGAGCTTCGGACTCAAAGAGCGAATTGTAGAAACTCGCCAGTTCAGAATCTTCAACGTGTTCAGCCAACAGGCTGAAACGCTCACAACTACGAGCTTCGATGAGACCGGACACCAGCAACCGGTCGACAGCACGCTCTGGTTCGTGAGGTCGTAGCAATGCGTTTAATTCGCGTCCATAGTGCCCCGGTTTTTGTTTGCGAAACGGAATTCCACGCGCATCCAATATTTTCACGACTAGATGGAAATGTTCCATCTCTTCATCAACGATTTCCGCCATCGCGCTTACTAAGTCTCGGCGGTCGATGTAGGTCCCCATGATGCTCATGGCGGTCGCAGCCGCTTTGTACTCGCAATGGGCGTGGTCGATCAGGATCTCGTCCAAGTGCAACCTAACCTGTTGCAGCCAACGATCCTGTGATGTGCTCTGTAGACTTAACATGAATGCGGTAGGCCCTCAATCACGCTCGACGGATTCTCTTTCAGAATAAACAGCTTCAGCGAGCAAGATTCTTTACATGGTGATAGCGAATGTCAACGAGGTGAAGTGCCAATCTAGTTTCGCGAATCGACACCGGCGCTCTACGTTTGAGCTGCCATGATTAGTAGCTTTTGTGTCAATTAGCAATTGAAACGCGGGGAAGAGGTCAACACCTAGAATGAAAGTAATTTGACTGGTGGCTGCTTTCGATTATTGCTGAAAGAACTAAGTCGTTGTAGCGAAAACGATTAACCACGCGCCCATCACTAACTGTCAGGGTACTCGTAATAATCGGTTCAGCAGCGGCGCGCTTGCCCAGCCGATGGCCAATGTGAAGGCAAGTATTCCGAACGCCCATATGCCTCCAAAATCCCAGTAACCCTTGAAACCTAGGAACAGAAAGCCGCAGCCAATGATCAAACACGCTAAGTGCACCACCAGATTATTACGTAGCGGCTTGGGCAAGTACCTGTCCATCCAAGGGTTGAACAAGAAAATCAGGCCACACGAAAACACACCCGTAAATAAATTGGCTGGGATCAACATCTTTGTCAGTCCCGGTGGCCGATCGCGCCCGTAGGCAATTTGGTAGAGCATACATAACAAGACCACGATGATTGCGCCCACTCCGCACCATAAAAGTGTGAGTCGCCGCCAACGATCGACTTGTTGTCCACTTGCATTCCAACCCAACCCCCACAGCCACTCGCGCAGCACTGTGGGCGCGACTTCGAGCGTTCCATAAAGGGTACCTAACATAGTTAGTGTGACGCCAACTACGTACAACGAATACAGCCAGGGGTGGACTTGTGTGATGAACTGGGCTTGAAACTGAAGGAAATTTCCATCTCCAGGAATTTGCTGTAGAGGTCCTAGAATTAAGTGCCCAGACGCCACAAACACGCCGCTGAAAATCAACACCGTTATAAAACTAAGTACACTATCGACCAGCAGAACTCGCAACCATTTGCGCAGCTCCGAAGGACCGAGCGTGCCCACTTGCTCACCCGATGTAATGAATTGGTGAGCAGAACCTGCCATCCCCCATCGCTTCTCACGTAAGTACGAAGTGTAGGCTAGGTAGTCATAACCGGCTCCGCCAATGACACCCACATACAATGTTGCTTCCATCCAGACAGGGGTCTCAGCAATACTGTTCAATGAAGGTGTATTTGAAAGCCACGTTGGGTATGCCAGTGGGCTCGGTATGACCAATCCGCGTAACAGCAACCACCAATTCGGTTGCATCAAGAACAAGGCAACGAGCATTGCAGCCAACATAGTCGCGACAATCGCAAGTTGCACACGTTCGAGTGCCGCGTAGCCGCCGCTGAGAGCCAACCCCATTACCGCAAGTAGGGTTACGATCGACCACACGTGGACTGATGCTCCAAACCATAGGCCCTTAGTATGCGTCAAGTCAGCAAATAAATCTCCCAGCACACTGGCATGAAAACCGACCCAAACAGGGATACAAAGAACAGCAAATAGAAATAGGATCGCTGGAAACCAACCGCGCGGGCCGCCGGGCAACTCCATCCACCGGCGCATTGGGTGGATTCCGCTGAGCAGGATATGCCGTGCTGTCGTGTAGACTAACAACCACTTGCAAAAAAGAATGCACGCAAACAGAAACAATACGTTATAGCCAAAAAGGACACCGCCACGGGACGAGAATACCAATTCTCCAGTGCCAATTGTCAATGAAGCGATAATTGCACCTGGCCCAAACACGCGTAACCAATCGCGCGGCGATCTGGGTAGTCGCCCGTGGGCCTCAATGATCGTCTGGTTGGCGGAACCTGCACTGACTTGGTCGTGCTTTTGTAAGCTGTCGATCTTTCATCTCCCAACACAATCACCCCGGGCGCCGGCAAGATCCAGGAAAGGCCAAGCCCGAAAAACAACAATGCTCAACTTGCCGAAAAAGCAAGCTGAGCATTGTAGTGTACAGTGGGAGAAACCGCTAAATGTTACTTGGCCTTAGGTTTGACCGCCTTGCCTGGCCAGAATCCGCGCCATGAGCTGCCTGAAGATGTTGCTGCTTCGGCCTCGGAGTTTTCTTCGGAACTCGTCTTACCCAGCAACATATCGGCCAATTGCTGCATGGCGACAGTAATCGGGGCTTTAGGAGCTTGTTCGATCAACGGGACGCCATTATTGCGAACTTCGACCATCGTACGGTAGTCGTTCGGTATTTGGAAATAGATATCGCGTCCGATTGTCTCTCGAGCTTTTTTCAGTTTGATCTGACCACTCTCCAGACCAACCCGATTGATAATCACTTTGACTCGATCTTTCAGCCCTTCGATCTCGTCAAAGGACATCGTCAATCGCACAAGGTTTCGTAAGCATGGCAAATCGAGTTGTGCGACGATCAAGACGTCGTTAGCCAATTCGAGTGCAGCCAGATCGCTTTCGGTAAAAGCCTTCGACGTATCAATCACGATGTGTGTGAAGGTCGCTTTGAGAAGCCCAAAAACGCGGCGCAGAGATTCTGGGTTAATCAGCTTGACGTCTTGCAACTGAACTGGACGTGGCAGCAGATACAAACCCGAACTATGTTTAGTCAGCGAACGTTTGAGTAATTGGAAATCCAAGCGCGAGACGTTTTGAGTAACGTCTACCAAGCTGTAATCGGGAATAGCGTCCAAGAACACATCCGCGTCGCCGATCGCTAGGTCCAAATCGACCAAGGCTACTGTATTTCCTGGGTTTTTGGCGAGAATACATCCCAGATTGACTGCGATGCTGGTGCAACCAACACCACCTGAGGCACCAGCGACGGCGATGATGCGAGAACTGCGGTTCTTTCCATCGGAACCACCAAATTTTAGATCGGCGATACGCTGCAGAGCACTCAGCAGGTCCTCTAAGCTTGCCGGCAGAGTGATAAATTCTTTTGCCCCGGCTCGCATGGCGCGCAGAATCATTTGACCATCGTTGGAACTGCTGACTACCAACATGGCGACGTCGGGCGTCTCGCCACGCATCTTCTCCAGCAGTTGCAGTGATTTTTCCGAATCCGAGTCCAGGCAAACGACTCCCACGTCAGGATTGGCTTGGGCGATTACGTCGGGAAAAAACTCGTATCGAGAGCATTCTGCCTCAAGCCAAACTATATCTAGGCTGAGGAGCATTGCTTTCAGCTTTTCACGTGTGTCGTCGCGGGGATCGACGATAGCAATTCTCAGAACGTTACTCATACTGTGCTAACTACTCGTTCAAAGTCTAGATTTCTCATGCATATCGTCCGCAACAACGGTCGTCGCGGACGATGACGATTCACTAGCGACTATCGGCCATTATCTCATCGCCGAGCCAGCTCCAGGGAGTTGGGCGGTACCACCTACGGAACCCGTACTCGCCGGATAATTGTTTTGTTCGGCAAGCCGGGGTGCATTAGGTCCGATGCTGGTCGCTGAAGGTGTCGGTGCCATCGAATTAACTCCGAATCCTCCCGCCGGGACCGGAGCGTCGGCAGGCATCATTTGCCCATTTGGGTTGAAACCAGCTTGAGCGAATCCTGGCCCACAGGTTTGGCAGTTGTTGTCAACACGAGGTGTTTCCATATATCCACGCAGATAGAATTCGCGATCCGTGGGACTCTGGGTATTCAGGCCAGGACCTCCGCCAGGTAGTTCATGGGGATCAAGTGGTCCTGCAAAGTTAGGTGTTACAGTAATCAACAGTTCAACTTCGTTTTGTACCTCTGAATTTCGGCGAAACAGAGCACCGATGTAAGGTTGGTCTTTGAACCAAGGCAAGCCCGTACTAACAGTTTCTGTACGTGATTGGAGCAAGCCACCGAGCACAAGCGTTTGTCCTGCTTGTAATTCGACGCCAGTTTCCAGAAACCGACTTCTTAGGCCTGGGACACTGACACCGCTGATCGTCACCGACCGGGTTGGATCGATTTCGCTGACATAAGGCCGAACTTCAAGTGAAATTTTTCCTTCGCCTCGAACCTTTGCGACAAAGTCGATGCGCGTACCGAATTCGCGAAATTGAATTGCGACCTGCCCCAGTCCCGATGGCACGACCACAGGAAACTCACCGCCTGAATTGAAGCTCGCTGGTCGACCATCCACTGCCGTCAAGGTTGGATTGGCGAGCACCTTAATCAAGTTATTCTGATTGAGTGCGCGAAGCACTTGGAAAAACTGAGTTCCGCCTTGTACTACGCCAATTTTAAAAGTCTCGTTACCGGCAGTAGTTAGACCTGTCGCGGTGGTCGTATTTGCGATCAACCCCGAAACGGTTTGCGACATGAAGTCATTGCCGTTACTGAGCGCCCAGTCAAACCCAAGCTCACGTAGTTTTGTGCGCGAGACTTCCATGATCTGAGTTTCGAGCTGAACTGTATGCACACCGGCAACTTGAACTCTGTTGACAACAGTCGGAAAAAACAGCTCAGCAATACTAATTACTTGTTCAACATCAGCGTCCCGTGTGACCACGCCCGAAATGATACAACCTTGCTGGACCGGCATGACCTGGAGATGTGCGGAAGGAAACTGAGTGCGTAAGATCGCTTCCAATTCGCGCACGTCTCCCAAGACCATCACTTCCACGGTATGAATGGAATCGTCCGCTTCCACCAGGTCAACTTGGGTAACACCAGTGGATATCGCAGATATTTGTAGGCGATTGCCTCCTTCCAAGGGAATGGCCGAGACCATATTCGGGTTCTGGATCCGCACCCGTTTGAAAGGTTTTTCCGCAGTGACTTCGCGGCTGGAATTGACAATCATTTGGATGGATTGTCGCCGATCCGTAGAGATTAGTTTCACTGGTGCGTCAGGCAACGACCATTGTGAAACGGCACTGTTCTGAGCGTAAGTAGAGCTGCTAAATACGGCGCTGGCACCAGCCAACGCTAAAGCAAGCAGCCGACTCTTGGATCTGCGTTTGACAGACATCCGCTAACATCCTTGTTCTTGTTCAGCGAGACGAACTGAAAATCATCCATGATTTCGTTTTCGTCTCGCCTGCGGTGTAATCTAATTGTCCGTTGTTCGCGAATAGTTCTAGGAACTAGAGGCAAAACATCGAAATGCGTCATCACTGGCTAGGGGACGGTCGCTTTTTCTCACGCTCGCCCTCTTCTTCCTCAGTTTCGGCCTCTTCGTCGATCAGTGTCGTCTTTGAGGAACCTTTACTCTTGGTGGTCGTCGAGTTGGTTTTCGATTTAGTGGTCGCCGGTGAGCCCCCTTGAGCGCCAGGATAATTAGGTGCGTAGCCACCTGTTCCGGTTCCGGGCACAGCGCTCCCTAACACTCCGTTACCTCCCGCCGAAGATTCCTCTTCTTCCTTGCGAGGCAACTCGTTGTCCTTGGACCATTTATACGTTGTCACCCCGTTGGGAGTAATAATCAGCAGTTGATTCTTCTCTTCTTCAATTTTTGGAGCAAGGGTGTTAAACTTCAACAAATCGGGGATTACTTCGGCGATTGGAGGTGCTGGCTTGGCTGATTGTTCAGCCTTGTTCATCCAATTCATAAAATCCGTTCCATTGTCGGTCGATTCCTCTTGCGAATCGCCTGGTGGTCGGAGGCTCAATCGCAGCTCACCCATGGTATTGGCCAACGTCAACGCTTCGAGCTGACTTTGTTTTACCAACAACTGGACCGTCGATGCTTTGGAGTTTTTGCCTCCATCCGCTTCGCGAACTGTGTTGCCGTTGATACCAAACACCTTTACGTTGCGCATCACGGTTCGACCTTCGGACGTTCCGCGTACATTAAAAGTACCAACTACGTCAACGTGATCGCCGGGTTTGATGTATCCCACGCCTCCGTTGCGGTCGGTCACTGAAAGGTCGAATACTCGATAGCCTTTGGGAATCTTGGTCGACACATCGTCAGCCGAGTCCATCAGCTTTCGATCGAGAATTGGCTCGCCAGAATACAAGCGCTGATTCGTGTATTTATTCTCGATGTCTTCGAACTTTAGGATAGCACCATCAGGTAGCCGTGTTTTGGGCCATTTTTCCAGCTTGACCGTCTCGGCTGAGAGTTTTTGAAGGGTATCCAGATCTTTGACGGCGACGAAGATATCGATGGTCTCCTCGCCCCCTTTGTCTTTTTTGTCCAACACTACTTGGCTGATACCCACGGATGCGACCATGCCACATCCTAGGGCAATTACCAACAATATTACTGATTTAGCTCGCATCGCCAGTGTGCCTTGCCGCTAGCCTGCAACTGCGGTGAGTCGCTTCCGATCGACCCGCAATCTGCGCAATTTCGGGAATGCCTGCGACTCCAGTTTCTCAGGCTGACGAATCCACGTTTACAGTGGTTGACTATCAGTTAGTAAATTGGCATTCCCATTGCCGAGAAATCAGAGATTTCACTTTGCGTGGAATGACCTGCGCAATCCGCTTGTTTGACGTAACCTCAAGCCTCTGTGCCACTTTCCCCGTTTCGCCAATCCTCCCGGAGGGATCATTCCTCCGAAACTGTTTTTCGACGATGGTTCGTTGCTTTGATCAGCAAAACGGTTTGATCCGTCAAATTTGCTACAGCATGCCCATACACGCAAAATAGCCAATCGCGGCAACTGTCATGGGGATGCCATAGGGCAGTAACAACATGCGTGGTTTGCGTTCTGCAGCCAAATCGTAGAGTTTGTCAGCATTGCGCACAGTCACAATTTCATTCATGATAGCTTTGGCTTGTACCAAGTGCTTAATCCAATTCCCTGTCCAGGCGATTTGGCACATTGCCATAATTGCCCCGACTACTGCCGTAGCTACAAAGATCCACCAAGTATGTTCGATTCCGACCCAAGCGGCGATTCCAGCCAATAGCTTTACGTCACCTGCCCCCATGCCTCCGATGAGATGGAGGAAAAACAGCATGGCCATTCCTACAAACGTAGCCAATACGCTCATGCCGAACCCGCTCAAACCACCAATCCAGCCGCAATAAATCCAACCTGCGACGATCAATGGATAAGTGATTTTGTTCGGTACTTTCAAATACAACCCGTCAATGACGGCAGCCACAACCAACGTAATCGACAAAAACCAGATGGCCCAGTTTTCGATGACATGTGCGGCGATTTGTTCAACAGACATCTCGTTTCCCCCGTTCAGCAATCAGACTCGCAGGCACTCGATTTGGCTCAGCGCAGATTGAACAACCATACGCCAATCACACCCAAAAGCGTACCGATACAACAAACCATCTCCCACAACCCGGAGATTGATTCAGTTGGTAACAAATTGAGGATCATGGTGGTCAGTTCGCTGAGTTACTATTACATTCAAATAGCTTGCGTGCTCGCGCTCGACTGGGGCACTTCGTTGGCATACCACGGGCCAGTCCACATACCGAGCTAGAAAAACAAC
>CAZVBC010000290.1:0-9566 GCA_964625155.1 uncultured Pirellulaceae bacterium
CATCACCTACCCCCTTCCTATAAAGAGCGAGTTGAACAAAAGCTTCACATCCTTGTGCCGCGAATAACAAGTTCTGTCCCCGTCCCTCAGATTGCAAGATGAATAGCATTATTACGAAAAATCGGAAATCCCGTTGTTTTTTTGGTGCTGGAATTCGGTAACCGTAGTCTGGATGCGTCCGTCAAATAATGCTAGTTTGGGGACGGTAAACTGGCACGGAGTAGAAATCCTTACAATTGTTGGTTTGGCACACTATGGCACTCATTAAAAAACTGCGCAGGAACGCCTCGATCGCGCAGCGATTTTTTCTTGGGCTAATTATTGCAGTGAGTGGATCGTTGGTGAACGCTGACGATCGGCTGGTTACCAGCAAACAAACAATTAGGCGAGAGGCACATCGGTCGCCGGTTGATTTGGTACTTACGCACGACGGGCAATATTTGCTCACGGCCAATCAGACCTCAGATTCTGTCTCTTTGGTACGCCTGGCGGATCGAAAAGTCGTGCAGGAGTTGAGTTGCGGCAGATTTCCTTCAGCAATCGTTGGTTGCCGCGATCGCCAGCATTTTTTAGTGAGCTGTGCGTATTCGGGCGAAGTTCTTCAGTTGAAGCTTGACGGAGATGGACTGCAAATCCATCGCCGGTATGAGCTGGGTTATGAACCAATTGGAATCGCGGTCCATCCCGTCAAGCCATTGGCTTACGTGGCACTTGCCGCTGCAGCTCAAGTTGTCGAGATCGATTTGGATTCCGGCGCGATCGGCCCGAAGATCGAGGTGGGGAAATGGCCACGGTATGTGGCACTATCGTCCGATGGTTCTAGATTGGCGGTTGGCTGCAGTGGTGAAAGCAAGATCTATGTAGTCGATACCGAAAAGCGCCAAGCTTTGTATGACGAAGTGCTCAGTGGTGGCATCAACATTGGACATATGCAGAGTTCGCGAGATGGCACGGCCGTCTACTTTCCTTGGATGATCTACAGAACGAATCCAATCAATGTACGTAACATTCAGTTGGGCTGGGTTTTGGCCAGTCGGATCGGGCGCGTGCGCTTGGATGGACCAGCATACCGCGAAGCGATTTCGTTAGATGTCCCGCGGTTGGCCATCGCCGATCCGCACGGATTGGCCATCAGCCCCAACGAACATCGCTTGGTTGTTTCGGCCTCTGGAACACATGAATTGTTAGTGTATCGATTGAACGATTTACCGTTTGTTGGAACAGGTGGGCCTGGCGATCTTATCGATCGCAGATTGTTAGCCGATCAGGACCTCTTCTATCGTATTGAATTAGGTGGCCGACCGATGAATATCGCGTTTGCGGCCGACAACCGAACCGTGTTGGTTGCCAATCATCTCAAAGATGCGGTTCAGATTGTCGACATTGAGCATCGAAAAATAATCGACGAGATCCATCTTGGCAGCCCAAATGAAACTTCTTTGGCACGCAAAGGAATGGAAATCTTTTACGACGGCCGGCGCAGTCTTGATCAATGGTACAGTTGCCATACTTGTCATTATCAAGGTGGAATCAATGCTAAGGCAATGGATACAACCAATGATGGGAGCGATACGACATTAAAGACTGTGCTACCGCTTGCCAATGTTCACAAAACCAGCCCTTGGACTTGGCATGGATGGCAAACGGATTTGCAAGCCGCCATGCAAAAATCATTTACGTCAACCATGCAGGGCAAACCCATCAACGACGAAGATATGCGTGCGGTTCTAGCTTATTTAGAGTCGCTGGATTGCCCGCCGAATCCACACCGTGGGCAGAATAATTCACTCAGCGAAGCAGCTCTCCGAGGGCGAACAGTGTTCGAAAGTAAGAAAGCCGGTTGCGTTAACTGTCACAACGGCCCCTACTACACCGATGGACAAGTACACGATGTGGGCTTGGGGTCAGCAAATGATCGTTACTCAGGATACAATACTCCTTCGTTGGTGAATGTCTATCGCAAAGTGCGTTACTTACACGACGGTCGCAGCAAGTCGTTGGAAGATGTACTGACCGGCCCCCACGCTCCCGAGAAAGTTACCAGGGAAGGTTCGCTTGCGGACGAAGAACTGAGCGATTTAATCGCCTACTTAAAATCGTTGTAGGTAGTTTTTAATGTCGCCAAGTCAACCGTCAACCAAACGCCGCTGGAGTCTGAAAGAACTTTCGTCGATCGAACTTAATCGCCAGTTACGTGAAACCGATTGGCAAGTGGGCGAGGAAGCTGAAATTGTGGGAGCAGAGGGGCAACCTGCCGTGGCGGCGGGAATCATCCACTCGATCAAGATCATTGTTCACGGCGTAATAGGTGACTACGGATTTGCGATGATCGATGGCAGCGAATGCGAGGTGGTTGGTGATGTCGGTGCAGCCTGCGGCCATTCATTGTTGGCGGGAAGTATTCTTGTGCGCGGGCACGCAGGCTCAGCTTTAGGTGCTTTTGGCGTGGGTGGTTTCGTCGCGACACATTGGTCCGCCGGAGATCGATGTGCGATGTGCAACGCGGGGACTGAGTTTGTCATTCGCAGTGACGTTGGCAGGCAAGCGGCTTGGGGTATGAAAGGAGGAACGTTGGTCATTGGTGCCGATGCTAAAGAAGGATTGGGAGATTCCATGACAGGGGGCACAATTTATATTCGCGGGAAAGCCGAATCGGTCGCGCCTCATCTTAAAGAAAATCGAATGAAGGATGCGGATTCTCTTAAGTTAGGCTTGCTGTTGGTGCGGGCTGGTATCAAGGCTGACCCAAAAGACTTTCGTGTTTACCGCGTTCGCGGCGGAGTATGAGTTGAGTAGTTCAGATTGTATGCTCGATCAACTTGCCTTCCGTGCCGGATCGATGGTCACACGCCCATGGTCTACTTTGTCGTTGCCCAATACACAAGTTTCAATTGCTATTCCCGGACGCAGTAAAAGTTTCTCTGTCCCACTTCCGTTTTATTTCGCACAAACTAATTTACGCGCGGACCACGCCGATTGGCCGGAGTTGTGCATCCTGTTTCGACGCTTGGGTATCCCCGTCGTGGGCACCATCGCCGATTACGAGAAATTGCCAGCGGTGGCGATTCCTACACGTATTGGTCGCCGGTACGCGGCAGATCGACTTGACTTGAACGAGATTACTACAGCCGACGTATTTGAAATTGTATGTAGGTCTTTGAATTCTCCTGGGCAGATGGAATCAAAAGGCAATTCGTCAGTCCCCATGTTGCCATTGGAAGTCGATGACCCCAAACGGCTAAGAGAATTGGTGAGGTTGATTAGGGACGTATCCAGTGGTGATATTCCTGTCGGTGCTGCGGTCAGGTTGAACATTGCGGACGACGATCTTGCCATGTTGCTGGATAGCGATTTAGATTTTCTTAGTCTTGATGCAGCAGCGGAACCGGGAGTCGGTGGCAACGCTTGGAACAATTGGATCGTCATTCATCTTGTTCGAGTTCGTGGATATTGTAGATCGCTCGGCAAGCCCGAGTTTCCAATATTGGTCGATCTCCCGTTTCAATCGATCGATTGGCTGATAAAGACCTTAGCCTTGGGAGCAACGGTCGTGTCCGTCGATGGATTAGTCAATGCAGCGTTAGCCACTTTGCGACGCGCTCAACCTGATTCGCTATCTCGGGGCCTGTTGGCTGGTATTGCCGAGCCATATGCGAAGCCCAGCAAGTCGGTTGCCGCTATTGCCGAAGAAACGCTGAACAGCTTGGTGGATCGATTGCGATTGCAAATGCGACTAGCGAATGCGGATTCGCTTGCGCAGTTCGACAGAGCGCGACTGATCAGCTATGAAGAGCAAATATGTAGATTGACTGGTGCAATTTTGGTTGATTAGGAACGTGGCAACATGTTGAGCCGTTACCAAGCCGCGTGGCTTGCTTGCATCTTGCTGGCATGTGGACTGCTCAGTTCAAGCTGGCTGTTGTGCGGACAAGTCTACCACGCGACAAGCTCATCGGTCGATCCGGAGATGCCATGTCAGTCCGCTGACAAGCTCAGTCGAGAACTCACTCACCGGCGAGACACTCCATTGCCGATGGGGCAGTTTCGAGGAAGAGGCCGCAATTTTCGACCCTTTCCCAGTCGAAGCGAGTTTCCAACTTGGACCAATCCAGAGAACTTCGAAAAGGATGTCTTCACTTTTGCCAGGATACGCTACACGCCTCATTATCATCGTGGATGGGATGCCGACTACCCAGACGCTGATTGGAATCTGTCATGGCGATTACAGCAATTGACGAGCCTGCGAGTAAATCCTGAATCGGTCGTCATCGAGTTGACCGATCCGAAGTTGCAGGACTATCCGTTTTTATTCTTGAGCGCTCCCTATTCGGTACGCTTTACCGATGACGAAATCGTTGCGCTGCGTCGCCATCTACTCAACGGAGGTTTTATGATGGTCGACGAGTTTTGGGGAACCATCCAATGGGATTACTTTTGCGATCAGTTGACGCGACTGTTTCCCGAATTCAAGCCGAGACCATTGTCCATTGACCACGAGATTTTTCACATGGTGTATGACTTTAAGGAATTTCCGCAAGCCACCGCAATTCATTTTTGGCAGCAAGGTTTTTCTTACCATCCTGTCCCCGGTACCGAGACTGATCATGAGCCACATTTTTTTGGCCTATTCGACAAGTCTGATCGCATGATGATCTTGTTGTGTCACAATAACGATCTCTGCGACGGTTGGGAACGAGAAGGGGAAGACAAGGAATTCTTCGAACGATTTTCGGTAAGAAACTCGTTCCCCATGGGTATCAACATCATCACCTACGCGATGACTCACTGACGCGATAAGAATAGCAGTCGCCACACATAATGGCGCTCGGGGAACAACTTGAAGTGTGCTTCCAAAATGAACGTTACCAACGAATGATCGACTTGCGGTTTGTGGCTGGCCACCAAGCAGCGATTTTGTCAGCCAATCGTTTCACGATATCTGGATGTTGCGAGGCCAGGTTTGCGTGTTCATGCGGGTCGGAAGTGAGATTAAATAGCTGTGGCCTTTTCTCTGACATGGGATGCGAGCTTGCATAACGGTTTCCGATTTCGCCATCGTAAGTGAGAATCAACTTCCATCGTCCCTCGATCGCCCACCGATATAGCAAAGTTGCTTCGGGATGATCAATATCCACGACGTCGTGTGAAAACCCTTCGCCAAAGATGGTGTCACGTGCAAGTGGCTGGCCATCGCGCACGACAGATAATAAATCGATACCCGGCAGGTTCTTGGGGATTTCGACTCCGGCAGCACTGAGAATAGTTGGCACGATATCGATACTGCTGACCAGTTCTTCTCGACGGCTGGGTGAAATCGTACCCGGCCAGCGCAACATAATCGGCTGGCGGACGCCACCTTCGTAGGGCGATTGCTTTGATCTGGGAGCATATGCGGGAGCATCAAGTGACTGGATCCAACCGTTGTCCGCTATGTAAACGAACAGAGTATTGTTGGTCAGTCCACGCTGGTCGATGAAGTTCATCAATTCTCCACACGTTTCATCAAACCACTCACACATCGCGTAATATTTGGCTACGTGAAGCGAGGCGACTTTATCGCGATACTTAGCCAGCAGACGTTCGGGTGGATTGTGGGGCGAATGGGGCAGGAAAGGTGCGTACCAAACGTAAAACGGCTTATTTTGCTCAATCGACGTTTCCACAAAATCAAAGATGGGCTGGAGACCCTGGCGTCCAATTTCCAATCCGTCATCTCCATGGCGTCCTCCTTGGTTGGGAAAGCCGCGCGTCATCCCGTGAGTGAACCCGCCACGCTGAAAGGGCCCTTCCCACCATTTACCCGACTGATGGCTGAAATATCCTTTGCTCGCCAACAGCTTTGGTACTGTCGGGTGGCGATCAATGTGACTGATCAGTTTCTCGCGAAGTCGCGAGTATTCTGAAGACCGCTCGGCGGCTAATCGCGGAGCTGGATCATTGCCCGAGATCTTATGTTGGTGGGCGTACAACCCAGTGATCAACGTGGCAAGTGACGGACGACATAACGCCGATGGGACGTGCCCCCAGGTAAATACCGCACTCTGCGAGGCCAACTTGTCCAAGTTGGGAGTTTGTATAATAGGATGCCCCATGAACCCATAATCGGTCCAAGCCTGATCGTCAGATAAAATGAACACGACGTTTGGCGATGGAGCATTGGCTAGCGAAATACTAATGCTGCTTAGCACGACGTGAGCAATCGCCAATACAAAAAAGGCCAGTTTCATAGTGTTGTGCAACCTGGAAGGTGATAGTTCTGGTTATCTTGCCCGATCATTGTACATGCAATTCGATCCATTTTTCGATAGGTACAGTTTATGCAAATTATTCGCGTGGGGATCGTTGGATTAGGGACTAACACTCGGGTGCGTCATGTGCCAGGCTTAAGAGCGTGCGCTGGTGTCGAGATTGCCAGTGTGTGCAATCGTTCAAGTTCGTCCACGTTGGCCGCAGCGAAGCAATTTGACATCCCCAAGACTTTTTCCGATTGGCGACAATTGGTTTCCGATCCTGAAATCGACGCAGTGGTCATTGGTACTTGGCCATCGATGCATTGCGAAATTACTCTAGCAGCCTTGGAGGCCGGCAAGCATGTTCTGACTGAAGCTCGAATGGCCTGCAATGCACAAGAAGCACAGCAGATGTTGTCCGCTAAACGTCGCTATCTCAAGCAAGTGGGCATGATCGTTCCCAGTCCTATCGGTTTGACCTGCCACCGAGTCCTCAAGCAGATGTTTGACCAAGAGTTCATTGGGCAACTGCAAGAGGTCGTCGTTCTGGGCGTGTCGGACATGTTCGCCGATCCATCGGCGCCGAGACATTGGCGGCAAACGACCGTTCACAGTGGCATGAATATATTGACCCTCGGTATCCTCCATGAAACGCTGATCCGTTTTTGTCCTGACCCGCTGAGCGTGTTTGCACAGGGAAGCATTTTCAATCCCTCGCGATCCGATATTGAGAGTGGCCGCGAGGCAGTTGTCGACGTTCCCGATGCACTTCATGTACTTACTCAAATGCCGGGAAATGCCAAGTGCATCTATCATCTAAGTGGAGCCGCACGATTCGGCCCGGGAATGCAGATCCATTGGTATGGCAGCGAGGGAACGATCAAGCTGGTTGGAAACGCACCGGAACGATTGTTGGCAGGTAAGAAAGGTACAACACAACTTACAGAAGTGTCAATTCCCGAAGAACTTCGCCTGGGTTGGCGCGTCGAGGAAGAGTTCATCGCTGCTATTCGAGGCCAGGAGGCAGTGCAGTTTACTAATTTTGAGGATGGCTTACGCTATATGAAGTTTACCCATGCTGTGTCCACCAGTTTATCGGCTGGGACTGTCGTGCGGTTGAGTGAATAAGTACGGTTGAAGTTGTTCCTTCCTTGTTGTCCAATAACCTGCAAGCTCGAATGATTGCAAGCTCGAATGACTTTGCGGTGTGAGATTTGCAACTGGTCCACTGTCCTACGGCATGCTTTACTCGAACTGCCAAAAGTGGCACTTACTTTGTGTTCGTTTTTGTGGCAGAGTCGTCGCGAGCCGCTGGGTTCTTCAACGAATTCCGGCCAAACGCCGGAGGGCTTGCGCAGGTTCCGTGACCAATTTTGTGCCCTTTTGCTAATGCACTCCAGTAAGTTGGGCCGCCAAAAACAGTTCACGTGATCGAATGTGGCGCTGTTAGGTTAGTTACTTAAGAACATATCGAACGTCCAATCAGGTAGGAGATAGATGATGTCGTGGACCGCTAAAAACTGCATCCTAGTCCCGTATGATTTCTCGGCACATTCTTTGCGCGCCGTCGATATGGCGATCGAAATGTCGACTAGCCCGCAACAAGTTCACGTACTACACGTCTTGCCGTACTTGATTCCTGCGGAGCCGGGTGTCATTTGGGCAGATGTCGACGACAGCCAGCGCATTGATCACGCAAAGCGAGCCCTAGATGACGCACTTCGAGGTCCGCAATACGCAGCAATTAATCGACATGTAGTCGTGGGTGACGCTGGAGGCACCTGTGTTGATAAGGCAGATGAACTGCAAGCGGATATGATCATCCTTCCGTCGCATGGACGTACGGGCGTTTCACGTTTATTGCTGGGAAGCGTTGCAGAACGCATCGTCCGACTTGCAAAATGCCCGGTTTTGGTGATCAAGCTCAGTTCTTAAGCTCAGTGTTGGTTGAATTCCTGGTACGAATCGCAAGTGTTTGTTTCGCGTTTCGTACACTTTGGTGCAAGCCCCGCCCCACTGGACGCAATCATCCTTGGACCGGTCCGTAGGTAGTTGCCGTACTTTACAATCCAGCTCACTTTACAATCCAGGGAGTGGCCACACCACGCGACCGGGGTTCTTGGTACGAATGCTGTATAGCGTACCTCCTGCCGTAATATAAAGTGTCCTCAGATCACTCCCACCAAACGCGCAATTGGTAACTTCATCGCGAGGTACATGAAGAAAGGTCAGTAAGTTTCCCTCTGGACTAAAGACATAAATGCCCCCTTTCTGCGAATTGTCAGGTTCGAACGGTGGCACTGCCGCGCTGGTTCCACCTGCCACGTACAGATTGCCTTTGATGTCTTGTTTCAATCCATCTGGACCACGACTTTTGCCCCAGTCGTACAATAGTCGCTGAGATGTTAGATCGACTGAACCATTTTCAAACAATTCAAATCGCCACAGTTTACGCGCTCCTGCATGCAAGTCATTGGCATTGTCGGCAACATAAAGATATCGATCGTTCGACGAAACCAACACGCCATTAGCCCGTTGCACTTCGCGACCAATCACGCGCACCACAGTGCCATTGGGATCAATCCGGTAAACTCCTTCGACAGTTTTTCCAGCCGCATCGACAATTTCCATCCCATCACGGCTACCGTAGCGGGGATCGGAGAAGTAGAGACGCCCCTTGGAATCCAAAGTCAAATCATTCGGCGTGTTGTACCGTTTGCCGTCGAAACGATCGGTCAACACTTGCACCTTTCCGTCACGAGTGGTGCGTGTCACGCGCCGGGCAACCGGTTCACAGGCAACGATGCTACCATTCCGATCGAACAGCAATCCGTTTGTACCAGCCCCTTTGCGAAAAATACTGGCTTGTCCATGGTTATCGAGGCGATTGATGTCGCCGTTGCCACTAGTGAGCACTCCCAAGTCCGGATCCCACGCAGGCCCCTCTCCTCCTCGTCCAGACGCCGAAATAATTTGCAACTTAGATCCAAGCTCGAAGATCGCAGCGGTGCCATCTTCACCGTTCGCCACTGGCAACCCCAATCGCATCCAAATCGTCAGGCAAACTAACGCTCCACCAAAGGTACGTGATTTCCAAGTCATCATATTCCGCTTTTGATTTTCAAATTACCAATACCAACCGTCGTGAACTACAGAATCGTCGTGAACTACATGCAGAAAAACATGAGTTGATGCGAGCGAGCACGAATAATTTGAGCATCTCTGCTTGCAACAACAATCTCTGAACAGCGAACTCCTTCCCAAAACTCTGGGAATTTCATGGATTCTTTCGCCCTGCCAATCACTCTACCAATCGCCCGCGCTAGGGATACAATT
>CAZVBC010000291.1:0-9561 GCA_964625155.1 uncultured Pirellulaceae bacterium
AGCCCCGCATTTACCCCAGCCTGCCCCACCGACGCCAGAAACTCCTCAGTAGTTAGTTCCGGTGCGCGCAAATCAAATCGGTCTTCGAGATATCTGCGTACGATCGATGATAGCTCGACATAGAAAGCGTCGACCTGTTCGCTGGTTGGGCGAGGACGGGCAAGCAACTGGTCCAGCCTCATGCGAGCGATCTCGAAAGCGCTGCGCCGCCGAGCTCGTTTGTTGAGAGCGATCCATGCGCGTACCGCCAGCGGTGTGATCACCGCCAGTAGCAACACGCCAGCCAAATACCAGGGCCAACGCGATGCCGGCTCGCTGCGACGCGGCCCCAATTTTCCCAGCGCCGGTTTCAACTTGGCTGACGCACCTTGAGGTATAACCGATTTAACTTCAAACTCTAATCGCTCTGTCATGATCTCGTAGGCATCCAACCCCTCCGGTGCAGTTTTTTGTCCGGGCCGACGATCCACATACTCGACCAAGATTGGTGGAATAGCATGCTTACCGGAGGACGGCGTCTGTAAGCGATATTTTTGGATTAGAACTGTCCGACCGCTATTATGCAGCATCTGGCGCGGCGCGAAATCGACGATAGAAAACCGTTCGAGTGCATCGCCAAATTCAGGCATCAACACTTCGACGAGCTTTTCTGCTGTGACGGTGATCGTCAGCGAGATAATGTCGCCAATCGTAGGCTGGTCAGGGTCGAGCACGATGGACACGGTAACCGGCCCTGACTGCACTTGTCGCGATTGTGAATCGGCCAGGCAATTATTAATGCTGGCTATGGCCAACCACGAGTGAACAACCGTCAGCATCAGGGGTACCGAGGAACAAAATTTATCCCGAGTCATCTTCGCATTCTTCGTTCACGCATTCGAAAGAATTTGGCTAGTGGATCGACGATATTCCCCGCAGCATCGACGTGAATAAAATCGATCCCCGAGGCACCAAACGACTTCTTCAAGCTCTCGATCCGCTCATGGGTACCTTTGGCAATTGCCGCTCGAAATTTCGGCGACCCAGAATCGTAGGTGGCAAGGTGGCCTGTTTCGGGGTCAGCCATGTGGATCAAGCCGACGCCCGGAAACTCCAGTTCGCGAGGATCGGTCACAAGCACTGCGATGATATCATGTTTACGATTGGCACTGCGCATCGGTTTAAGGAACCCATCGTCCAAAAAATCGCTGACGACAAAACAGACCGTCTTGCGCGAGGTGACCGACATTAGAAACTCCATGGCACCGGCAATGTTCGTCGATTGTCGCCCTGACCGAGCCCAAGCGCGTCGTCTACCAAAGGGGAGCCATCGACGGACCGACTGGGCACGCAAAGCAATTTCCTCAGGTGTCTGGCCAGTTCCATGCGCCAGAACCTCGCGAATTACTCGCAACGAATGCTTTTGTCCTTTGCGAGCCGGAATGTACTGTTCGATTCCGCCATGGAACAACGTCATACCGACCTTGTCGTCGTTACTGGTTGCCGCAAATGCCAAAAGCGCGCACAACTCGGCAGTTGCTTCCCGTTTCGAGCGACTTGCAGATCCAAAATCTTGAGACGCGGATATGTCGGCCATCAACATTAGTGTCAATTGGCGCTCTTCGACAAACCTTTTTACATAAGGACCGCCCATGCGCGCCGTCACGTTCCAATCGATTGTCCGCACGTCGTCACCAGGAATATACGGACGAACTTCCTCAAACTCCATTCCTCGACCGCGAAACACGGACTCGTATTGACCTGCCAAAACATCGGCAACTTGGCGGCCAGTACGAATTTGGATCTCGCGAACTCGCTGAATCAGCTCTTTGGCAAGCATTCGGTACGCAAATCTCCAACTTAATTAGACTACGATACTAGACAGCGTCAGAGATTTTATAGGCATGCCAGCAAACGGGAAATGGATGGTATTCCACCGGCGCGATTTCTCTTAGAATAACCGCGTACGCATGATTCGACAGTTTAACTCAACTGGAGTATTGAAACGATGAAAGTATTTCTCGCGGCCACTGTGATTGCTTGTGTTTGCTGCCTCACCTCATTGGGAATGGCTCAAGAACCTACGCCCTACGGATCGCCGATTACGTTGGAACAAGCCAAAAAAATCATGCAGGGGGCAGAAGAGGAAGCTCGCAAACAAAAATGGCCCGTCGCGATCGCCATTGTCGACAGTTCAGGCTTCTTGGTAATGTTCCAACGCATCGAGAATACTCAACTTGGAAGTGTCGAAGTCTCAATCGAAAAAGCTAAGACTGCCGCACTTTTCCGGCGCACGACAAAAGAACTCGAAGATCGGCTGGTTGCTGGAGGAGCCAACTTGAAAGTACTTAGGCTCCCAGGTTTGCCGATCGAAGGTGGCATTCCGATCGCAGTTGACGGCAAGATTATCGGTGCCATCGGAGTCTCTGGCGTGCAATCTGTTCAGGACGCACAAGTGGCGACGGCTGGACTCAAAGCCATAGCACATTAATTGGAAAGTACCACGGGCGACTTATTGAAAGAGATTGTGTGTTACGGTTTAGAGCTTCATCTATCGCATTGTTTTGCTGTTCGCTAGGTCTGGTGTTGCAAGCGGCGTGTGCTGGAGCCGACGGCGCACGCCCTAACATTGTGTTCTTTTTGATCGATGACCTAGGTTATGCCGATTGCGGATTTAATGGCGGCAAAGAAATATTAACACCGCACATCGATCAACTTGCCAACCGCGGCACTGTAATCGAATCGCACTATGTGCAACCTGTCTGCTCGCCAACTCGCGCCGCTCTGATGACTGGCCGCTATGCAACTCGTACAGGTGTTTACAGCATCGTGAGGCCACATGCACGTTGGGGGTTACCTCTCAGCGAACGCACGCTGGCCAGTGCGCTCAAGGATGCTGGCTACGAAACTGCGATTGTTGGAAAGTGGCATCTGGGGGAATTTGACCAAGCTTACGTTCCGACCGCTCGTGGCTTTGATCATCAGTATGGACATTATTTTGGAGCGTTGGACTATTTTACGCACATCCGTGACCAATCACATGACTGGTATCGTGACGGTCGCGAGCTCAAGGAGGAGGGTTATTCGACTCATTTGTTAGCTAAAGAAGCGTGTCGATTGATAGGTGCGAAAGATAAATCCAAACCTCTGTTCCTGTACGTGCCGTTCAATGGCGTCCATAGTCCGTTCCAAGTACCCGAGGAGTATCTGGAGCCCTATCAGCATCTTTCCGGTAATCGACGAATCTTGGCAGGCATGTTGGCTGCGGTTGATAAAGCCATTGGAAAGATCGTTGATGCACTCGAACAAGCAGGAATTCGCGACAATACGCTGCTGGTTTTCTCAAGCGACAATGGAGGTCCGCGTCCTGGAGTAAATACCCCGCTGCGAGACTACAAAGGGACTGTGTTTGAAGGGGGTGTGCGAGCTGCTGCGTTTGCAAATTGGCCCGGCCAAATCCCGGCGATGGCCCGAATTCGCGAACCGATGCACATTATTGATTGGTATCCAACGCTTCTGAAATTAGCTGGCGCTTCGCTGGAACAATCCAATCCCATCGATGGCCTGGATGTGTGGCCGATGCTGACGATGAACGCTCCTTCGCCCCATGATGCGATTCTCTGCGTCCAGTCTCCTGGACGCGCCGCCGTGCGAATGGGGCCTTGGAAACTTCTCATGAATGCTGGCCAATCATCAATTCGTCCTGGCGAGCAAAGTGAATCACAATCAACAACACGTAAGAAGGCAAAAAAGAAACAGCAGCCAGCTAAAAACGTGAACTCGACCGGCAGCTCCGCAAACCTTTTGCTATTCAATTTAGAGCTCGATCCGGGCGAAACTCGGGATTTATCCGCAGAACAACCCTCTCGCACAAGCCTCATGAAACAGCGACTTGACGCTCTGCTCGCCGGGGCAGTACCGCCTGGAAGTCCAGAATGATTCCGGCCACCCTTGACCAATATGAAATGTTCCACAAATCGAAACAGACTGGTTGTCTTGCATATCGATTATCCGCCGCGATCACCTTTTTCCTAATCTGTCCAGCAACTTGCTTGGCCTTGGACGACACTGCAAACGATGTCGTGTCGCTGATGAAGACACATTGCGTTCGCTGTCATGGATTATCAGAAAAGATTGAAGGGGATGTCAATCTACAATCAATCCACGAGATAAAGGAACTCGCGGCTCAGCCTGAGCTGTTGAACAGAATCATCACGGCGGTCGACACTGGTATTATGCCACCGGACGACGGTCCCGATCGCAATCGTCAGTGGCGCGGGCGATTCGTTGCAGACCTTCAAGAGCTGCTGAAAGCTGCCTCACAGCTACAAGGTGCGCAACGAACACCACTTCGTCGCATGAACCGCTTTCAATACAATAATGCGGTACGAGATCTGCTGGAGTTAAAAGTCGAGGTATTCCCATTACCAGAACGCCTGATGCGGGACTTGGATGGATACTTTCAACCACAATCTGGCAAGATGCCATCGCGGGTCAAGGTCGCTAGCCGGCCACTCAGCAAGGACAATGTCACTGAACCCCATTTGGGAGGTGTCACACCGTTTCCACAAGACTTGCGCGCGGAGCATGGTTTCGATAATCGTGGCGACCATCTGACCATGTCGCCGATGTTAACGGAGTCTTTTTTTGGGCTGAGCCAGTCGATTGTCGAGAGTAATGACTTTACGTCAAAGAACGTAGGTATCTGGCAAGATTTCTTCGTCGCACCAAACCCAAACTCGCCTGTCGTTAGTGATGACCAACTCCGTCAGCGGCTACAGCCATTTCTTACGCGAGCGTTTCGCCGTCCGGTCGATGCGGAGACACTGGCGCGATATGTCGCGTTTGCTCAACATCGACTACAAACAGGATCGCCTTTCGCCAACGTGATGAAAGCGGTTGTGTCCGCAGTAATTTGCTCACCCCGGTTCCTGTATCTGTCTGACGGCGAGCCGCTGCAGGAATCGGAACCGCTGGACGAATTTCATTTGGCGTCGCGGTTGTCGTTTTTCTTGTGGGGCAGCATCCCAGATCGCGAATTGCTGCAAGTGGCGGCTGAGGGAAAATTGGGTCGCGAACATAATTTAAGAGCTCAGGTTCGGCGCATGCTCCGCGACGAGAAACTGCGACGCTTCTGTGATAGTTTCCCATCCCAGTGGCTGCAACTTGAGCGAATCATTTCATCGGAACCCGACCCCGATTTGTTCCCGAAATTCTACTTTGCCAAGTACCGGGCGAGCATGCACATGATGCTCGAACCGCTGTTAGTCTTTGAAACTGTGCTGATCGAGAATCGATCAATCATGCAATTGATTGACTCCGACTTCAGTTACCGTAGTGATCTATTGGATGCTTGGTATCGAGATGGCACGCAAGGCAATCCGGGTGCACCGACTCAAGTGCTGTTAAAACGCGTTCCGGTCAGCGACCGACGACAGGGAGGAGTGATAACATCGGCGGCTGTACTAACAATGACTTCGGGAACGGTACGAACTAAACCGGTGACGCGCGGCGTTTGGCTGGCCACGGTCATTCTTCACGAACCTCCTCCACCACCTCCTGGTAATGTCCCGCCGTTACCTGACAAGCCCGGTGCAGACGAAGCCAACATGACATTGCGCGAGCGTTTTGCAGCCCATAGAGATGCGCCAGCTTGTTCTGCCTGTCACCAGCGCATCGACCCGCTTGGGTTTGCGTTAGAGAATTACGACGCAGTTGGCAAATGGAGAGATTGTTATGAAAATGGTCGCGAAGTTGATGCCAGCGGGCGATTGCTTGGTAAACATCAATTTAACAATATCGTGGAGTTCAAAGACGCTTTATTGGCGGAGCGCGAGCGGTTTGCCAGGGCCTTTTCCAAACACCTTATGGCTTTTGCATTAGGTCGCGCGATAACGGTCGCAGATACTTTGGCGCTGGATATAATCGTTTCTGAAGCTGCCGCGAACGACTTTCGATTGCAAACAATCATCGAACAAACTGTATTGAGCAATTCTTTTAAGTACTAACCGGTTTAAACAGGGCTGGCCAGGTGACATGAATTTACACCGACGTCGATTTCTGAAAGGTGCCAGCGGATCGATCATGGCACTACCTTGGCTGGATAGCCTTGCTTCTGCTGGGGCAGCGACCGTCAAACCTGCGGTTCGATTCGCGCTGTTCTATGTGCCCATTGGTATAGTTCGACGTGGGTTCTTTCCAGGTGAACAGAATGCCGAGATACCAAAGTTCACCAGTAGCCAGGTTGAAATTCCAATAGACCCCCAAGTTCCCTTGGGATTGAGGCCTTTGGAAAAATTGACGCCAACGCAGCAAGCACTTGAAGGTATCAAAAGCAAAGTTACGTTCATCACGGGCCTAAGTCGGTTTTACAAACATGGCAGTGATGTGCACGCTCAATGCGGGTCGTGTTTTTTAAGTAGTGCAACCGTCGATTCAGTCCAATCGAGCGTGTATCCTCTCGATCGCACGCTCGACCACATCATTGCTGACCACGTCGCTGACGCCACTCCATTTCGCACTTTGGAGTTAAGCTGTAACAGCCACAAGGACAATAAAGAATCAATCTACTTCGACAACATTTCATGGTATGGCTCTGGCCATGTCGCGCCTTCAATGCGCGATCCTCGCAAGGTTTACCAACGGCTTTTTGGTACCCAGGAAATTCGTGAATTCCGCAATATCACAGACTTGGTCTTGGAAGATGCCAAGACTTTGCAGAAGCAACTTGGCAAGTTGGATCGTGAGAAATTCGATGAGTTTTTTGAGTCGATTCGGGCTATCGAGCTGCAGATGGATCGCCGCGAAAAACTCGCTGTTGATCTAACGCAAGTTTCACTTGACGAGCCGACTGAAGCATATTTGCCGCGCGGTGAATATATCCGCTTGATGGGCGAACTGATGATTGCTGCCTTGCAGACCGGTTTGACTAGAGTTTCCACTTTGATGGTTGCTCCAGAGCGTTGGGATACGCCTTACATGTTCGAATCATTGTTCGACAAACCGGTCAGTCACCACATGATGTCCCATGACCAGCACAAACATATCGACGACTTGCTCAAGATTGATCGCTTTCACGTGGAACAATTTGCGTATCTAATTACAAAGATGAACAGCATCGTGGAAGCCGACGGATCCACTTTACTGGATAATACCATCTTCACTTTTGGTTCCGGTCTGGGTGATGGGGCAACGCATCAATATACGGATCTGCCAATTATTGTTGCCGGGTCCGGAGGTGGTCGGCTAAAGAGTGGTCAACACTTAAATTGTCCCGATAGCACTCCGTTAGCGAATCTCTGGCTTACCCATGCCCGTACTTGCGGAGTTGCCTTGGAGAGTTTTGCAGACAGCACCGGCCCAATCGATTCCCTACTAGTTTGATACTTTTTGACTAACGAGATTGCTGCGAGAAATTTCTATGTTGAACAGCCTTACTGTTCGCACTTTATGGCTATCAAGCGAATTCAATCGAGATGGCGCTGATGTGTTTCAAACTGCATGTCGGAACAGCATTTTACACCGATTATTTGAAGCCATGATCGTTGTCGGCCTGTTGGCTGCTGGCGCTGTGATAGCGGATAACGGCATGTGCGCCGAAAAGCCAAATATTGTCCTCATATTTACTGACGATCAAGGGTACGGAGATTTAGGTTGTTACGGGGCTAAAGGATTCAGCACGCCATCGTTGGATACGTTGGCTCGTGACGGAACACGATTTACTAGTTTTTACGCTCAAGTAACTTGTGGTCCTTCGCGGTCGGCGCTTTTGACCGGCCGTTACCCAGTGCGCAGTTTAGGTTGGTCGATGCCGGCCGAAGAAATCACGGTTGCCGAACTATTGCAGCAGGCTGGGTATGCAACTGGCTGCATCGGGAAATGGGATGTGTCGAATCGTGCCGCCGTTCGTGACCGAATGCCCAACGCGCAAGGATTTGAATACTACTATGGCACCTTGGGTGCGAACGATAACGGCCGCGTGGTGCTGCATGAAAATAATGAACAGATTGGTACGACAGACGATATGGCCAGCTTGACACGCATTTACACGGACAAGGGAATTGAGTTTATCGAGCGTCACCGAGAGCAACCATTTTTTCTTTACGTTGCCCACACGATGGTCCACTCTGTCATCGACGCTTCTCCTGAGTTTCGTGGAAAATCTAATGGTGGATTGTATGGTGATACTGTACAGGAACTCGATTGGCACGTTGGACGGATACTTAAATGCATCGACGATCTTGGTCTGCGGGAAAAGACATTAGTACTTTTCACCACGGACAATGGCCCGTGGAATAACTACACAGAGGGCTTGCGCCCCAAACACAATGGACAAATCGCCTGGGGATCATCTGGGCCACTGCGAGAGGGAAAAGGATCGACCTATGAAGGCGGGCTGCGAGTGCCTTGTTTAGCTCGTTGGCCGGGACATATACCTGCGGGCCGAGTGAGTGATGCCGTTTTCGCGACCATCGATTTTCTGCCAACATTTTGTACGCTCGCGGATTGCCGTGTTCCGGCAGATCGCATCATCGACGGTGTTGATCAGACCAGCTTGCTGAAGGGTACTGTCTCAAACGGCTCACGTGCCGATTTTCTTTACTTTTGCAAAAATGAACTACATGGAATACGGGCAGGAGCATGGAAGTTGCTGCTCCCTAATCGCAAGGTGCATTACGGCTACGTCAAAGACAAAGGTACACCACGAGCCGAGCTCTACAACTTGCAAAATGATATCGGCGAGAAACAAGATTTGGCCGCCATGCATCCAGAGATCGTCGAGCGTTTAACAGCATTAATTCCAAGTTATCGTTTGCCGACCGATTTGCCTCCCGAAACAATTGGCTTAACGCCACCATCAAAATAGCTTCACTTCTTCGGCAAATAATCTTTGGCCACATGAAACGATAGGTCTAGGAGCAGGCAAACGAAAAAAGGCGGTCAATCGTGCCTCCATGGCCAACTGACCGCCTTGTTCAACTCAACCAGATCTACTTCCAAGGTGGAAGTCGAAAGCTAATTTGCATCCACTTAGCATCCGCAGTTGTTGCCGCGATTTAGCAGTCGGGACAAGAAACCACCACGGCTGGGTGCTGGGCAGCAAACTTGTACCGGAACTTGTTCGCAGACAACACGAGGTACGCAACGAGTGTAGGTGTAGGGAACACATACCGGTACGCACTTCGCAACTTTGATTGTCTTGCAGTAGTGAACTGGCTTGCAGACGGTGTACGGAACAGTGCGGGTTACGTTCTCGCAAACCATGCGGCAAGTTGTATAGCAATATGTCTGGCACTTGGTTTCTGGAACCATGCGGCAGGTTGTGTAGGTGCAATCCTTCACCCGTTGTTCGCAAACCATGTTGCAAACGGTGTAGGTGCAGGTCTTGGAACGGCACTCTGGAACCATGCGGCAGGTCGTGTAAGTGCAAGTCTTGGTACGGCACTCTGGAACCATGCGGCAGGTCGTGTAAGTGCAAGTCTTGGTGCGGCACTCTGGAACCATGCGGCAGGTCGTGTAAGTGCAAGTCTTGGTGCGAGGCTCGCAAACCATACGGCAAACCGTATAGGTGCAAGTCTTGCT
>CAZVBC010000292.1:0-9559 GCA_964625155.1 uncultured Pirellulaceae bacterium
TCCACCGGACAAGCCGGGTGGGATTCTCGCTACAGTTCGAGTTGGGACGTAAGTGTTGCTCGGTTTTTTGTAGCTTGAATCCTAACGATCCACCGGACAAGCCGGGTGGGATTCTCGCTACAGTTCGAGTTGGGACGTAAGTGGTGCTCGGTTTTTTGTAGCTTGAATCCTAACGATCCACCGGGCAAGCCGGGTGGGATTTGTTCCCATCTTCGCGAAATCCTATCTAGTATTTACCCGTGTACAGATTGAGCTTCGTGCCGCAGGTGGAGTAAGCGAAGTGGTGTGGCTTTGCATCGTCGAGGTCATGTGCTCGGTAGTCAACCGGCGAAAATGCTCAGCCGAACTCCGACCCCGACGCGAAAAGGCTCGAAGGCTCGTATTGCGTTCAGCAAAAGGACTTGAACCTTCCCTAAAACTGTCTGGCCAGGCAGTCTCGGCAAGCTAGGCAGTCAAGCCGAGCATTGTCTATACTGTGGGCCATAATCGCCCAATCGGTGGTAAATCTGCTGTTGATGGATGCGGACCTCAGCGGGCGCATCGGAAGAAACTGGAACTCTTGCGACAAAGCGGGCGTCTTTCCCCGTTGGTAGTTGGTTACATAGTGAACGAAGATCAAAAAGCGATCGAGCAAGTTTTGGCTGGAAATCTCGCAGCCTTCGAAGTGCTTGTGACTAGGCACCAGCGGAGATTGCTCGGTTTGCTGGCGCATGCTTGTGGTTCGCGCGATGAGGCCGAGGATCTGGCGCAAGAGGCGTTTGCGAGAGCTTTTAACAAACTTCATTTGTATGCGGGGCAAGCTCAGTTTTATACTTGGCTGTGCCGCATTGCGATGAATTTGTTAGCTAGCCAGCGGCGGCGCAAGCGACTGGAGAATCAAACTCGGCGCGAAGGCTTCGAAACGACAGCCAATACGTTCGGGTTGTATGCCGATGTGGAGAAAGAACTTGAACGAGTGGAAATGGCTGAGTGCGTGCATGCCGCGATTGCCCTGTTGGACGAAGAAAAACGAACGGTTCTGCTGATGCGTGACTTTGATGGATTAGATTACGATGCGATTGCCACAGTGCTGGAGGTTCCTGTGGGCACGGTGCGCAGTCGCCTACATCGCGCTCGACTGGAATTGAAGGAAATTCTCGAGCAGCGTGTCGGAAAGGTCGAGGCACAGCAATGACAAACGAACGAGATTTCCATGAAGAATGGCTGAGCGCCTACCTTGACGGTGAACTCTCCGATGAACAAGTACGCGTTGTTCGCAAGCGGTTGGAGAACGATCCAGCAGCCTGCCGCATGCTGCAAGATCTGAAAGAAGTGCGCCGCATGATCGCCTGCCTACCAGATTGGTCCGGCAAACTGCCAAAATTTAAGATCAATCCGACTCAAGCTCCCAATCCTGAAGATACGGACCCCCTTTTTTCGACTCCGGTTCAATCTAGCAACATTTTTGAAAATACTGCCCCAATTATTCTCGATCCACTCACTTCCATTGGTAGTGGAAAAACTCTAACCTCAACCTCGGCAGCCCAGCCCCAATCCTCACTCCCTGCCAATGCCGACAATCAAGTGGTTGCTGAGCAAAGTGCAGAAGTTTCTGATGAATTCACAGCTCGATTGCCCACCAAGGAAGTCTCTGCTCGAGAGATTTTTGTGGACGGAAGTTCCTCAACACAACGATTCCGGGAAGATCCTGCTGATCCTGTCGCAGCCGCACAAGAACCTGATGAGCAAGAGTTTGCGGAACAAGATCCTCCTGAACAAAGGACTGGAAAATCTGCAACTGAGGAGCCAATCTCTGCTGAACCAGTGGCATCAGGATATTCGGCACCAACATATTCGGCGCTAGGAACTGTGGCACCAGTGCCCGTGGTTGAAGAGCAATTATCTGCAGAGCAGTTAACCGTAGAGCATACCGAATCAGTGGCTGTAGAGCCACAGAAGGCCGAGGCGACCGAGCCAATCGCCATCGAACAAGTATCTGAAGGGCAATTGCAAGCTGAAGATTCAGTCGCCGAGCAGGTTGCTGAGAGGGTCGAGTTGATTGGTGATCAGACTCATGGCCAGACCGAGTCTCATATACTTGACCAAAGTAGGCCAGAACTGGCTGCGAGAGAATCGAGCGAGTTGGTATCCGAATCGAGTATTGATGCTGAGCCCGATGGCGCTGCTCAGCACGTGGATAGTACTCAGTCCGGCACTGATGGAGAGCCCGGTGTTGAGGCTCACCCCATTCAACCTCTTAATCAGTCGGATAATGCGGAACAGGCACAACCACCTGTGAACGCGGAAGCGACGTCTCAGAAACTCACATTTGATTCAAGTGCGATCAGTGCACCTCCGCCTTCATTAGTTGAGCATAGCCAAGAACGCAATCGATCCCAATCATCGGCGGAACGGTTCAAGGTCCAATCCTCACGTGCGCATGACCAGCGGCTTTATAGTCGGTACCGGGCACTCCGCTGGCTGGCGACAACGTTAGCAACTGCCGCATGTATAGTCTTGGCATTCAATTTGTTTTGGTTAGTTGAATTTCCTGCAGCAATCTTGTCCTGGCGGGTGAGCAAACCTGACCCAACGATAAACTCCCCAGCCACGGCCGAACAGCCTTCCACTACCATCGGCGACTTGTCCGACCGAAACTTGGAACGGGCTGCGGGGATGGGGGCCCAAACAGAGCTGCTGGCTGCACCGGGGCCAGGGCCAGGGCCAGGTACGGCGCCGAAAAACGTTACGTTGGAGATGAAACTCAGAGGTGCGGAAATCGCCGAAGGGGCTGCGGGTATGGCGAGCGCTGAAGTGCAAACACAGGACTTCCAAGAGGCTGCACAAGCTGAACGTACCGAATTCCCAAGCCCCGGAACTAGTAATGCGATGAGCCAAACAGAAACACTGCATGAATTAGCGGCTCTGAATGAGTCGCCTGAACCGAAGGCCATGAGATTGCGGTCGGCGGATCAAGCTGGCCAAGACGTCCAAGCGCCAACAGAGCCACCCGTACCAAGTCTAGCCATGAGTGGCATGCCTGCGGCACCAACTCAGAAATTAGATTCCGCGAAACCACAGGCTATTGCTTCGCAGAACGAAATACGCCCGCAGGACGAAATACGGTTGGACGATAACGAGAAAAAGAATGGGGGCGGCATGCTAGACGCAAAATCGCGCAGCGCTCAACCACCCATTCCAACTGAGATTACTTTGGCTGTCGACTTCCCGCTTGAGTTGACCGTGTTGCGCTCGCGCTCTTGGACCGACGTTGAGATTCCATCCGTTTTTCAAGAGGTCGTACGTTATTTAGTGTCGGGTGAGTTGGTTGCTGCGAATGCGAGCAGCAACGTTCAAGGCGGCTATTCGATTGCTCTGCTTACCCTTGAATCATCATCAACGAATTTCGACGCGAATCTACAGAAGCGGCTGAATCAGAAGCAACTTTTTCAAATCGCCACCACGCGTGCGCGGGACGTTAACAATCGCCCGGCCATCGCGTTTGGGGCTATCATCATGATGATCAATAGAGAACAAGCGGAATTGATCATGCGCGAGCTTGCCGACGCGGCACAAAAGGAATCGCTTACTCCCCTGTGGATTGTGCCAACAGGCAAGCGCGAGTCGACTCCTACGCGGACGGATCATGTGGTCTTGGTGTTGCGAAAATCTTAACTCTGGGTGGAGTCAACTTAATTGAGTCGCATGCGTGAGCCTTTGGAGATTCTGTTCATCGTTGGCGTGGCGTATGGTGTTCTAAGTTTCCATCAATCACATACGGACTCGTCGCGATTTTTGATTTGGGTCGTCGTTGGAGTAGCGCTGTTCAAGACCGGGTATTACTTTTGCGAGTCATTGTGGCACTTGCTGGAAGCCGCAGCCATGGATTTGCCATACCATCGATTTTTGATGTTGATGGCCTACAACATGACCGAAGTCACGTTGTCGTTTGCCGTTGATTTCTATTGCCTCAATCGGCTGGACAAGGAGAGTTTCTCCGGTATCGACGAGACGCTGGAGGGCTTTCCGCTGATGTTCGAGTGTTTCTATTTCAGCGTGCTAAATTTTTCTTTTTTTGGCTACGGTGACATCACTCCTTCCCACATTCCAGCAAAAATGGTCATGTTAATGGAGGTGATCACGGCCTTTTCGACGGTGATCTTTTTGTTGTCTGATTTCGTGAGCATGAAGGATTCCATGCGGAAATCGAAGCAAGAAAAACGACTCGCCTCACAGAATGCCTCGACCTTCAACGGCAGCTAGCGAAATTCGGCGGTTCGAAATAATTTCGCGGCAGAATGACCACAGTAATCGTATCGAACGTCTGCCAATTCGACTGCAAAGTTGGGACCTTATAAGCAATTGAACACACGACCATGGGACGTGAGAAGGAAGTGACGATGGTTGCGCGACCTTGGGCAACACGAACGCTTGCGATTAGTGTCCCCGCAATATTATTGGTCGTTACAACCTGGATGTTCTTCTCGAATTCGCGATTGAAGGAACCTGTACCGATTCCGGAGTTGCCCGCTCCAATTCAAGTGCCGCGCGGCGATCTGCAGAGTATGTTTCGCGATCACGTGCAGCCATTGCTTGAGGCCAGTGGTGAGGGGAGCCGGGAGTCGGCCGCGCGATGTACACAGAGAATTCACGATCATTTCGAAACTTATCGCCAACATATAGGTGTGTTTGTTGATGACATCACTTCCACGTGGACAAGGCTGGGGATTCTTCGTCGCATGCCAGCCGATTGGTGGCAGAAAGAGAATCGCGTTGAAGAGTTTGTGCAGAAAAAATTTGAGAAGCACATTTTTAGCGAAGGCAAATTGAACGACGACATCACTACGGCTCTGGTCGCACTGCGCGATGATCTGCGTGCAGACCGGGCCCTGTTGCTGTCACGTGTCAAGCTGGCTGTATCGGAGTCCGAATTTCCGGATGTGGAGATTCCAAGTAACATAGATTTCGATGTTGAGGTAAATCAGTTACTGCATCGCTTTGCGTCTCGCCGAGCGACTGATACGGTCTATCAAGGATTGGCTACATTAGTTACAAGTGAAGTGGCGGCGTTGGCGGCAACCAGTATTGTCGCTCGCGTAGTTACCGCGTTGGGAACGTCCGCTGCAACCAGCGCCGCAGCAGCCGGCGGTGCGACTGCCGGTGGGGCCGCCGCCGGAGCGGGTGGCGGATCGCTTGGTGGCCCAGTGGGGACCGCAATTGGACTGGGAATTGGGGTCGTTGTTGGAATTGCCGTTGATTGGTGGATGACCGATCGCTTTCGAGACCAAATGAAAACGGAATTGCAACTTTATTTATTTCGGTTAGAAAGTGGAATTCTGCGAGGAGCCCACGATCAAACTGGATTGGAAGCAGACCTCGAACGGCTAGTCGAAGACATCAATCGTGCCCAGCGGGAAGTCCTTACCCGCAAGCTGATCGGAGAAAACACGTTATGAATTGGCGATGGTGTGGCTCCGTAATCATCGGCGGGATACTGTTCTTGGCAGTTTCCTGCCATCAGGTTGAGGCTCAAATTGCTGCTGCTCGCGAGACGGGCGAAGTTGTATTGAAGTCGCTTTCCAAGTTCTTTGGTAAATCAAGTACTAGCGAACTTTCCCAAGCGCTGGCCGATTACGGAGGCGAAGCGGCTGTGCGTCAATTAGCCCAAAAAGCCGTCGTCGAAGGAGGAGAATTAGCCGTACAACAGATTGCTGTAGCGGCCGGAAAATTTGGACCAGAGACGATTCGAGCTTTGCAAAATGTTGACCAAATTGGTCCGGTGCTGCGCAGCTTGAATGAGTTGCCTGAGTCAACGGCCAAATCGGCACTGCAGCGTTTAGCGGCTGCCAATACGGGTCGCGAGCTCAGTCAGAATATTGCCTTGTACGGAACTCGTGCGCTGCGCAGTGAACTGACCCATCCCGGCATCGGTACGCAACTGGTGCGTGCCCTCGGTAATGATGGAATTGAATTAGCAGAACGGCTCAGTCGTGATCAAGCGATCACGCTGAGTAAACATGCCGACGATATCGCCAAATTGCCAGTCGCAGAAAAGAACAGCGTTTTGAAATTATTACACCAAGATGCTCAAGCTATGGTGGCATTCTTTGGACGGTTCATTGAACGCAATCCGACTAAGACTCTTTTTGCAACCGGCACAACTGCCGTTGTCTTGGCGGAGTCGGACAGGATTCTTGGAGGAGACGAGATCGTGTTTGACGTCAACGGCATACCACATGTCGTCAGCAAACCAGGCTTATCTGGTCGCATCGTAGAAGCGGCTAGCAAATCGGTCGTCAATCCACTGATGAGTTTCTTGGTTCCGATCTTCGCTCTGGCAGCCGTGATTTGGTTAAGCATTAAGCTTTGGTTTTCCTTTCGCGATGCTGATTGAGCTCATCAACGCAAACAGCGAATGTTAAACGCAAAGGGTGGACGGATCGAACGGGGCGATTAACCTTCAATTCCTCCCTAACCACATGAACGAACGCCACCGATGTGTCAGTAGTAGTTCTTTCGGATGGCATATTGGCAAAGTAAATGGTGGCGCGAGCAAGGGAACCTGGCGCTGATTCGCCCCTTAAGAGCTACTTTGCCCGTGAGAAACATGCTATCGGCGGGTACGATCCGGAATTCACAAATTTCAGTGATAAGTTGACCAAAAGTCAGCAGCAATAAGTTATTTGCGGAGAATGGTTTAAATGAAAAGCGACGTGCATCCAAATTACTTCGAGACAAAGGTAACGTGCAGTTGCGGCAATACCTTCACTACTGGCAGTACAAGAAAAGAATTGAAGATCGATATTTGTAGTGCCTGTCATCCGTTTTACACGGGCAAACTGAAGTATGTCGATACGGCTGGGCGAATTGAGAAATTCCAGTCGAAATTTGCGGCCGGAACTTATGCCAGTCTTCAGCCTGCCAAGAAAGCCAAGAAAAAGTAGCGATAGAGATTCGCGGTTTCGAATCTCATATGACTGTACAAGGTGCCCAGTACAGTCAGCGTCGTGCTTTGTCGGCGGATGGTCGCGTGGATTATTAGAATCTCAGTTGGCGTCGAGTAGGATTGGTAAGGGGTGAACGAAGTAAAACGAGCCGCAGTTAGGAAGTATTCCTCACGGCTTGCGCCGCGCGGCTCAATCAAGTAGCGGACGGGCGCGCGAGTGGCGGAAGGGGGCAAACCTTCCGGTGCGATGAAAAGTTCTTGCCTGCCGCTCGTCAAATGAGCCGCTCGTCAAATGAATTGGATCGTTCGGCGAATTGGAATGCGTCCTTCTTTGAGGCTGTGACAGCTTTGGCGGCCCGCCGTGGTAAAGATCACGTGCGGGCCGGGTTTGTTAATGTGGACTGAACAACCATGAATGTGCGTACAGAACTTGAGGCCAAACTCAAGCGTTTTGAAGAGCTGGAAGATCTCATGAGTCGCCCGGATATCATGTCCGAGTCTCACAAGATGGCAGCGTACGCGCGCGAACATGGGTCTCTCACTCGGATCGCGACAAAGTTTCGCGCATATAAGAAAATGAGTGACGACATTCATGGATTGGTCGAAATGTCCAAGAGCTCGGACGCGGAAGAGCGTCTTATGGCTGAAGAAGAACTGGAGAATTTGCGCAAGCAGCGCGAGTCGCTGTGGGACGAATTGTTGGAGATGACGATTGGTGGCGAGGATGCCAATCGAGCGCGTTGTGTGATGGAAATTCGAGCAGGTACGGGTGGTGAAGAGGCGGCCCTATTCGCTCGCGATTTGTATGAGATGTACAAACGCAACGCGGAACTGCGGAGTTGGAAGACAGAAATCATGGACGCGAGCCCTTCGGAACGAGGTGGATTTAAAGAAATCATCTTGGGTTTTGAAGGCGAGGGCGTGTTCCGCGAAATGCAATACGAATCGGGTGGGCATCGCGTGCAGCGGGTTCCTGAAACGGAAGCTCAAGGACGCATCCACACTTCTGCGGCAACGGTCGCGGTACTGGCCGAACCGGAGGATGTGGAAATCGACCTCAAGACCGAGGATTATCGCATCGACAAATTCTGTGCCAGCGGTCCCGGCGGTCAGCACGTCAACAAGACCGAATCGGCAATTCGCTTAACCCATTTTGAATCAGGTATTGTTGTTTCCTGCCAGGACGAAAAAAGTCAACATAAGAATCTAGCCAAAGCCATCCGCGTTCTCAAAAGTCGTTTGTACGATCATAAACGACAAGAAGAAATGAAAAAGCGTTCGGATACTCGCAAGACCTTGATCGGGTCTGGCGATCGCAGTGAGCGAATCCGTACCTACAACTTTCCTCAAAACCGTTTGACGGATCATCGTATCAACTTAACTTTGTACAAACTGGACAGCATCGTTGCTGGTGATCTCCGCCCAGTTACACAGGCCCTGTTGGAATATGATCGCGATCAACTGCGAGGTGATATGGAGGAAGGTGCATGAGCACCTCAGAAACATGGACGGTGGGCAGATTGTTGACTTGGACGACCGATTACTTGAAGAAGAACGGCTCGACCTCGCCACGTTTGGATGCAGAAGTTTTGTTAGCCCACGCGAGAAACTGTGAGCGTATTGAATTGTACACAGCCTTCGCCGAAGAGCCCGGCGAGGAAACTCGTACTGCCTTTCGAGAGATGGTCAGGAGGCGAGCGGAAGGGACACCTGTGGCCTATCTTGTGGGCCACAAAGAATTTTATTCCATGGCATTCGAAGTCAATCAAGATGTATTGATCCCGCGCGGCGAAACCGAACATGTGGTTGTCGAAGCGCTTGATCGGGCCAAAGACCTACGACAACTCGATTCGACTAAGGCATTACATATCGCTGACGTGGGTACTGGCAGCGGCGCCATCGCGGTCACAATCGCCAAGCACTTACCAAACTGCCATGTGCTAGCTATCGATCAATCGGCAGCCGCTCTGGAAGTCGCCATGCGCAATGCTCAGCGACACCGAGTCAGCGATCGGATGGATTTCGTGCAAAGTGATCTGTTCTCAGCGGTCAGCGGCGACTCGCTTTTCGATTTAATCCTCAGTAATCCTCCCTACGTTTCAGAGGCTGAGTTCGACAAATTGCCACGCAATGTGCGCGATTACGAACCGCGAGACGCGCTGGTGTCTGGTCCACTCGGTACCGAGGTGATTGCGCGGTTACTCACTCAAGCCGGCGAGCGACTAACACTAGGCGGGTATTTCATCTGTGAACTGTCACCTATGATCGCTGGTACTGTTGAAAAGATGATCGATCTGCAAAAGTGGAATGCGCCTCACATGATCAAGGACCTCGCCGGGCAATCACGAGTGCTGAGCGTCCAGCGACAAAAGGACCGGTGAAGACCCATGCAGACGTTCTGCGGCCAGAGTCTAATGCTGTTCCGGAATAATGATATAAACATTCGATACAGATGAAGAAACGCCCTGGTACCCTCAGCTAGACTAGCGCCTTGCGGTTCCCTGTTATTGTGGCTGATATCAAAGGGAATAGGAAAAGCGATATCTAGTACTGGGAAGTTTTTTGAGGACTATTCTTTTATACTTTTGTGCACTTCAGGAATATCAACGGCTTTTGTAATAGCTTGGTTGGGCA
>CAZVBC010000293.1:0-9553 GCA_964625155.1 uncultured Pirellulaceae bacterium
GAAGTGTATGTTCTGGATTATGACTTTACCGGACAAATCTGTGAATTGGTCCCGGCGAACTTGCAAGACCAGTCAGCTTCGTTTCCAAAAAAGTTGAGCGAAACCGGGGTGTTCACTTCTTTAGTTGATTTGCAACCAGCACCCGGAGTCGTGCCGTACAGCGTGGTTGCTCAACGTTGGATGGATGGAGCTCAGGCACAACGCTGGATTGCCATCCCTGATCAGAACCAAGCAACGCTCACGACTTCAGCGCAAGGATCGATGTTTCCCACCGGCACTGTTTTGGTCAAACAGATTGATCTCAAGCCGAATGGCAATGGCGCTACAAAACGGTTGGAAACTCAGATCTTGCATTTTGAGAATGGGGTATGGCAGCCGTACAGTTACTTGTGGGATGAAGCTGGACAAGACGCAGATTTGGTTGATCCGACAGGTGGCGCGAAGACGATCCCGAGCCTGGATCTCGATGGCCACGCTGATACCCGAACTTGGCGCGTCAACGCTGTAAACGAATGCAAGCTGTGCCATAACGCGGCGTCCAATTATGTGCTTGGATTTGTGCCACAACAACTTGCTAGCACCCTGACGGATACTCATGGCAGGCAATCAGACCAACTCACTCGACTTGTTGCCCAGGGGGTAATCTCAGCGACCAGCGACACGCAATTTGCCGCCAGTAGCAGGTTGGTCGATCCACATGATTCTAAACAATCGCTCGATGACCGCGCGCGTTCTTATTTGCATGCGAATTGTAGTATGTGTCACCAGCCACGCGGCAACGCAATAGTCAGTTTCTATCTGCGCCGCGAAATGCCCTTCGATCAATTGAAAACTGACAAGGGAACGATCATTGGTACCTTTGGTATGAACCATGCAAAGGTCATTGCGGGAGGCGATCCCTATCGTTCAATTCTCCTTTATCGCATGGCCAAGCTGGGCTATGGGCGCATGCCTTACATCGGTTCTCAAGTGGTCGATGGTGCAGGTGTAGCATTGATAAGTGAGTGGATTCGTTCACTGCCGAAGTTGGATTCTCATTTGTCTGAGCCGCTCAAAGCTGGTACTCCGATGCATCAAGCCGTTTCAGCAATTGGTGACAGGACCGGTGCTCGAGACTTGGCGATTCATCAATTAATAAGCTCGACAGAAGGGGCGTTGGCCTTGCTCGAGCGCATTCATAGCGGTCGGCTCAGCTCCAGTGATCGCCAAAACGCAGTTGCCGCAACGATGAATTCGCCATCAGATATCGCGGGACTGTTTGAGACTTTTATGCCCGAACGTCAGCGACGCGTACGGTTGGGACCTACGCCCCAGCCACAACAGATTCTTTCACTCAAGGGTGATGTAGCTCGCGGGCAGTTGATCTACTTCAGCGACAATGCGCGCTGTCGCGCTTGTCATGAGCATACTGACGCCAAAAAGTCACTCGGGCCAACATTGACTGAAATCAACCAAAAATATGTAGAGCCCTCTGAGATGTTGCTGCATATCCTGGAGCCCTCAAAGAAAATCGATGATCGTTTTCTAACCGTTTCCGTATTAACAACGAACAATCAAATCGTTACCGGGTTGATCGTTGCCGAGGATGGATCGAGTGTCAGTATCAAGACCAACGAATTAAAAGTGATTCAGATACCCAAACGTGAAATTGAGGAAACAAGAAAAAGTCCCAAATCCCTGATGCCTGAGGCAATTCTCAGTGATTTGTCACCTCAAGAGGCTGCTGATTTGTTGGCTTATATCCATAGTCTGAGAAAGTAATTCGAATCGACCCGCTCGGGCTGGCTGTTTTTTCACTCGCGCGAGCCCTTAGTTTTTTCCCAGACTCCGAGCGAATACAATTGCTGTGTGGCCACACCTGCCCAATCTCGATTAGCTGCGGGCGAGGCAGGGCTGGGATGAAGGATCTTGCCTATATTGCACGACGATCCAGCCACGCGCTGCGCGCATTTTTCAGCGAATGCCCCCACCCCAATAATCCATTGCACGTCCAGCAGAACCATCATTTCGTGTAGGTGCTGATCACAATGATGTTCCAACAATCTCAGCGACTCAAGAGGAAGTTTGTCCGGGGTCACGTTTCTAGCTGACTGCTCCATAAAAACCAACGGACAATAATTTGCTACGAAATGATCTTTAAAAAAAACATGCGGTGTTTCAAATCGTTCGCGGAACAATCCCCAGAGTCGTCGACCAGAAACTTCCGAGCGTGTACAGGCCAGCCCATCAATTCTACGTTTTGGATGTTCTGTAGGTGGTCGCTGAATGTTTGCATCGATCTTTAGCCAATCGCGTACAAATGAAACTTCGCCGAAGGGAATTCCTGTCTGGGCCATGCCCCATGGCCCTGGGTTCATGCCCAAAAAAAGTACTCGGCAGCTTGCCGGATTCGCGAACCGTTGAATGTATTGTTCGTGGGCCGGCCATGCGTACTCGAGTGGATTGTAAGTCCACGGGACAACACCGCTAAAATCAAGCTCACGCACAGCATCCCTCAACACTCGCGCCGATTCAACAATCTGCTCAACCGTCGCGCGATATTTAGCTTGGGGCATGTTGTTCATCGCTCGGATTTTGCGCGATACGCTGGCGCAATCGATCTAGCCAATGCGCAAGATCGACGGGCAATTTCATACGGAAGGATAGCTCTTGGCCGGTAAGTGGGTGGACGAACGCCAGTCGATCCGAGTGTAGTGCGTGGCGCGGAGCTTGGCTGGTGTCGGTAACCGCTTTGCCATCGCGACCACGCGTGTAGACTTTTTCGCCACAAAGCATATGCCCTTGCTCGGACAGATGAATGCGTATTTGGTGGGTACGACCGGTCTCCAGTTCACAGTTCACGATTGTGTATCCTGGCAATTGTTCGACAGCAGTTACATGAGTCACCGCCTCCTGACTATCGGCATCGGTTGTTGGTGTAGAACTGCCACGCAAACCATCACCGCGATCTCGGACCAATTGGCTGCGAATGGTCTGTGACTGAAGCTCGCCCAAACAAACACCCCAGTAGTATCTTTTAATTGCATGTTTGCGAAACATGTTAACTAACAGAGATTCCATCTGCCGAGTTCTTGCAAACAGCATCAGTCCACTGGTGTCTCGATCCAAGCGATGAACGGGAATTACTTGTAATTCACGTGGCACTTTTGTGGTTGGTGAAGTCCGTTGTCGTTGACCGGAACGATTCTGTTTTTTTCCACCTTGATTCGTAATCGCCGGCCAATCGATGCGCAAAAATCTCGCAAGTGCGAACGGCAGTAACTCTTCGAGTGTCGGCTGCAGTTGTTTGCGATGACCAGAAATTTTGCGTTCTTCGGAGTGTCTCACGCTGGTGACGCCGGCCGGTTTTTCGACGATGAGCAAATGTTCATCGACATAAATCAATCGCAGGTCGCGATGATTAACTGGCTTGGGAAGGGGCTCGCGCCACAATTTGAGCACATCGCGCTCGGTCACGCGGCGCGCAATGTCTAAGCACAAATTGCCGTTAACTTGCAGGTGACGTCCCTGAATCCACTGCCGAGCTTGGCCCCAACTGCAATCAGGCACCAATGCTCGCAGTGCAGCAGCCAATGTCTGGCCTCGCTGTTCGCGTGCTACATGCAAAATTTTGAATTGATCAGTCAATCTACTGTGGCTTTCTTTTGCCATCCGCTAGCTATCACTGGTTTGTCGAATCAGAACTCTAATACGTTTTAGCGACTCAATCTCGTATAAATCCGGCCTCGATTGAACTGGTTACCCACCGAATATGATGACTGACAATGCCATTTCAATCGGACTACCGATTATAAGCTCCCTTTCTTTCGCATTGAAACCGTAATAGACTGGACACCTCATCATTCCTAATATTTTCCTACAACAATGATGATCAAGAGAGAGTTGAATATGAGTCAGACCCCATATGAACCGCCGGTGTCCAGCAGTGGACAAGCAAGTGCAGTGAAAGTTAACCCGCTTGTCAAAATACTTTTGGGCGGATGTATTTCCGTGTTGGCAGCGTTAGGAGCCTGTGGAGTGCTGTATTTCAAGCACGAGTTTTTTACAGTCGATAACGCCGAATTCGGCATTGGCATGGGAGCTCCGGCAGAAGCTCGGCTGCGGTTGTTTGCGGAACAAGCACGCATCCTGCGGCTTAATGCACTAGTGACATTTGCAATCGCTGGTGGACTGTTGGCGGCGGGGATCTCATTAGCTGGCGCCCCGTGCTGTTCGGTACCGACCAAGATGGCTGCCGGAGCAATCTGGGGAACATTATGGGGAGCGGTGAGCGGATTTCTGGGGGCAGCAGTGTTCAATTCGATGATCCAGTATGGCACGCAGGCCGAAGCGGTGCAGGCTGGCTTGGCCCACGGCGCTGCGTTCTCGATACTTGGTGCTGGTATTGGGTTGATGTTCGGCGGCTATCATCGTGGACTGTCTCCCAAGCTGCAAGGCTTGATAGTTGGCGCCGTTGCCGGACTAGCGGGAGGTATAGGTTATTCCGCTGCCGGATTATTCATCCCATCGCACAGCACTGAAGACATGTTGCCAGTAGATAACATCGTCAGACTACTATGGTTGACGGTCCCGTTTGCTTTCATCGGTTTTCTGCTCCCCAGCATGATTCGCGAGGACTGAACGCAAAATGAGTTGTTGTTGGTAGTCCTCTGGAGTATCGACGTCGTCGACAGGCAAAGTGTTCGGGAGCTCGACAAAATGAAGAGCGTACTGCTTCAGTAATCGATCAATCCCTTCGTCTTTGGATAACTGAAATACGGCTGATTTACAGCTCCAAGGAAACGATACTGGATGCCCACGTCGCTGGCCGTACCTGGGAACGAGTATCGCGGGATGATCATTGATTGATTCCGATTGAATCGTAGCCGAAATTACTCGGTCAATACTCTGGTGAGACAAATTCGGCAGATCTGCTGGCGCAACCAACCAACGATCGGTCGGACGCGGTTGGTCAGTATCCGAGAGGTGAAGCAAGCCATGCTGAATCGACTCTTTCATATCGCGTGGATCGCGGTGCGGACGTACAATTTCTACTGGCCATTGACTACACTGATTGGCCAGAGCATCGTCATCTCGGCGCACAACCACCACAATTTTGTCGATTCGACTTTGCGTCCAAGTTCGGATCACTTGATCGATAATTGTGGTGGAATCCCAGGGTAGCAATAATTTGTTACCACCTAGACGCCGCCCATGACCTGCGGCTGGTATAACGGCGAAATGGCGAATTGATGTGGCGATTGGCAAAGACATCGGTATAGGCTGTACGAAACTCTCTCAGTACGCGGCCGCTCGCCTAAGCCGAGCGCGGATGTGTGTTGCGGATCATTTTAGTTTCTAGCGTGCGGTAATCGAAGATGGCAGTTGATATTCAAGAGCACATGCAACAAATCCAGCAATTGATTGCCAATGAGACCCCCTTCGTCGCGGTGACGATGGTGGATACGCGTGGTAGCGCACCCCAGATCCAAGGTGCCAAAGCAATCATCACAGATGATGGCATTGTGCACGGTACAGTCGGAGGAGGCAAAGTCGAAGCGAAAGCCATTCAGCATGCTCAGGGCCTGTTATCGGCCGGCGATGGACGCACATGCGACTTCGTCACTTGGAATTTGCAAACAGAAGTCGGCATGACCTGTGGCGGTGAAGTCCGATTCTTCTTCGAAGTTCATGTAAGCAACGCGTGGAAGATTGCCTTATTTGGTGCCGGTCACGTTGCCCAAACGCTGGTTCCAATGCTCCTGCAACTGCAATGTTCCCTCGTATGTATCGACCAGCGAGCAGAGTGGTTGCAAAAATTGCCAACTCACGTCCGTCTGCGCAAGATATGTGAACCAGCACTCAAGGAGCAGGTCAAGAATCTGGATGAACGGAGTTTTTTCATCATGATGACTCAAGGACATGCGACGGATCTGCCAGTGCTGGCTGAGATCCTTTCGACTCGCAATCCACCGTTTGTAGGCGTCATCGGTAGTTTGCAGAAGGCCAAGATCCTTCAAAGGAACTTGAAAGACCTTGGTTTCTCAGACGAGAGAATCAAGTCGTTTCATTGTCCTTTAGGAATGCCAATCGGTAACAATACTCCTCCAGAAATCTCGATCAGTATCGTTGCACAACTGATCCAAGAGCGCGATCGATTGGGGATCGTTAAACACAAGACCAAAGACTTTCCCTACGACATCGCAAGTCTTCAAGCTCAATGAGTGTGCACGACTGTGAACTGGAAAATTGCATGATCCAACGGCGAGCGTTCGTTGGCACAGCACACTTCCCATGTTGTTGGGGCGACCAACCCATATTCGGCCTGCCGCTGCTGACGGGTGGTAACATCAGCGGGCTTGGACAAATTGCGAACCCTGCGAGTCCTGGCCAATGAGCTCGCACAAGTCTGGCGGGGCATTACTTCCTAGCCCTTGCTTAGCGAGGTCGATGCGAGCCAGATCGACCGCATATTGCAACGTTTGCTGGTAGTTTTGTCGATCAATTCTCGCCAAACCAGTATTGAGTGACTCTTCAATTCTTAGAATCGATTGCGCATGTTTTTCGAGCACCTCTAGCAAGCTCCCGTGCGGTACCGATTGAATATACAAAGGCACTCCGTTCTGAGCTGCCCGATCTTGCATCGCCAAGGAGGTGCTTTCCAGAACCATGCCGTTTTCGAAAAGGGACAATACCGATACGAAATCAGAATCATTGACAGTGCCAGCTTCTACCAACACGTTCTGGCCTCTACCTACCAACAGAGAACGCACAACGGGACAGGCACCATGAAACTGAGAATACTCACCTAGATACTCGAATTCCCAATCCGCCAATTGCCGCATTGCCATTTGATGCCAGACTCGCCAGCGATAGCCGCACATCAACCGAGGTATACGAACTTGCACCAAGGGTACGTAACGCCGAACGAGATATTGATGAACGACATACTGACCTAACAGCGCCACTCCCAAAAGAGCAAAAGCAAACTCGCGACGAAAGGCTCCAGTATATAAAACTGCAATGGCCACACCCGTCAATGAAATGTTGAGTACGGCAAACATCGTTACCGTCCACTTGCGCGCCCAAAAACCCTTGCCCTTAATTGAGGAAACTGGGATATCAAAAACACCGTTGGCACAAAATCTTTGCATCCCCGTTGTAGATTGGACGCTCGCTAGTTCTGCTGCCAACGGAAATTGATTGGCGGCAAGGGCATGTTGGTCTAGCAGTTTTCTCAGCCCGGTCCCGGATCTGCGAATATGCGTAACAAGCAACCACCCTAAGGCAACGGTCAACAAAGTAGAGGTCAAGCACGCGAACCACGATAAAGCCGGCATGAGCCAGACGCTGTGTTTATCGTTCATTCGCAACAAGACACATTGATCCGCATTCCAAGCTGGAAAGATCTGCTTTAATGCCGTTCGAGCTTCTATGGGGATCGACGTCCACTGGTCCAACCTCCCCGACCAACTTGTATTGTCCAAATAAGGCTCAATCGCTGATTCATCAGCGACATTTCGCAGCACAGCCACAACGCGTGCCGATCGCCCTTGGTCGATCACGGCTTGCTGTGAACCAAGCAGCAAATAGATGTCAATGGTTGATCCATGCGCATCGTGTTTGATAGCCCATTGGCGAAGAATCACTTGAGCATTATCGATGCGAGCATGTAATGCTCGGGGAATCTTCTGCTGTTCAATTTCGCGAATCGAACAGGGACTTGGATGTTCGCCCGTTCGCAAGGCGGTATCCGTCAGGCCGATGGCAAAGTATAGGAAAATGCAATTCACGACACCAGCAAGGACGGTCAGTAAACTGAGGCGCGCAATTTTCATCAGTGCTGCTCGGACAAGGGCAATTGTGGTGCCAAATTGAAAATCATCCCCGTTGGGATGGTAATCAGCAAGAACTGGTAGGCTGCACTGAAATATAGGTCTCTTGCCGAATGAATCCGGGAGCCAATTAAAAGGCGCGCCCATTTCCAGCAACAGCCTTACCGCGCGCCTGAAAAAGCCGCACATTCGCTATTTACCGAACGTACTTCGCGGGCTCGGCATGCAACGTCGCATCTAACTGGCTAACCTTCGATTCTTTCGCCATTCCCAGACAGCCAGAGCCAGCAGCGTAACGACGGTGGGGGGAATTACAAACCACAGCATGGTTTGGCTGAAATGTGGCAACACGGCATGTTTGTACTGCTTGAGAATCAAATACGCGACATAAGCAACGTAATAGGCGATAAGTAACGCTCCGTTCCAACGAGTTATTTCGTAGCCAACGTAAAATATTGGCAGGCACATAACGGCCACCGCAACCATCACCGGAATATCAAAACTGATGGCGCTATCAGCGACTGCGACTCCTTGCGCGCCTACCACCGCAGAAAGCCCAAGGACGCACAATATGTTGAACATGTTACTGCCGATAACATTTCCAACCGCGATGTCACGTTGGCCGCGATAGGCCGCAACCACCGATGTCGCCAATTCCGGAAGACTGGTTCCGGCAGATACAATCGTCAGGCCGATGATCAGATCGCTGACCCCAATCCACTTGGCAATGATCGTTGAACCGTGCACTAAGAACTTGGAACCGATTACTAGAACAGCCAATCCTAAGATCACCAGCCCCAGGTCGCCCCAGATCCCAAATCGTCTGTTGACGTTTGGCAGGGGGATCTCCTCAGAAAACTCAGCTTGAACTTCTTTCGATTCCCTACGACTTTGTCTCACCAAAAAAACTGTATAGGCCACAATTCCCAGAAACAAACAGACTCCTTCGATGCGGGAGATACTTCCATCCGCCGCAATAATGTACGTGATAATCGAAATCACAATCATTAGTGGCACATCAAATCGAACCAGTTGCGCATGCACCACCAGAGGAACAACGACGGCTGAAATCCCCAAGATGATCAGTACATTAAATATGTTGCTGCCCACAACGTTCCCAACTGCGATATCCGCATTGCCGGTCAACGTAGCCTGAACGCTGACGGCCAATTCCGGTGCACTGGTCCCAAACGCAACGACCGTTAGGCCGACGACCAATGGCGAGATTCCAAAAGTAATGGCCACCCTCGATGCGCCATTGACTAACCACTCGGCACCAAACACCAGCAGTACCAATCCGATAATCAGTTCAATAGTAGCCATACATATTTCGCCAGAGATTAGTAGTGAGAATAAGTGTCTCGTTCACGAAACCACGCTGCCAATGATGTCCGCTCAGGAACTATCGCTATCAATAATTCGCCGGGTATGCCAATACCGTAATTTAATTCAGCCTTTACCCATGCTCGGCAGATTTACTGGCTCCAGCCACAATACGCAATGCTGACAAATGTGCCAAGCGAAAGAGTGCGCATGATACCAATTATCCCTTCGCGTCATAGGAGCCCTGAATCGTGCGGCTCGTCGTACAAAATTAAAGTAGCCTGTTGCTTGACATTCTAGTGTTTCTTAACTGCTTAATTCTTGGGAGCGGGCGGGGGGAAGCGAGGAAGGCTCATGCTGAGTCAATTGAGCGGCAGCTCGGTAGTAACCTCGCTCAGCTCGCTCTCCCGTTTCCG
>CAZVBC010000294.1:0-9509 GCA_964625155.1 uncultured Pirellulaceae bacterium
CACAGCCCAAAGCGCACGGATCGGTCATCTCCGAGCTCCTTCTGCATGACATGCATGGCTTGCCTCGTTTCTTCAACGGCACGCTGAATGGAGTCACCACGCGAACCGACGCCGAGACTCTCTCCGATACCTGATAGATCAAATCGACAAGAGGGAATACCCTGCTGGCCAAGGACTTGTGCCAACGCAACGTGCAAGCGAAAAGGACCTGCGGAATGCAACATTCCGGGCGTCAGCATCATGACCCCGAGCGACTGAGTCGATTGATCGCATCTAACCTGAGTAGGAACGTGTGCGATACCCACCAAATTGTTCAGTGTTCCGAAAACGATTGGTCGTTCCATTGTTCCGCCTACGGTTGGCTGAGGACTGACAGTGTGCTCTTAAATATTTCCGGACAAGCAAATGCGCATTCCGTATATTCTGGAGCGTGCCAGAAGATTTCGTCTTGAGTCTTGATCAAAGTTAATGCTCGTCCGTTCGGCGCCTCAGAGAGTTGAGGCTCATAGTCTCGAGAGGTCATCACCGTGTACTGGCGACTGGCTCCAATTTGTAGCCGCAAATTCGATAATTCTTGACGTTTGGCTGGCGAACTCAGTTCACCAAAAAGCTGGTCAATACTTGTAGTACGCACTCTTGGAAAACGATTTCGGCTGGTCAGAGCATAATGCTGAAATCGCTCCAACATCGACACATAATCGCGGCCATCGAAAATCGGGTCGATCAAAACTTGCCGATCACAGGCCAATATGTCTGTCGTGGTGGCCAGTGTAGCGCCCAGCCGCATGCCCACCATAGTTAGTTTTTCGCAGGCAGATTTTTCCAGCAGAAGTTTTGCCGCCGTCTCAATTTCGTTTAGCCAAATTTGAGGTGTCCCCAGCAATACTTCACCCGACGAATTACCAACTCCGGAATGGTCGAACCTCAATACAGAAAATCCCTGTTGTGCAAGCTGGATAGCCAATTGTTGCAGGTTTCGATGAGCACGCGCATATTCGTGACCCTGCGGCGCACAAATCAATACTGCTTGCCGCCGATCGACATGAACTGGACGATAGTAAACTGCAAAAAGTTGATTAGCGTCGCTGGGGAAAAAAAAGGGCTCAGGCGTAGGCAGACGCTCGCGCAGCTCTCTTGATAAGCTCGAACGCAGGTTCAGTGAGTTTGCATGTCCAGTCCGCTCGCTGAGCAACAGGGCGATACTGGCGACTGTCGGATTAGCGAAAAAATCGCGAACTGGAATCTGCAGCTCCAATTTCTCACGCACTCTTGTAATCGCGCGTGCTACGAGAATGGAGCTACCTCCGAGCGCAAAAAAATCATCGTGAATTCCCAGCGAAGGAATTTGCAAAACCTGCGCAAGGATGGCTGCCAACTCGCATTCCAATTCTGTACGGGGTGCGTCGACCGGAGTTTTGCGAGCGACCTCACTGGAGCTTGGAGTCGGTAACGCACGGCGATCGATCTTGCCATTGATAGTCTTCGGAAACGAGTGCAAAAACACATAACGCGACGGGACCATGTACGGCGGCAGTTTGTCTCGTAAATAATCGGCCATTTGCTCAGCCGTAATCGTCTCATCACCCCTGGCGATGTATGCAATTAGCGCTTTCTGACCATCGACATCGTCATACGTTACTAACGCGTCCCGAACTAAATCGTGTTGAGCGGCATGATGTTCGATTTCACCGGGCTCGATTCGATACGAACCTAGCTTTATCTGATGATCGATTCGGCCAGCAAACTCGATATCGCCCGATGGCAACCAACGGGCAAGGTCTCCTGTCTTATACAATCGGCGTCTACCGAGTTTAGGCAGATCGATTTCGCGAAAGGCAATTGCGTTTCGTTCTGGCCTTTTCAAGTATCCACGGGCAACCGCTTCCCCTCCCAAATACAACTCTCCCGTGATTCCCACTCCCAGCGGTTGGTCCTGGCTATCGAGAATCCATGCTTCATAACGCTTGAGAGGTTTTCCAATCGGCATGCTTTCGCCCGACCAGTCACGATCCGGAATGAACACCGTCGATGTTACGGTGACTTCGGTGGGGCCATAGGCGTTGCACCATAGCAATTCGTGTTCGCATAATGATACCCAGCGCCGATAATGGACTGGCGATACTTTTTCTCCAGTGACAATCACCAGGCGCAGTGACCGAGGGACACGGCGGTTCATCGCCACCATCAGATCCACCCATTCGTGCCAATATGCAGCCGCGATGTGAATTGCCGTGATGCGATAACGATCTATGATCGCCGACAATTCAATCTCGTCGTTCATGCGCTGAGGTGGACGAACGACCACCGTGCTACCAACCAGCAGAGGCGGGAAGATCTCTTCGATGGCAATATCAAAATTCAGGGTAGAGAACTGCAGCGTCCGATCTTCAGCTTGCAGTTGATAGACGTCAATGTCGGCAAAGCAATAGGTAGCCAGAGACCGATGCTCAATCTGTACTCCCTTAGGCATCCCCGTCGATCCAGAAGTGTACATGATGTACGCTAGTTCGCGAGGATCGATTTCGATCATCGGATCTTCGTCGCTGGCTTGTTCGATCTTTGCATCGCTGGGGTCGATGATAACTGGTTGCTTGGCTTCCGAGTGCGTAAAAAGTTCTTGGTACTCGGGATCGCAGATGATGACTTGGATATCCGCATCCTCGACCATAAATTTCAATCGGTCTACAGGAAACTCGGGATCCAAAGGGACAAAAGCACTACTCGCTTTCAGGACGCCCAGCATCGCGACAATGGCGTCGATCGAGCGATTCATGCACAAGCCAACTTGCTTATGTGGTGCGAAGCCAGCAGCCAGAAGGAAATTCGCGAACCGATTTGCTGCGCGATCAAGTTGTCCGTACGAGATTCGATCTCCCGCACATTCGACGGCCAAAGAATCTGCACAGGATTCCAAGCAGCGCCGAAATAGCTGAGGAAAGTCGATCAGATCCTCTGCCAATGAAACGTTTTCAGCCAAGCAGGCCATGTGTAACTTTCAACTAACGAACCATAACGGGAGCGGAAGTAAACGTAACCACAGGCATGACAGCCGGTAATGCTTCCCTGTTACCTGGTACAGCTTCCTTGTTTCCTGATACCACGGCATCGATGCTTGCCTCTAGAATCTTCAGCCCGGCGACAAGTTCAGGTTGAGAAATCGTCAGGGGTGGTAACAGCTTTACCACTTGATCGGTCGCACCAGCGGTTTCGATAACTAACCCACGCGAAAAACAGTTGCGCGTAATACTCGATGCGAGCGCACCGTCTCGAACATCCAATCCCCAAACCATTCCACGGCCACGAACCGAAAACCCTTGGGCGACATATTTAGCAGCTATGTTGTTCAGATGCTGAGCAATAATGCGACCATGTTGGTGAATAGCCAGCGACAGTTGGTTCGTCTGCCAATACTCATTCAATAAAGCAGCAGCCGTAACAAACGCGAGATTGTTGCCACGAAAAGTCCCTGTATGCTGACCCGGTTTCCAACAATCGATGTCGGGCTTCAACAACACCAAGCTCATCGGCAGGCCACCACCAAGCGATTTCGAAATGCACACAATGTCAGGCCGAATGCCGGAGTCTTCAAAACTGAAGTATTCGCCTGTGCGACCGTTGCCAACTTGGATATCGTCAACAATCAATAGGATGTCACGCTTGGCACAAATCTCCGCCACTCGGCGCAGCCAGTTTGCGCTGGCGACGTTGATGCCACCTTCGCCCTGAACCGTTTCCAAGATCACCGCCGCCGGCTTGGGCAAACCACTACTTTGATCGTCCAACATTTTTTCCAGCACACTCGCAGTATCGAAGTCTCCTAAATATCCATCAAATGGAAGATGGGAAACATTGTTATGCGAGCCATAAAACTGTTCGTGGTAATACTGATTTCCCGTTAACGACAACGCGCCCAATGAATGCCCGTGGTAAGCATTGGTGAATGCCACAACATGTGTGCGCTGTTTGCATTTGCGGGCAAGTTTTATCGCCGCTTCGACAGCATTGGTGCCAGTCGGGCCAGTGAACTGCAGTTTGTATTCGAGCTGACGTGGTTGCAGAATGCAGCTTTGAAAAGCCTTGATAAAATCGATTTTCGCCGTGGTCGCCATATCAAGTGCGTGCTGAATGCCGTTGCGTTGAACGTACTTCAATAATTCCTGTTTGGCGATCGGATTGTTGTGCCCATAATTGAGCGTTCCTGCTCCAGCAAAGAAATCCAGATAACATTTGCCCTCCTTGTCGATCAATCGAGCTCCTTCGGCGGTATCAAAAACCGTCGGAAACGCCCGTACGTAACCACGCACCTGCGACTCGAAATTGTCTATTGTCTCTAGCATGATAAAGATGGCTCTTGCTGTTCCCGGATTCCTAGAAGACCGACGTTTGAGCGTGCTTTGTTTCCCATTCGCGCAAGCATGGTAACCGACGCTTAGTCTGAATTCTGCAGCACACTTCTTGTAGCGCAACCGACCTGTATTTCTTTAGGTCGAAATCTACCTGGCGTCAAACTGACGGCCATCGCGGACAACAGCACGAATTGCAATGCATCAACATCGTATCGATCTTAACGATCGTTACAGTTGTGCACCCACTGCGAAGTGTAATAGACTGGCCCAAACGGAATTCCGAACTTTATGCGGCGAATTCGATTCGCAACCAAACGAAGTAGCAGCTGGCATCTGGAAGCCTGCTAAGTCTCTCCTCGGGCATCGCTTGGCTGGGGCGAAAACCTCAGCAGCAATATTCCAAATAATAGCGCACAAGCTCCACCGAATAACCAGGCGATAGGCAAATGCTCTGCCTCTTCGACACCAATCCCCCAAGCTCGCAGTTGAGATTCAAAGTGCCCGATAGACAGCAACAAGCTGTTGTGTACCGCATGCAATAACATACCTGGCCAAAGCGATTGAGTTCGCCACGCAATCCAACCCAAGATGACGCCAATAAATGTCGTCGGCAGAAAACGTTCCACGGCCAAGATATTCGACGTCAAAACGTGCATCAATCCAAACAATATGGCTGATCCAAGTATCGCACGCCACTTTCCATTTTTTCGCAAAGAGGACAAGACAAAGCCGCGAAAAAACCACTCTTCACAAAGTGCTGGAGTGAACGCAAAGACCGCCAAGACAAATAGCAGAGGAAGGGCATCCAACTGTCGCTTGAACTCGATGGCCCGATCGAATTGAATTGACTCTAACCACAGGTTCTTCCCAATAATAATGATCTCGTGAGCAACCATCCACATGGAACTGCCAACCAACAGTATGGCAGGCACCCAATACAACCATTCAACCAACTTACCTCCACGCAATAAATAGGTAGTGCGCCAACCGATCCGACGATACCAGCACACACCAGACGGCAGCCCAAGAATCAATACGAAGGATACGACAGCGCTGAGCATCAGTTTGGCTGGTAGAGAATCTGAGACGGTCGGCAAACGCGTTGATGCTACAAAATAGAAAGGAAACAAGACTGCCATGGTCATCGCCATTTGTTCAGTCTTGGGATAGGGCACAGATACCAATGGTCGCCGGAATAAATCGCGCCAGCTTCCTTGACTGCCTTGTAGAGATGCATCGCGACCAAACGACCGACTCGCAAAGTATATGGCAATCAGCGCGTACACTGCCGTACAGGCAACAGCCATCGTACCTGTTTCAAAATGCGCCGATCCAGTCAATACTTCGCGAGCTAACAACACAATGTTTACTAGCGGAACGATAGCCAAGAGATAGTTGTACTCGATTCCTGGCAACAGGCTGAGTACTCCTGGTGCCATTGCCAACAGCATCAATGGTATCAAGTAAGCTTGTGCTTCCTTGAAACTTCGCGCAAAACTGGTAATCGCTAACAGCACGGCTGAGAAAAAAGTCGCAAACAGAATCAACAAAGGAAAAATAACCGCAATCGTTTTGATGGAAATCCCTGCGGTTCCAAAAATAAGTTGTCCCATCCCGCTAGCCCACAAAGTCATCGACATGGCCGCCAAATTAGCGAGCGCCGTTAGCATCGCAACGGTTACCACAGCAACATATTTCGCTAGCAATAAGACCGTCGAGGATGTGGGCGAAACAATCAAGGCTTCCATCGTCCCACGTTCGCGCTCACCTGCCGTTAAATCGATCGCCGGATAAACCGCACCGGCAATAGTCATGAGGACTAATACCAATGGTACTAGCGTGGCAATCACGGCAATGTTGTCGCCAGTAATGCGTTCGCGCACAATTTGCTTACCAATCGCTGGCATCCCAGGCAAGCGAAACTGGCGAATGATTTGGTTGGCTATCTGTTCGTTGATTAATGTCAGCCTTCGTTCCACAAAATTGACTGCATGCTCACTGCGCAGATCGTTTTCGCGATATCTCAGCTGCATCGTCAGCCCTTGGCCAATTTCAAAACGCCAGCGGCTGCGCCCTGGAGGAATTGTTCCGATTGGCACCTGAGGCGACTGAGCAGGCGCGTTGGATAAAGATGGTAGAGAGGTTGGAGACGCAGCCGTTGACTCACGCGCAGATGTTTCAGAATTGGACCGAGTATTCGTATCGCCGTCGTTCTCTGCATCTGTGGCTGGACCAATCGAATTCAACTGGGCGTCGGGATTCGAGTTCGTCGGATTTGGACGATTGGCTTCCGGATGAGCCAAGATCTTACTGACCAGCAAATCCACCATGCCCTCGCGCAACATTTTGTTGGCATCGCGTTCCACAACGATGATCCGCACTTGAGTGTTATTGTCGGCAGCAGCAGGCTCACCAACACTCGCTTGAGTTGCTGGCTGATTAGCATTTACCGATTCGGCCACGTTAGCGGGCGTGCTGTTGGCGGCATCCATAGCGGCGATAATACGCGAACCTTGCCTGAGCATGCTGGTGAGGTCAAGTCCTGTTTGCTCGTTGTCTACCCCAACTATGAACTCTTCCGTTGCACCGGCCGGCTTGCTGGTCAGCAGCACACGTTGCAAAATCAGGCTGAGCAAAGGATAGACCAACAATGGCATCAATACCAAAGTAATAATGGTGCGCCGATCGCGTAAGGATTCCCGCAATTCCTTGACACACAGTCGTCGAATGCGCGCCACATTAATTCCTGGGTTCATGTTGCAACCTGATCGACAGAAATATCCAGCACACCAGCGATCATGGCCAAGAACATGTCCGTCAGATGTTGTTTGCCAGTAACTTGACGCAAATCCTCTAACTTGCCCACGTGCATTAATCGACCGCGATGTACCAACCCAAATCGATCGCACACCCGTTCCGCTTCGTCCAGTCGGTGAGTGGACAACACCACTGCCTTACCTTGCGCTTTTAGGTGTGCAATAAACTCGAACACAGTTTGACTGCCGACCACATCCAATCCGCGAGTCGGTTCGTCGAGCAACATTACGGGTGGATCATGCATTAGACCTCGGGCCAAAATTACTCGCTGCCGCTGGCCGGTACTTAACGTACTACAACGCTGGTCCACAAAACGGTGCAACTGCAACATATCGCACAAGTTGTCCAGCCTATGACGAGCCACGTCAGGAGGTATGGAATATAGGTCCGCAAAATAGTACATCATCTCGCGAACTGATAACCAAGGATAAACACCATCGTTCGTCGAGACCAAACCAATCTTGGAACGGACTCCCGACGAATCCGGGCCTGTACGCACACCATCGATCTCTGCGAATCCTTCATCTGGCCGCAATAACCCCATGACCATACGCAAGGTTGTAGTCTTGCCTGCTCCATTGGGGCCCAACAATCCAAATACCTCTCCAGCGTCGACCTGAAACGAAATACGATCAACCGCAGTAATCGTATTGCCTGACCAACTAAAACGCTTAACTAATTCGTGAGCAACAATCAAGGTTTAGTCTGCTAGTTGAACCACCATCCACACTCAGTACCGGCCTACCAACCTCTTCGATTAGGTGAAAGTAGTTGTTAGCTTGCGAATTGGTGATGAATTTTAAACGGAATTTTGAGATTAGAGCAATTGTGGCAAAGATGAACGAGGGCACGGCAAAAAGCCTTTGCGCGACTTTCACGCAAACAACCGGCTCGCCATCCAATTTAGTCTAATCGATGCGGAATCTACGAACCACGGTGGGATATGGATCGCGAATCCTCGAAGAATTCTCGTCGTAATCCGTTTTTCACAAACTGCTTTTGCTCTTGATTGTTACTGACCGACCAACTGCATGATGACCGCAAACTCCTCTGGGCGGACCGGTTGTACACTCAATCGAGACCCGCGCCGCAATAATTCCATTTTTTCAAGCGCTGGCACGGTACGCAGTTTATTAAGACTTAATGGCGCGGCAAATATCGTATCCAGCTTTATGTCGACCATGTACCAACGAGGATGTTCAGGATCGCTTTTTGCATCGAAGTGAGGATCGCGGGAATCAAAAGCCGTGTGGTCCGGGTACCCCTCGCGAATTACATGCGTAAGTCCAACGATCGCTGGTTCGTCCGTATTACTATGATAGAAAAGAACTTGGTCTCGCAATTTCATGTCATCGCGCAGCATATTGCGAGCCTGGTAATTGCGCACTCCATCCCAACAAGTTATCTGGTTCTCGCACGCCGCGAGGTCATCGACTGAAAAAACATGCGGCTCACTTTTGACCAGCCAGTGTTTTGCTGAAGTTGAAAGAGATTTGCTCTTCGGCTTTCCGGGCATACCTTGCTCTTTCTCAGGCTCGAAATGTATTTGATTCGCCCGAGCACACTGCACCATCAATAGCGGAAATTACCGACCAAAACTAAGACAAGAGTCGCCAACTAGTTGCGTTTTTTGGACTGGATATCGAATTCGAACTTCGCAGATTCTGCGGAAACCGTTTGCTTGAGTGGCGTCGTTTCGATAGTGTTGTATATGATCGGAACAACGTGAATCAGCTCGCCAGCAGCCATGCTCATCTCGTCCTTCATTCCCATCTTCTTGAATTGCGCATCTTCCATGGCTTTTGCTCGGGGGTTGACTTTCCAAACGTCAGATACGATCGTAACTTTATATTCCCCCGGTGGCAAACCATCTCCCGGCTTTAGATAGGACAATTCAAACGTTCCGTCGGGTTGAATCTCGGCCATCGATGGTCGCCCTGGTTGTATTGGGTAAAACCCCACCGTACCTTGATCCAAGGGCTTGCCGTCCACTTTGACGATTCCTCCCGCCTTTTGTAACTTGGGTCCACAGCCAACACAGCAGGCCAGGCCGCAAAAAAATAGGACCCAAACTTTCGGTCGCAGGCTAATCATACTTTCGTACCTAAAGTAGTTTTCCATTCATGCTGAGAATACCAAACTAACTGCCTGAACCTTGTCCAGTTATTCGGCTGCAGCGACTTCTCCACCATTGAATGTTCCCAGGTTTCGATACACGACAATATCGATATTGGCACTGAGAAATTGCACATGCCCATCACAAAAACCAAAATTTGCACCACCGGTATGGTTGCTTGAAAACGGATGGTTGTGAGCGCGGGCAGCCAAGTTGTGGTTAGCGCCACC
>CAZVBC010000295.1:0-8300 GCA_964625155.1 uncultured Pirellulaceae bacterium
TCTCACCCCTCAACTTGACCTTGTCCACCTCAGCGAACTCTTCAATCTTTTTATCTTTGTTCCCCGGCTGGTTGCGCCACACGGTTTCAAAATACGTATCCGGGACACCCACGGTCACGGAAACGCGAGTCGGTACAAATGGAGCTTGTCGCGTCAGACTAACTTCTTGACCGGCCACCCCGCGGATGTTCTCTTCGCTTTCCTTGCTCTTGGTTGTATTCTTGGCTGCGTTCGTAGCGATCTGGTCCGGAGGCGCTGAAACCGAAGCCTTTTCGTTTGAGATAGCATTGAGTTCTGCACCGGGTCGGCCACCACCGGCAGGTTTTGAGCTTTCTACATCTTTGCGACTTGTAACTGATTCCAATGTTGTCGTAGTAGGTTCGTATTTCAGCGATTCCACTTCTTTGTGCAAAGTTGGATCCAAGTCGACATGAACTGCCAGCTTGACTTCACCAAAACTTTCCAACACCGACGCAATTCGCATGCGATATTGCTCTTCGGCTTCACGTTGTGCTCGGAGGTAAGGCTGCTGGGATGCGTCGGACGGATCGCTATTACCGCGGTAGGCATTTTTGGCAAATAGGTCCATGACCGAAATCTGAGACAATTCTAAACCTGGATAATAGGTTGAAGCCATCTGAGCGATATCGCGCAGTGTGCTTTGTTCAATTGGCTGCCTGTTCGAGGGTTCCAGCCCAATTGTACAGGATTGAATTGTTTTTTTAGCAAATCCACCCCGCTTTTCGTCGTGCCGAACATACGCCTTTTCGATGCCAGGCATACGTTCCAACATCAATGCCAACTCGCGATCCTTAGCGTTTTCCAGGCGCATGGAGATCATACTCGTGGCTTCAAAAGGATTGCTTGATTTAAGAGCTTGATCAATGTGGCTGCCCCATTCCATCGGAAATGCTTCTGCGTCCATGATGGCTTTCAGGTACAGATCTTTTTCGTTACTGGAGATCATCATTCTTTTGCCGTCGCGCTTGTATTTACGCAGTGACGCTTCTCCAAACGCACTTTCGATGCTGTCCAGCGATTCGTCGGTGAACTGTCGGCCGTCCATCAAATATTCCATGCTCGCCGACCGTTCGACCGAGAGTATCCATCCCAAGCTGACAGCGATAACACCAACCATCAATCCAGCCATGATGCGCGCCGAGATCGTCATCGAATTGAACAACTCTAAGATCTGTTCACCGAGTTTGCTGAGCAAATTCATGGCCTCTTCCTTGATTCGGATGTCGGACTGTACAAAAGCCAGCCGTTAACTTCAGTTCCTAAATGCGAATCGCATTGATCTCTTCGTACGCCTGCAACAGTTTGTTGCGAATTTGGACCAACATGCGAAACGACATGTCTGCTTTCTGTACAGCAGTCATTACTTCGGCTTGCTGAACATCGCCACCAGTCAATAATTGATGAACCAAACCGGCGGCTTGCTGTTGCGTATTGTTTACTTGCTGAACTCCCGAAGCGAGCAACTCCACAAAGTTATCTGGACCATTCGGAGCCGTCTGATCGGCCGAGCGTTTGAGTACACGCTCGGTCAGCGGCAAATGCAGATGCCTGAGCGTCGATGATGAATTGGCTTGAATCGACATGCAACTCGCGTCTCATGCATCTATGGATGGACTAAGAGAATCCTGCCAGCACGCTGGCAAGTCGACTAGGCGATAATGGACAACGTTTGCCGCGAGATATTCTTACTGACTTCCATCGCACCAATATTGGCTTCGTACGAACGAGACGCTTCGAGCGCATCGACAAACTGTTCGTTCAAATTGATGTTTGGATAAGCCACGTAGCCTTTCCATTTACCTTCTTTGATCGCCATCGGGTGATCGGGTTGATAGCGATGCAATGGTTCGTTTTCCTCGACCTCTACCGAAGCCACTTTCACCCCAGCAGCGCCTCCCGACGCGACCAATTCTTCATCAGTTTGGAACACCGTAAAACGTGGTTGGTATGGCGTGTTGTTACCTTCTTCATCGCGAATCGACGACATGTTCGCGATGTTTCCTGAGATCGTATTCATACGCATACGCTGTGCAACCAGAGCACTCGTACTAATATCCAGAGCGCTGATCATCTTCGTACATCCTTGTGAAAGAAGCCAGCTAGCGATTCAAAAGCTGCGGCGAAGCCAACAGCCAATGACTAATTGGACAACGCCACTTTTGATCATCCGGAACGCGTTAATGTCCAGCCTAACCGCGAAACAAGTGAACCTAGGTGCTAACGCACTCGAGCAAATTGTTCCGCAAATGCACTTTTGTCGATCGAATGTGGCGCTGTCCAAAGTAATAGCAGTTGATCAACTTTAGTAAAAGAGCGACTTTTGTAAAAGATTCAGAAAATCGCTTTGGCAGCGTTAACCAAACGGCGTCTAGATTACATTTGCCAGACCGAGACGCCCGAAGTTAGACGGCCACAGATTCGCGAATGGCAACTTGCAGCGTTTGAAATTGTGAGCGGATGAGAGCAATGGCGGTGTTGTGCATACCCTGGTTCTTGGCAATCTCGGTAACTTGATGTTCCAGGCTTACATCGCTGTTATCGTGATAGAGAATTTGTTTGCTGACATCGCGAACTTCTTGCATTTCAACCTGAATAGCATTCGAGACTCGCGGCGATCCGGCGCTGGACGGCTTCGGTGGTGCATTTCCAGCCTCGATGGCCTGTTGCAACTGCTGTTGAAAATCGTCAACCGATATGTCTCGAGTCTTGTAACCAGGCGTATCCAAGTTCGCGATGTTACCTGCCAACAATAAGTGACGATTCTGCGAGAAACTAATCGCTTGCTCCAGCGCAGGGATCGTCGAATTGGAAAGCCAAGTATTCCACATGTGCGATACCTTTTTACCACCAAACTGTTTCGGAAACCTCAGAAGGTAAACGCAACGTCCAAGCCATGCCTCCTTGAGGGCAAGGCAATACCCACAGGCCTCCCTTCACGGTGCGAGCCATCTGGGCAAGCTCTTCACTGCTTGCGTCTTTTATCTTATCAACGCGACTTGCACGGAATCCGTTCCAAGTTCCATCGCAATCTATCAAGACGCCACTGTCAGCGACTTCCAGCTCCACATAGTTCTCACCTCGGTAACCGATCAAACTCAATTCGCTCCGCCAGGCTGGTTGGTCGAATGTGCGAGCTACGGCGACCTCCATCAATTTATTCACCAGCGCCCTGACCAACGACTGGCGACAAATCACCGGCAAGGCAACTTCCAAATCGATCGAGAATTCGATAGCTCGTTTAGCAAGTTGATCTCGCCACCTGTCGATGCACTGATGAACCGCAATTCGTAGATCGCTGGTCGCTCGACACATTGGAGCCGCAGTATTCAGTGTTACCATCCCTGATTCTCTGTTTTCTAGTTAGGCAAACGGAAGAAAAGAACTCCTCAACGTACCGGAGGGCTGCGCTGGTTCCGCTACTTGATCTTGCGGAGCAGCGATTGTCATCTGGTAAGCTATCCAACTGCCGCTCGCATTTACATACTGCTTAAATCTAATGAACTGCTATCGATCGCCGCGTTCGTGAAATAAGCTGAGCGAGCTGACATGCCATCGCGACCATCTTGAAGCTGAACAGCCACAGCATCGCGTCGATCGCTCAGTTCGTCGATGGCTTGTTGTTCAAGCTGTAAAATGTTCTTAAGCAATTGGTCGCACGACTGAGCCACCGCTCGACAGGCTAGGCGATCCGCCGGGCTTTTCCAAACCCGCGAATCCGGATCATCCAGCGTGTATGTGCTCAACTCCTCTTGAATTCTGCTCAATTCATCCATCAACGGTTGTTTGCGGGCCAAGACCGAAACAAGAACTGCCATATCGCTATTAAATGCTTGTTCGACTTGAACGTCCGCCAATTCTCGCAAGCTGGTAAGAACAGAATGTTTTTCGTCGATCAGTTTTCTCAATCGATCTGTGTATTCGAATTGCGTGGACATCAATGTGCTCAGCTTGGGGCAAGGTGCCCCCATCCCTAGACTTTCGATTGCGACGATTTCTCTTCAATTAGCAGAATCGCTGGCTCGAATCGAGTGCAGAATCGAAAAATCTTCGCGAATTCGCAATCTAATGCTGAGCTGTTATAGGTGAAGGCCAGTACGCGAGGATACTACGCACGCGCGGCCCGATGGGCACGCGGTTAAACGATGTTATTGCTAAGTCCTGGTTCTTCCTGCAAAAAATCAAAAGGGGCGCAGGCTTGGTTTGTTAAAAATGTGATATTGACGCGAGTTTTGATGCGCAGTTTATGTTCCGCGTGAATCGTCCCGATAGGGACAAAATTTGATTGAGCGGTTGACGTCAACCCGAACATCATGTCCCTTACGGGACGAGAACGCATCCTACAGGAATGCCATTTCTACCAACATTCAGTCCCTAACGGGACGCTTTGCGCAGCAGTCGCTGCGTCCACGCGCGTGGTACAAAACTTGCGCAAACATATTCCCCTGCAATACCAAATTTTTGACATTCCAGCGTTGGCCAATTAGCTTAGTCGCGGCTTGTTTTTAGGGATTGAGAATTCAAAGCGGGCTGTCGGCATTATGTGTAATTCTTCAGGACTTTTCAGCTAATCAAAGCTAATCTTCGGTGGGTTTGAGTAGGCTCGCCAAAGTGAATCAACGAGTTTGCTGTCAACCAAGTTATCCGTAACCCAATATCGGTAACGAGAAACATGCTCTTTGCCCGGCAGGAGTTCGAATCGTCCTAGCTGTGGGGGCGTAAATACGAAATACGGCTTGTTCGGGTGCAAACGTACCGGTTCGGGATGACGAGAATTGTCTGGATGTCCCATGATAGCAACCGAGCACTCGCTTCCATCTAGTTCTCCTTCGATAGCAACCCAACGAGGTCGCGAGTGATTTCCATCGGCGCGGTTTTTTCCTTCACTGGTAATAAATCGAGACGCACTAACTCCAAGCCACTCTTCACGTCCTCGAAAAGACATGCCGCCGTAATGATACTCTTCAACGACTAAGGGCGATTGGGCAACACAAGTTTGGCGGCTTTCGAGGTCCACTAAGTATCCTGAAGATGTTCGCCATGCGCGCACAGTCCATACGTCCTTCAGAACCGGCTGAGCACCTCCTGGAGCAATCAGATCCGCATGTAACATCTCCACAACAAATTCGGCAAACACTGGTCCACTGACACAGCTCAGCAAATGCGCATGTTCGACTTTAGCGGACTGTTCCTTTTGATTCCAAAAATCCAGTTTACGTCCTTCGAAGGTTGTGCTGACCCAGGCATTGAAGATTCCATGTTGATGCGCATGATCGGCTGGAAACTCGGCCGTCACTACTTTTCCGTTCGGGGTAAACAATGGATGAATGTGGCCGCTGTGTGCATATACCGCTTCGATACCTGGAGGAGGTTGTCGCACACTCATAGCATACTGCAAGACCTCTTTGTCTCGCACGAACAAACTCAAGTATTTATTGTCGTTGGAAACCGTCGCTCGCACTCCGTCGATAGCAGGCGTTGGCGTTTTTCGGATCGCAAAACGAAGTTGCTCGCCAGCCTTGACCTGTCGCGGCAAAACAAACGCCGCCAACCCAGATTGACGCTGATACCACTGAACTGCAATCGGTTCCCGTCCCGATTCAATCAATTCCAAGTGCTCTATAGAAGCCAACTGAGTAGGAACTCGAAAGACCAACGGAGTCTCCGCAGGACAAGGTTCGGTAATAGTAACACTCAAGGTAATTTCACTGGCTCGCGACAATGTGGTGATTGATCCCCAAGGGCATGATAAGGCGTCGCCCAGAGCGACTGCCGCGAGTGCGCAAATCAGCTTGGAGAACATCTGCCACATTCGATCAGGTGCGGCATTTGCGTTTCGATAGTTAAGGCCCATAAGGCTGGCTCCCGATCGGAACTAAAAGAAAGTGATGCGGAATTCGAACGAGCGTGCGAGATGGCGCGCTGAAAATTCCAGTCTTAGTTTAGCAGACAATCAACGCCAAAATGGCGAACAGCTCGTCAGTTTCCTGTAGGCGGTACAGTTTGACAAGATCGCGATTGATACATCGCGGTTTCGAAATGAAATTCTATTCATAGCTCAAGCGTCAAGAGCGATGTGACGATTTTACAGACGCTTCACGCTGACACTCGAAGAAAGCAATGCAAAAGTGTGCACTGTTGGCCAGTCGCACCGCAGCACACGATGAACAGCTTGCACTTTCGTGGGTGCTTCGAGACAAATACCGTCAGCCATGAATGAGCAAATTTACACGCGATGGTTTCGAGTAAAGTCCGTTCAAGGAATTTAAGTTCCAATATCATTGCGCCCCATAGAGATGCTTAGGGAATAAGGTGGGACATGGAAGTTCAACTCAAATACTGGCTAGCTGCAATTGCTTGTGTGGGGATAGGCGGTGTTGCCTATTCTGCTTCGCCGCAGGCACGCACAGTTTCGCATGTTAACTATGCAGAAAAAGAAACGGCTGACCAGAAAGCGACGACATTGGCGCCGACTGCATGCTCGGCGATCGATCCTTGTGCGTGTTCATCAGCGTGTGATGACGCATGTCATGGGTGTGACTCGATTGGGAGTTGCGATTCCAGTTGTGGCTGTAATGGCGGTTTGCTAGGTTTCGGCTTGATCAAGCGTAGCGACCACTGCTTTGACGACTTTATCAGCCCGATGACCAATCCAGTGTTCTTTGAAGACCCTCGGACGCTCACTGAAGCTAGGCTAATCTTCATTAATCACCAATTACCCGTGGCATTAGGTGATCATTCCGCCCAAGTACTGGCTATGCAAGTGCGTGCTGCGATTACCGATCGTTTGAGCATCATTGCCACAAAGGATGGATACATCTTTTCGCAGAGCCCGATTGTTAACGATGGAGCAGCCGATATCACCGCTGGCTTAAAATACAACTTGTTGCGCGATACGTGCACGGGGACGTTGTTCAGCGTTGGGACAACGTTTGAAGCTCCAGCGGGTGCCGTCCGTTCGCTGCAGGGAAATGGTAATGGCGAATTTCATTTCTTCGGCACAGGCGGAATGCGATTAGGGGATAGTTCCCATTGGATCAGCGGCTCTGGGATCCGTATTCCTGTTGATGACACACTCGAGAACCGAGTCTGGTATTGGTCCAATCATTTCGACCGAGAGGTTGTGGCAGATCGAGTCTATGCCTTTACTGAAATCAATTGGTACAACTGGCTCAGCTCCGGTACCGCCTTCCCACTTCCTGTCGAAGGAGGAGACCTGTTCAACCTCGGCTCTGTGGGAGTTACCGGCAACGACATCGTGACTCAGGCAATCGGTACAAAATTCAAACCAAGCGGCAACATTGAAACTGGCGTCGCTTGGGAGTTCCCATTGACAGAACGCAGGGGTGTACTCGACGATCGTTTGACGGTGGATCTGATCATTCGATACTAACGAAGTACGAGCACGGCGAACAGGAGCCACGTTCGTCTATTCTCTGAACCGACCCAACGGCGACGTCACTATCGATTATGCATCGTGACGTCGCCGGTTCGTTTCCCACCTTCGAGACTTTACCAATTTCATTAGTCGCCTGAGCCAGCTCACTGCTGAGCTTTCTTCAAAGGTGTAGGCAGCACTCGACTTCTCCTGACCCGTTCGATCGCACAGCCGCCATCCCATTACTCCCGCTGTCCCTCTTGCAGTTTATTTTCTTTCGAGTCAAACTCACACAAACGTGAAGTTCTTGCGAATCAATTCGGATGGAGTTGTGTATGGTGAGTGGATCGATACTCCGACTGCTTGTGCTTTTGTTCATCTGCCTTGCAACTGCAGGTTGTGGCGGTGCTGGTTACCCGGTCAGCGATGTGGAGGGGACCATTCAAGTTGATAAGGTCGCTGTGGAAGAGGGGACTGTTACTTTTACACCAACCGCCGGTGGTAACGCAGTCTCCACTGAGATCCAGGGCGGCAAGTATCTGGCCAAGGGAGTTGCTCAAGGAAAAAATCTGGTACACATTTACGCTTTTAAAGAAACCGGTGGAACTGTTGTCGAATTGGGCATCAAATATCCCGAAAAGAAGAATACGATTCCCGATAAATATATGATGGGTATCGAAGTCCAAGTGCAGGACTCGAAAATGGCTCACAACTTCGATTTAACGTCGAAATAAGGTAGAAATAAGGTAACTGCTCAATAACCAGGTGCAGCGGATTTTGCGCATTGGTCATTGGTCTTGCAAGCTCATAGAATGAACTTGGCTCGTGGACACATCACATCAACCGGAAGGCGTTAGGCTCCGGTTTCCGATAGTCGATAAACTTGGCTCGTCACTGGGTTCTC
>CAZVBC010000295.1:8400-9504 GCA_964625155.1 uncultured Pirellulaceae bacterium
TATTGAGTAGTTACGAAATAAGTTGAGTACAGCCGGTGTTATTATGTTTCTTCATTGGGGGCAAATTACATGCATGCGAATCGACATGGGTTTACGCTGGTTGAATTACTAGTGGTGATCGCCATCATTGGTGTGTTGGTTGGATTGTTGTTGCCTGCAGTTCAAGCGGCACGAGAAGCTGCGCGAAGAATGCAGTGCTCCAACAATCTCAAGCAATTGGGACTGGCACTGCACAACTATCACGACACCCATCGAGTATTTCCACTCGGAGTATTGCAAGCGAATTTGAACGCCGAATTTGGATTTCCAAGATTGACTTGGGGAATCCATTTGTATCCGTACATTGAGCAGTCAGCGATTTACAATCAGTTCAGTTTTTCTCTGGGCTCGAACGACACCATGTATCTGAATAACTTAAATTCTTCAGGCCCAAACTCGTTAACCGCCAGGACCATCCCGACGATGATGTGCCCGACCGACGGAGTTGGCTCGCAAGTTTATGCGCACCCCGGCATTCAACCGCACGTGACTGCTAAAGGGAACTATGCGGCGTTTTTTGGCAACGTAAATAAAGGAGCGACCCGCACACTTACCGCCGCTCATCTACCAGCAGCCTTTGGATACCGGGTTGTCAAGTTTGGATCGATTACCGACGGCACTAGCAACTCAATGGCGTTGGGTGAACAACTGCGCGGCGCTTCGGCCGACGCCGCCCAAACCATGCGTGGATCGTATTGGTACGATTTTCCAGGTGGCGCATGGATCTTTACGTTTGTGGGCCCTAACAGTCCGGTCCCTGATTCACTGCGAGTCTCAAGTTGCCCGGCCGCAGAAAATCAACCGCGTATGAACCAGCCCTGCGTTCCTGTAAATGGCGCCAATGAAACAGTGGCTTCACGCAGTCGTCATACTGGTGGCGTGCAAGTCGTGAATTGCGACGGTTCCGTCCATTTTATTTCCAATAGTATCGGCTTAGACGTGTGGCGAGCGCTTGGCTCGATCTCCAGTGGTGAAGTGGCGAGCCTTCCAAACTAAGTCCACGTTCTCTACTACAGACCTTTGCGACAAGCGACGCAGGTGTAAATGCATAGAGCAGATGCTCGA
>CAZVBC010000296.1:0-9498 GCA_964625155.1 uncultured Pirellulaceae bacterium
GAACAGCCGCTGTACTAACTTCTGTCGCGTACGACTGAGGATCACTTTGACGCGATTGCCTGAGGCTTTTACTTCAAATACCACAGCGCGCACGCGGTCGCCATTGTGGTAACTTTCTCCAGAAATTTGCTCGTTTCTTGGAAGTATCGCTTCGATATTTCCCAGTTGAACCGTGGTGATGCCTCGATCGCTGCGTTGTACAACTCCATTTACCATCTGGCCGACCTGATCGTGAAACTCGTCTAGCAACGAATCTCGTTCAGCTTCTTTGACCTTTTGGATGATGACTTGTTTGGCTGTTTGCGCACCGATACGTCCGATCAGTTCTTGATTCAATTCGGTGCCGTTACAAACGGCATTAATCACTCCCGAATGCCTATCAATCGAAACATTCAACTCGGCGTCTTCACCAAAATGTTTCTTGCCGGCAGTGACGAGTGCAGACTCGATTGCTGAGAACACGATCTCGCTGTCGATGTTCTTTTCGCGATGCAGCGAATCAACAATCCTAAGTAATTCGGTTGGGTTCATGCGTCCGGTTGCTAGTTAGGCTGGCCAGGCCAGGTCGCGTCGGCCAGTGTTCCTTGACCGACTGGTAGCTGCGAGAAGATCCACTGATACTGCCTAGGTAAGTGTTGCAATACCTGTTACTGTCCAAATTCAGTGGACCAACCAACCAACAAATCATCGGCGGAAAACCGTCGACGAACCCGACCACAAGGGTTTAGCTCATCGTTAGTGGAACAATGGTACTTTTCCAATACCAGAGTGTCAACGCAACGTTTGCATCCAAAAGGCCTGCTTTTCGCGGATTCACCAAATTCTTTGGCCGTTCCGTGTGTAATTCTCGACCTTCAAGGTGATCGTCATCCCATTAACTGTTGATATTTTGCTAGCATTCGCATCTTTTGCACAGGGTTCAACGGCAGTATGGATCTTGTTTGTTTTGATCATTCAGCCAGCAAACTTTGCGATTATCGCGGTGCTGCATTGTCCCTGGTTCGTGAAACTGACATGTACAACCGCTTCCCCAGGATCGTCGCCAGCTCGCGCAGCAGACCAAGTTGCCTCTGGAATTGGTTGGTTCAGATTAAGAATCGGAAACAACCAACGATGTTTCAACGCTAAAATGCTGGCAATTAATTCGACCGCAGCTCCACCAGAACCCAAATTGCCGAAATAGCTTTTCGCAGCCGTCACTAAATGTTTTTTGCCAAGTTGGCTAAATATTTTTCCGATCGCGCTTGCTTCCATCCGGTCGACTTCCGGCGCGCTTTGCCCGTGGGCATGCAAATGCCACGCGTCAGGTAGCTTGTCGCCAGCATCCTGAATGGCGCTTTGTAGAGCCAGCTCCACGGCACGGCAAATATACTGCGTATCCGACTCGGGACCGACCATCGAACTGCCCACTCCAATAACTTCGCCCCAAATCGTGGCATTCCTTCGTTGAGCATGTTCCAGCGATTCGATCAGTAAGGCACCAGCCCCTTCGCCAACCACCATCCCATCGTGATCTCGGTCAAAAGGGCACGACATCTGTGCGGGAATTGTTCGTTCTGATGCCGTTTTTTCAGTAATGTATACGTGGGCTGTACGCAAAGGGTGAATGCGAGTTCCCGTGGCACCTACAATAATCGCGTCGGCCGCTCCACGAGCGATCACAGCTGACGCTTCCGCGAGAGCCAAATTCATACTGGCTTCACGTACAGTCAAGGAGTTATTTGGTCCCCGAAAGTCGTTGTTTATCGCAATATGGCTATTGGGCATGTTCGGCAGGTACTTGAGCAACCACAATGGAGCTACTTTGGGGATACCGAATGTAGGCCATTTTCCCATAACCAGGGAACCATCTTCATCCCGGCAAGCGATCGCGCCATCGGAGAATTCTTCCGGCCGACTGAGAATGTAATCGCAACCAAAAACCACGCCGCAACGATCCGGCGACCGTTGATCCATAGTCAACTCACTGTGAGTCAGCGTTTTTTGAGCAGCCGCAACTCCCATTTGGATTTCGCGGCACATGACTTTCATGCTCTTTTTGATAGAGCGTTTGAGTTGATTGTCGAGGGGACCAAAGCCTTCGATATCGTCTAGTACAAAACCTTTTGCTTCAGCACCACTTTGGAACGGCAACGGACCTTTGGGGAGTGAATCGATCGGTCCAATGCCGCTCTGCTGGTCGCGGAGGTTACCCCAGAATGTATCTAGATCGTTTCCCAGTGGGCTGACGATACCCATTCCGGTAACGACGACGCGATGGTTCATGTTGTGTATCCTGTCGGCCGCTGTTTGCAAAGCTGTAATCACTTACAGTACTAATATCTGCCACGACTGATAGGACTGGAAGGTGGCTGCGCCAGATTAGCCGTCGATGTGATACCTTGAGTAGCATCACCTCGATATTCGATCAACAAAATCGCGTCAGCCCGCCCTCCCGAATTTGGCAGAATTCGGTCCAGCCCAATGAGACTGGAGCTCTGACCCAATAATGTTCCACCTGGTGTCGACTGGGGAGCAGCCACCACACCGCAACTGAGCAACAGCACATCGTCTGCGGGCCAGCGAAATCGTTCGTGTAGCCGCCAACTCGCGATTTGTGGCACGCTGATCTGACCAGGATACACCTGACCAGTCGGTAAGGGTAGGTCCACGTTCACATTCACTAGCTTTTCAACTTGATCGATGTGGCACTTGACAACCAAATCCACACTCTTGTTATTCCGGTCCAACAGCGGACTGATCTGCAGTCGATATCCTTCCTGAATCTCGCCGGTCGTTGGAATATACGGAGGCCAACTAGAATCCATGCGGCGGAATTCACGCACGTAATTGCGGCTACGTACTTTCTCCAATACTTGTGGTTGGCCATTGTAGACGACTATATCGACGGCACTAAGCTCCTTGAAGTCACTGCGACCGCGCAGTAATGCCATCAACATGGCCGAGTTTTCTTTACTAATTAAAAATGCGTTGACGCCCGGGGATTGAGCTGGCACACTGCGCATCAATCCCAAAGCTCGAGTGCGCCAGTTGGGATTGCCAATAGCCAGCAATCGCATGCCATACGCTTGAGGTACCATGGTCCCATTCACAAACCTCTCGTGAACTCCACGCACGATCTTGTGCATTTGTTCGTTGTGATAGACACGCAACGTCGTCTTGTCAGCATTGATGAACCCAAACGGGTCAGTAAACCAGGCGTCGGTTCCGGTTTCTCTCAAGACCCAATCAATGATCGCCTGATGAGGTCGATCGACCTTGGATAGTTCTTTTGTATAGGGAGTTAGATCGTACTCTTCCCAATATTGCCCGCCATCGGTGGGCAGCTTAGGAACTTTGCCAGAAAAATTGCTTCTTCCTGAGGCACTCAAACTTGTGGGTTGCGCACTCGGACCGCTTGTTACTCCCGTATTTTGCAAACTCGGTACCGCCTCTGTCCCCGATCCAACCCCACCGGTTCCCGTTGCAGTTTGTGCAGCCGCCGGTTGGCCGATCGCCAGCAGGCTTAGAGTTGCCAAACATCCACTGAGAATTGTTTTCCACTCCAGTGAGTTATTAATTTTGGCTAGCAGGCAAATCTCCATTGTCCGCAATCTCCCTACATTCGTTGGCTGTCCATATCTACCGATCTTATAGTTCCACAACGTCTCCACACACAAGATCAATCCAAGGTCGTGTAAGCATGTAATCGATTTGGACATCTATTTCATTTCGCTCGACGACATCGTGCCAATGGCGAAGATGAAAGAAGCGAGAGAAATCGTTAAGCTTAGGCTGAGCTGTTAAAAATCTGATATTGACGTGAGTTTTTGATGCGCAGTTTTTATTCCGTGAGGATCGTCCCGATAGGGACAAAATGTCGGTAGCATACATGGTAAAAGTCACCCAACGTCCCGTTAGGGAAAAATATGATTAGAAGGGTGTGACACCCACACGAATACATCAATGTCCCTTACGTGACGAAAACCACTTTAGGAATGCCCTTTCTGCCAAGATTCAGTCCCTAAGGGGACACGCTTGCGTAGCTATTGCCGCGACCACGCGTGTGGAGCGAAATTCGCGCAAACACACTCTCCTGCAATACCAGATTTTTGATAGCCCAGCCTTATGCATTCGTTGCTATTGCTAGTATTTTCTATACGCAACAAAGACTGGCTGAAGTAATACGAACCCAAAAGTTCCTGCGAATCGTGCAAGGCATTTTATTGGCAATACGCCCTTGTTTTTGAGACAGCCTCGCTCCCAACGGTGTGAACCTCCTGACGCAGGCTGCTATTCGAAAAGGTATTGGCGGGCAAGAGAATCGAAGTCTCGCAGACGTAGCTTCCTGGCAAATTCTCACCTATATTTGCGAACTTCCTCTGCCAAGACTGTTTTTCAGCTTCACGAAGAAGAAAGTTAGTCACATGTCATCGCTGACTTGTTTTCGCGGCCAGCTTGTTTTTCCGGATTGCATCTCGCCAGGTGTGTTGGTGGTCAGCAATGGCCGCATCCAGGAGATCAAGCCCAGCGACTGGCAAATTCCTGAATTCTCTGTCGTGATCGATGCCGCCGATGGGTACATTTCTCCTGGCTTTGTTGATCTTCATGTTCACGGAGGTGCTGGGGCCGATTTTATGGACGGGACCGCCGACGCGTTTCGAACTGCGCTTTCGTGTCATGCTCGGCATGGTACAACCAGTATGGCGGTGACAACCACGGTGGCAACGCATGCGCAGATTCTGGCTGCGCTGGAGCAGACACGCAGTTTTCGTCTAAACCCTCCACCTAATGCCAGTCGGGTGCTTGGCGCGCATTTTTACGGACCTTATTTCCGCTACGAAGCGCGAGGAGCCCATCCCGGTGGGCCGATTCGGCCAGCTATCGAAAGTGAGTTTTCGGAGTACCTGAACTATGCAGATGATTTGGTCACAGCGACCATCGCTCCTGAGATTCAAGGAGCGCGAGAATTTGCGATTGCCTGTCGAGCAAAGGGGGTCCGCACCAATGTCGGGCATTCGTGGGCCACTTTTTCTCAAATGCAAGAAGCGATTGGCTGGGGAGTGCGCCACGTCGATCATTTGTTTTGTGCAATGTCCGACAAGGGACGATTGAGACAATTCCAGCTCTATCCGATGCAGGGTGGTGTGCTCGAAGCCACACTGTATTTCGACGAACTTACTACCGAAGTTATCGCCGATGGAAAACATTTGGATAGCAGCCTTCTGTTGCTTGCCCTGAAGGTCAAGGGCCCTGATCGGTTGGCGCTCGTGACCGATACCAGTCGAGCATTAGATATGCCAGACGGGAATTATGTGATCGGTCCCTTGCAGGGTGGCGAGCCGCTGATCAAACGCGATGGAGTGGGGCTAATGCCGGATGGTTCGGCTCTCGCGTCAAGCTGCATGGGCATGGACCACATGGTGCGTACGTTTGCGAGTCTAACAGCGCGGCCATTGTGGGAGGTAATTCGCATGGCATCCTTGACGCCCGCGCGGATTGCGGGTCACGATCATCAATTCGGAAGCCTCGCGGTCGGTAAGCATGCAGACATTGTCGTTTTGGACAAGTCGCTAAATGTTTTGCAGACGTACGTTGAAGGCTGTGCAGCGCGATCCTAGTGCCGTACTCAAACAATATCATGGTCAGCATGCAATGCTTCTGCGGAAATAAATGAGTCACGGCTCGCTTGGGTCTTGAGCCCCAGTTTCCACAAGCGTCAGCATTTGAACTGGATAGAGCACCTAGTCGGCTGGTTGCTAACTTTGGTTGGGACCCGCAAGTAGCGTAAAAATGTGGCTTATCAGCCCTGCTTTTCGTCGGGTCAGGTTCCGCTCCTTGATTTTCGAACTAACCTGGCTATTGTTGTCTTGGCCCACGATCGTCCCCGAGTACTCAAAACGAGAAGTCAATTGTCTGCCGTAACCAAATCTGACATTTTGCGCACCGAGGGCTTGAATAAGGTTTATCCTGATGGGCATGTTTGTGCGTTGGTCGATGTCAACCTGAACATTCCTGAAAAGCAGTTTCTGGCCATCATGGGACCGAGCGGCAGCGGAAAGTCGACTCTGTTGAATGTGCTTGGTGGCCTCGACCAGCCCACGTCCGGAACGGTCTATTTTCGAGAGCAACCTCTTTCTCAGTGGCCGTCGTTGGATTCGTATCGTTCGGCTCAGATCGGTTTTGTTTTTCAGTCCTTTCATTTATTGCCAACCTTTACTGCGTTAGAGAACGTACAAATTCCAATGTTTCACGGTTCCCGTTCGCCCGCCGAACGCATGCGAATCGCTAGTGAGTTGCTGGATACCGTTGGCATGAGCCATCGTCAGCAGCACTTGCCCAGCCGCCTGTCTGTCGGCGAACGCCAGCGAGTGTCCATTGCTCGAGCACTCGCCAATAATCCGCCTATTATTTTGGCCGACGAACCAACAGGGAATCTCGATTCAAAAACGGGTGCTGATATCCTCGAGTTGTTCGATCGCCTGCGACGTGAACGCGGCATGACCTTGGTCGTCGTTACACACACTCAAGAAGTTGCTCTTCGGGCTGATCGTGTCATCATGTTTCGCGATGGCAGTATCGTTGCCGATGAAATGCGTCCAGCAACCCAAAGGAGCTCATGATGCGAGCGGTAATGGCTGTGGCCTGTGTAGTATTTTTGCTCCAGTCGCTAGTGGTTCAGGCCAACGATCCTATCATGCGCGACCTCTTAGACCCTGGGGTGATGGTGGTCGAGGGAAAACGTGTGCCACTGGAACCGCCAATAAAAAAATCGATTACCGATAGTGCGCAAGTGCGCAGCCATCTGACAAATATCGCTGGAGATCGTCCACTCGATGAATTCTTACGTGAGTCAGCCGTCGCCCCGTTTAATCTAAAAATGGCAAGTATTTCCGATGCAGGTGGCAAACGAATTGCCCAAAAAGTCGATGTTTGGTTCGTCGCCTACGGCAAGTTATCGACGTTGCAAGACAAAGGGTTACTTGAAGATCTTGCGGCTACCGCTAAAGCGGAGGCCAAGCAGGCGCAGCTTGCCGAAGGAGGCCAGTTCGATGAGGCGACATTGGCTAAAGCGGGGATCAGATTATTCACTAATGAGAATCAGCGTGAAGGCTTCGGGAGTTTTTCTTCGCCTCTTCTCGATCGCGTCTTGGTAAGCGGAGTCGTCCATACTTGGCAAACCATCGAATCGGAACAAATCACGGTCAGTTCGGTTCTAGACGACCGTTTTTCAGCCACAGCCAACTTGTCGAACCGCTGGCAAGCAATCATCGAGAATGGCGGAGACAAACCGCAACTGGGACCAGCTCAACCCTACGTTGGATTTGGCGGATACTTAGCAGCCACTGCCTTGAAAGAACCTGCAGGTGCATTGTTGATCGAAGCGCACGTTGTATTCCATGAACCCGAAGGCTGGTTTCGTGGCGCCAACTTGCTACGGTCAAAGCTTCCCATCGCCATCCAAGAACAGATTCGCTCCTTTCGTCGCAAACTGGCTGCCGCCGAGAAATCTGGTACGAGTCAATAAACTGCGAGTCAATAATAGGAAGCGTCCGTTGTGTTCACGGTTGATAGTGTGCGTCAGTAGAAACCGTAAGTTTCATCGCAAGAACACGAGTGCAAGTCTTCAATTGGCATCTTCGCAACTTGCGTAAATTTCGCGGGCAACTATTCATGTCGCAAGGCGGTAGTAGGTAGTAGCCGCGCGGCACTCAATGCGGCAAATGAACCGCCAATCAATCCGATCAGCAGGGCAATAATAAATCCTTGACCAATTACATAACCCGGGATGTGCCCGTCGACAAACCCGGCGGCCATGGGCAACTTTGTTAAGAGTCGGACTAAAACTAAGGCCCCCAGCGTTCCGACTACGGCACCCAACATGCTCAACATCAGGGCTTCGGCCAGCACCATTTTTACGACTTGACCGGCGGTCCAGCCGATTGCGCGAAAGATGCCAATTTCCTTGGTGCGCTCAAGCACTGACATCAGCATCGTATTGAGTACGCCAGCAGTTCCAATCAATAGGGCGAGTACAGAAGTCAACCAAGCCATCGCCGATGCGGCACGCAGTTCCGACAGTGAATCCGCATGTTCGCTAATCCGCATGGCCGATATTCCCGGTTCAACTGCCTCAATCTGGTTGCGCACGCGCTCGATATTCTTTTCCTTGTCACCGGGTTCCAATTCCACAGTGAAGCCGGTCACATGCTGGGGGCGATCCAACAATCGCTGCATTTCTTCCAAGCAAATGACCATCGAACCGTTTTCAAATACGTTTGGATTATTAAAAATCCCGACGATTTCGAAAAACTCGTTTTCAAAAATCTCGACCTTATCATGCAATTTCTTACCGAGATTCTTCGCTAAAATTGCTCCTAACATCAATGCTTTGGTATCTTGTTCGTTCAATGCGCGTCCTTCGACGATCTTAAAAGTTTCGGCGACCATGGGGTTCATTTTCAGTCCTTGCGCGACTACGCCGTAGATTCCCTGTTCTTCGAACGAGATCACATCCACCAAGCCGGGAAAGACGTAGCGCACGCCCGGAATCGCCCGCATCTTGTCAGCCAGTCCAATGTCTAACGTACTGGCAAGGCGTTGCCCCTGTCCAGCACGAACCACAATCAAGTCGAGGTTCTTGGTTTCATACAGCCCTCGAAAGGCACGTTTGAATCCGGTCGCTACGCCCACCAGTGCCACCACGCAACCTATCGAGATGGCTACAGCAAACACTGTCAACCCAGAACGAATCGGTCGCCTTACTAAATTCTTCCAGATCAACGTACCAAAATGCATCTTTGATCACCTTTTGCTTCGATGCGATTGCTTCTTCGATGCTCTACGCGGCGTGAATAACGCGGCTGAGCGCAAGTCAACCTAGATCATAATTCCAAACGCCGCGAGACTACAGGTTTAATCGCATATTGGCTTTGCAAGAATTCGCTTACTGGTCAGGTCGATGCACATCATCACTTTACTGTTCATGTAAATCGTCAGGCGACGGGCTCGATCTGGCATTGAGCAACACGTGCAAGGTCGGTCCAATACCCGGGATAAGTCTTGGCAGTACATCGCGGATTTCGAATAACCACGCCCGGGACTCGCAATCCAACCAAGGCTAGGCTCATCGCCATACGATGGTCGTTATATGACGCCAGCTCGCCGGGCCGAACGACCGGCGGTGGTAGGATCATCAATCCATCCGCTGACTCGGTAACTGTCGCTCCCAATTTACGCAGCTCAGTAGCCAGATCTGCGATTCGATCCGTCTCTTTGTGACGATTGTGGGCCACGCCAGTAATGGTCGTAGGACCTTGAACGAAAAGGGCTACAGCCGCGAGCGACTGTACGGTGTCGCTGATATCCGCCATATCGACTGTCACGCCCTGCTGAGCAGGTCCACCAACAGTAATGGAATCGTCGGAGTATTCAACGTGGCAACCCATGCGATGCAATACTTCGCAAAAACGAATGTCCCCTTGCAAACTGTCGCGGCCAAGTCCCTCAACAGTGATC
>CAZVBC010000297.1:0-9483 GCA_964625155.1 uncultured Pirellulaceae bacterium
CACTCGGGCCGGAAGGAATGATTTATTGCATTCTCGGAAACCATGTGCAATACATCGGCAAATTTGCTGAATCTAGCCCTGTGGAGACGACGTATGAAGGTGATCTTGTCGGTCCACGATACGAAGATCCAGGAGGACATGCCGCAGGCATTAAGGCGCCGGGTGGGACAGTCATTCGCACCGACGTCGAAGGCAAGCGAGTCGAATTGGTGGCGAGCGGTTTGCGAAACGCATACGACTTGGCGTTTCACCCCAATGGTGGCTTGTTCGTACACGACAGCGATATGGAATCGGATGTCGGTACTGTTTGGTATCGCCCGACCAGTTTGTATGAGATCGGCGAAGGTTCCGAATTCGGCTGGCGCAGTGGCTGGGCGGCTTGGCCCAGTTACTTTTTCGATCGGTTGCCAACACTGTTGGAAACTGGCCGAGGTTCGCCAACCGGCGCCGTCGTATACGACCATTTCTCTTTCCCGCATCGATATCACGGTAACCTATTCTTAGCCGATTGGTCCGAAGGGAGAATTCTCAATGTAACCCTCAAGAACAACGGTGCAGGTCATCAAGCTCACGCGGAAGTATTCTTGCAAGGTCAACCGTTAAACGTGACTGATTTAGCCGTGGGGCCCGAAGGACATTTATACTTCAGCACTGGCGGCCGCGGAACCAATGGCGGTATCTATCGAGTTCAGTGGCGCGGTGTAATTCCTCAGTCAGTACGCGAGCTTGGGCAAGGAATTGCCAGGGCCATCCGCCAACCTCAAATCGAATCTGCTTGGGGGCGACAAGAGATTGCGACCCTAAAAAAGCAAATGGGGGCTGACTGGAACGATTCGTTGATCGGAGTTGCCTACAGCGAAGAGAATCCATCCAAGTACCGTCTGCGAGCGCTGGAGTTGATGCAGTTATTTGGCCCTCAAGCCTCCGACGAACTGCTGTTGGAACTGTCCGCCTCTCCGAACGAACAGGTCCGTACTCGCGCCACGCAGCAACTCTGGATGCATCAAGGCAGCCCAGCAGTAATCGAGCGTTTGCTGGAGCTGGTGAGTGATTCCGATCGGCGAGTACAACGCGCCGCTTGCGAATCGCTGGCGCGCATTGGCAAAACGCCTGACCTAGATAAATTGGAAAAACTGCTTGGCAGCGACGATCGCTACTTGGCCTGGTCGGCCCGTCTGTTGCTCGAACGCGTACCAGTAGCACAATGGCGCGACAAGATGTTGTCTAGCGACGATCAAAGGCTGCTGGCCCAAGCTGGATTGGCCTTGATGCGCGTCGACCCCAACGCACAACATGCACAACAAGTGCTGACCAATGTCAATCGCGTACTTCAAGGATTTGTAAGCGACCGAAATCTGATTGATGTGTTGCGACTGACTCAAGTCGTTCTACATCGTTCAGGCTTGAAAGCTGGTGATGTTGGTAAGTTGCGAGAAAAACTGATCGAAGAGTATCCCATCGGCGAGCCCATACTGAATCGCGAATTGTTCCGACTGCTCGCGTTCCTAAATGCTGAAGAGACAATTGATCAAGCTCTATCGTTTCTGCAAAGTGACGCCGAACTCTCAGAGCGCGTGCATGTGGGTATGCATTTGAGGTTCTTCGATCACAAATGGAAGCAAGCAGAGCGATTTGCACTAGTCAAGTTCTATGAAGAATCTCAAAAGGCCGATGGAGGTAGCAGTTACCCACTGTACATCATGCATGCTGCCCGCGATGTGTGCGCCGACTTGCCGATCGACGAAGCCAAAATCTTTGTTTCCGAAGGAGCCAAATGGCCTAACGCGGCTCTTGTTTCGCTATACCGTTTCCCAGACAAATTAGAAGAAAGTGATCTGCGCACTCTCCGGTTATTGGATCAACAGATCGAGGGTGATGGATTCGAAGGAGATCAATACAAACGGTTGCGGACTGGGATCGTGGCGTTGTTGGCAGGCAGCAGCGATGCGCAGTCGATGCAGTATCTGCGCGACGCATGGATTCGCAGTCCCGAGCGACGACAAGCAATTGCGCTGGGATTGGCGCAGAATCCAAGCGATGAAAACTGGGACTATTTAGTGCGTAGCCTGCCAGTCCTGGAATCGTACGCTATTCCAGAAATACTTAACTGTTTGTCCAAAGTGGATATTGCGGCCGATGATCCTGATGCTCTCCGAGAAGTGATTCTGCATGGTTTGAGAATGGAACAAGCTGGACAAGACCCTGTTTCCGCAATCGTTCTGCTGAAACATTGGACGGGCTGGGAACCAGCAAAATCGACCACCGTTCAGAAAAGCAAAATGGCCGCTTGGCAAACTTGGTACAAAGAAACCTATCCAGATCGACTCGAAGCGGTACTGCCAAGTACTCCCGACGGCTCGCGCTGGAATATCGAGACTCTCACCGAGTACTTCAACTCGACTGAAGGGAAGTCCGGCAATGTGGAAAAAGGTCAAATGGCATTTCAAAAAGGAGATTGTGCGAAATGCCATCGGTTCGCCGACAAAGGTGCTACGGTAGGCCCAGATTTGACTAGCCTCGCAAAACGCTTCAGCCGCAAAGAGACTTTGGAAGCCATATTGTTTCCGTCGCATGTCATCAGCGATCAATACGCGACCAAACGTGTATTGACGGCGGATGGACGCATCATCAGCGGAATTGCGGTGACTGGTGCCGATGGGTCGCTGACCATCCGCGATTCGGAACTGAAGCATCATACGATCGCCGAGCAAGATATCGCTCAAGTGCAACCTAGCAAGGTCTCGGTAATGCCCAGCGGACTGCTCGATCGGTTAACTATTGAAGAGATTCGTGACCTGTTTGCGTACATGGGCTATGTCTCGACGCAACAGGTCGCTCAACGTCCCAGTTCGGCTTCACAGAATCGTTAGTGGACTCTATGTCTCATACCGCTGATAATCTGAATCGACGCACTTGGTGCTCTGCAGCAAGTGCCTGGGGTATTGCGACATGCGGTTGCTGGATGGGGTGCCGATCCGCACCACTGACAGGCCGCCGACAATTGATGTTGGTTCCCGAAACGCAAGAAATTCAGATGGGCCAGCAAGCATTTGCGGACGTAGTTACGAAAGAAAAAGCTCCATCCAATATTAGGCATCAAAGTATTGTCGAACGCGTCGGGCTGCGCATCGCTGGCGTGTCTGGACGTACGGATTACCAATGGGAATGCAAGACCGTTGCCAGTGACGAACAGAATGCCTTCTGCTTGCCCGGCGGTAAGATCGTCGTTTACGAGGGTATCCTGCCGATTTGCCAAAACGAAGCTGGGTTAGCTGTAGTGATGAGTCACGAAGTGGCGCATGTCTTAGCGCGACACGGTGGAGAGCGCATGAGCCAGACCGCTGCCGTCAACGGTGTCCAATCACTGGTCGGCGTCGCCATGCGAAAACAAGAACAAGTCAACCGTGACTTGGTTATGAAAGCTTACGGTGTGGCTACAACCTATGGCGTAATTCTTCCTTATAGTCGCAAGCATGAATTGGAAGCGGATCATATCGGTTTGATGTTGATGGCCCAAGCCGGCTACGATCCGACCGAAGCGCCTCGCTTCTGGACTCGTTTCGCTTCTGCTTCAAAATCCGCCAAACCCCCAGAGTTTTTATCGACTCATCCGGCAGACGAACGGCGCGCATCCGATCTTGAAAAGATGCTTCCCGATGCGTTAAAGCACTACGCAGCAGCCGCCAGCCAGGTTGGTTTGGGAGAGTCGATAGCTTAACCGGTGATGCTACATTTCAGGTGCAACAGATCGCCTTGGACCTTGACCGTCATTAAGGACACAGTTACGCGGCACCTAGAGCCTTCTCGGAAACGGGAGAACGCTGTCACCGCTCTAAACTTTTTTGAATTCCAATTGATCAATGAAAATCTGCGTCGGGAGAGCGGGGCTCCAGCCGAGCTTTTTCGGGTCGCGAATTCGCGAACCAATTGCTTGTGGACGTTTTGCGGCGGCGCATAAAGTCTCCGCAGGAGCGTCGCCCTTGGAGTATGAATAGTGAGCAGATGGACGCTAACCGGCTAGCGTGGGGCAAACGTGTTTGGGAATCGCTAGCAATTCGTCCTCTGACGGGAATTCGTTGGCTCGTGATGCCTTCAAAAACCAAATGCTCTTCGTTTTACAGAACGGTCGCCGCGTCGAGCAAATCGACAAACCGCAGTCGATTGCCGTCCGGGTGACCGAGATTGTGCTCCTGCAACTCAGGAAGAATCTGAAACGAACAACAACCGTCGTCAGATCTATATTCGCACCATTCCACGTCCACCAGCAAATACAAACTAGGCTTTGTCACAGCTTAATTCTAGCGATCGGGAGGACGAAGCTCCTGCTGAGTCAATTGAACTGCAGCTCTGTTGGAACCTCGCTCTCCCGTTTTCCGCGAAGCCTACTTCGTAGCTGTGACAAGGCAAAGTGACTTTCTTACCAAGTAGTGATCTGGATCGCATCGATTCGTCAACGCATGTGAGTTATCGTTGATCGTTTGATCGGTTCTGTTGCAGGTTGACGATACGGCGATTACATTGCCAACTTGCTTTGAAATTCTCTACCAAAGGGCTGCCCTCCGATGATAGTTCGCCTGCTAAGTCTTAGCGTTGTTGTATTAGTCTGGTTTCTCTCTACGGCGCAGGGAGTCGATTCGCACGAATGCGACGTGTTGGTCTACGGCGGGACTCCTGCCGGCATTATGGCAGCCATTTCCGCTGCAGAAAACAATCAGGCTGTCATTTTGATCGAGCCCTATCGGCACGTGGGAGGAGTCATGACCGCGGGCCTGTGTGCCACCGACATGAATTCGCACAGTCGGATTGGTGGGCGGGCTCGCTTGTTCTTCCAGCATATCTATCGTCATTATCAAAATCCCGCAGCCTGGCGCTGCGAAACGCGTGAGAATTATTTCGCTCGATCGGTGAAAAGGGTCTTTACAGGCAAAAACGATCCTTCGCAGATGCAATGGGTTTTCGAACCACATGTTGCAGAACGCATCTTCGAAGATATGTTGCGCCAGGCACGTGTTGCCATCCATCGAGGTCAACGGCTGGACTTGATACAAGCTGCCACGAAGCAAGATAACCGGATCGAGTCAATTCGGATGGAAAGCGGCAACCGTTACTCAGCCAAGATATTCATCGATGCAAGTTACGAAGGCGATTTGCTCGCTCGCGCAGGCGTGAGATATATCGTTGGCCGCGAATCGAACTCAGCTTATCAAGAGCAATTCAACGGAGTGCATGCCAAACCGTATGGTCAACTTTATGCGTCCCCTGCTGGCCCGATTAATATTGACCCTTTTCGATCTCCGGGTGATCCGTCGTCCGGCTTGCTCCCCTTCATCGCCCCGCGCTCGCCAGGAGTCGACGGTACCGGTGACCATGGAGTTCAAGCATATTGTTTCCGATACACGCTGACCGACGATCCGAACAATCGGCTGCCAATCGAAAAGCCGGCCAACTACGATCCGTTATGGTTTGAATTACTGGGACGCACCTGCGCAGCCAACCCTGACATCACCTTGAGGAGCCTGATGAGCATGGCTCCACTTCCCAATCGCAAGGTTGATGTCAATGTATCGAACATGCCGGGAGTAAATTACGGTTGGGCCAACGGTGACTACAATTTGCGCGAGCAATTGATGCAGCAGCATAAGGATTTCGCTCTAGGAAAGCTATATTTTCTCGTTAACGACCGGCGAGTCCCCGTCGCTGTGCGTGACGAACTTGCGCAATACGGCTTGCCTAAAGATGAATTCATCGACAATCAAAACTTCTCCCATCAGTTGTATGTTCGTGAAGCTCGCCGCATGATCAGCGATTACGTCATGACTGAACACAACGCACTGCGCAGCGGCACCCGCCAGGCAGACGACGGTATAGCCATTGGCAGTTACATGGTCGATTCGCACCAAGTTGGTTACTTTATCGATTCCCATAACAAGCTTTATGTGGACGGTTCGCTGGGCGAGAAACCTCGTGCCTACGCCATTTCTTATCGATCGATCGTGCCCACCGAATCTCAGTGCAACAATTTGATAGTGCCCGTTTGCGTTTCAAGCTCCCATCCCGCCTACGGGTCTATCCGCATGGAGCCTGTTTTCATGGTCATGGGGCACTCGGCAGGAACGGCTGCAGCACTCGCCATTCAACAGAATTGCAGTCCACAACAACTGAAGTATCACCAACTACGCGAACGACTCGCAGCTGAAGGCCAGATTTTCTAATTGATTCACCAACGAATTGCAGGTCATCGTGTCTCGAGGCACTAACTAATTCGTCAGTTCGTTCGCAGCCATGGCATGAAGTTTAATAGGCCTAAGATCAGCGCTGCCATGCTCGCGCCTCGGAATTGTCGCGAAATCACCGCGACTGGGGGCATTAGTCGCCACGCAACAACCCGGGTTGGATGTCGATATCGAGATCAGCAAAATCTCCTGCCAGAAATCGCTCCCAGGCTATCGCACCCATGGCGGCGTTGTCGGTACACAAATCGGGAGCTGCTAGGATCAGTTCACAGGAATTCTTGCGGCACATCGCTCCTAATTCACTACGCAGCAAGACGTTCGCACATACTCCCCCTCCAACACACAAGCGTTTCAGGCCAGTCTGCCGTAGTGCTAGTTCTGCTTTGCCCACGATGCAATCAATTACTGCGAGTTGAAAGCTGGCTGCAACATCAGCCTTGGTAGAATCTGGAATGTTGAAAGCTTGGAAATCTTGTTTGCCCGTACCAAACAATTGATATCTCACCGCAGTTTTCAGCCCCGAAAAACTGAAATTTAACGTATCGCGTTGATTCAATAAGGGGCGCGGAAAATGGAAAGATTTTGGATTCCCTTGCTGGGCAAGTTGGCTGAGGTTGGGTCCGCCAGGGAACGGCAAACCCAACATCACCGCCACTTTATCAAACGCTTCTCCGGCGGCATCATCAATTGTCCCGCCCAAATAACGCCAGTTACAAGCTGATTTACATACATACAGATTGGTATGCCCGCCACTAACAACAAAACCCAAACACGGAAATATCGACTCAGCCCTTCCAATTTGACACGCGTAAATGTGAGCCTGAACATGATTGATCGCCACCAGAGGTTTGTTCCAAGCCACACACAAAGCTTTTGCTGCCGCCAGCCCCACTAACAGTGATCCGGGAAGGCCAGGTTCCGTCGCCACGGCAATCGCTGCTAAATCCTCTTGAGGCCGAATCTGAGCCGTAGTGAGCACGCTGCGCACAATTGGAACGATGCGTTCCAGATGAGCGCGAGCCGCTAACTCGGGGACTACTCCATCGAACCGGTCGTGAATTGCTTGCTGGCTTGCCACAGCCGAAGCAACTATCTCACGCCTCTGACTAATCAGGGCCGCAGCAGTTTCGTCACAAGTTGATTCGATGGCTAGAATGTACATTGCCGTATTCTAAGTCAACCGATCGAATCCTCGCAAGCTGTTGAAAACAAGAGACTTGCATCAAATGCCCTAATGCCAAGATTGCCTCGCTGGGGCAAATCTGAACAACTTTTCCACTGGTAAGGGCATGTGGACAATAAGTTATCTTCTATTGAGCGATTCTAAGAAATTGGCTCATGACCAAGGCCAGCGAAGGGTTAGACTGGGACTCCGTGCGAGAGATGGATTGGGCGAGCACAAAGTTGTTTGACAGGCTCGCTAGCAATCCTACAATCCACGACGCCTTTCACGGGCAGCTCGCGATACTAAACATCGACCGACGGATTTGTGGCCCTCTTCTTGACCGTCGAAGTTTAGTAGGCGAAATGCAGGGTATGCATTTCGTTTGAAATCAGGAACCAAGCTGTTAAAGGTCTTAACAGCGTGAAGGATAGGAGTGCGCGCCGAGCATGGCACACGATGTGAACCAGAGCGACAAGGAATTCGCTGCTCAGTTGCGATCTTCCCTGGTCGATCGGATCAGCCAAGAGCGCGTTGACTTGTGGATTCCGCAGGATACCCTGTGGGAGTGGCAAGATCATTGCCTGCGGCTTAGCTTTCAATCATTATTTGCTTGCAACCTTGCACGGCGGATGTTGATTCGTGAACTTGCGAGTACCCTTTGTGAACTTGTTGGACCTGACGCTCGATTAATTATGGAACAGAGCAAGTCACTCAATTCGGTAACTACCGCAAGTTTGCACGCAACCGCTGCCGACCACAGACCGCGCCCCCATGCGCAGCCAGACTTTCCAGCGACTATATCCATAGCATCTCCAAGCTTCAAAAATCACCTACCGCCCCGAACGACAGTCGCTGAAAAAGTGAATCCTGTCTCGGCTGCCGCTACGATTCAGACGCCGAAAGCAACCTCGGAGCCTTTGGTAACTCGACCACTTGCCAATGTTTGGGAACAATTCGTTTCAGGCTCGTGTAACGAACTGGCATGGACGGCTGCCAATATCGCGGTGCGCGAACCGGGCAGCATGAGTCCTTTGTTGTTCCATGGTCCCAGCGGTGTCGGCAAATCGCACTTGGCGGTCGGCATAACGCAACAGTTGCGGTCGAAACACCAGCTTCGACGTGTGATGCATATGTCCAGTGAGCAGTTCACGAACGACTTTACCGAGGCTATTCTTGGTAAGGGGCTGCCGCTGTTTCGGCGCAAATACCGTGACTTGGAAGCCTTTGTGTTGGACGATATCCAATTTCTGATGGGCAAAAAAGCCACACTTGGAGAATTGCACCATACGATCGACAACTTGCTTAAGGCCGGGCGTCAGATCGTCCTGCTTGCAGATCGATCGCTGCCCGAACTTGAAGGCATGGGGGCCGAATTACTCGCCCGCATTCGCGGCGGGTTAGTCAGCCCATTAATGCCGCTGGACGAAGAGACGCGTTATCAATTATTGTCCAAAGAGATTCAGCAAAAAGAGGTCTTAATCCCGGACGAATTCCTACGGCAGATTGCATCGCGAGTCAGTGGCGACGGTCGAGCGATCAAAGGCGTGGTTAAGCGACTGGTAGCCATGGTTTCGTTGCATCGCAGTCGCTTGAGTTGGGATCAGTGTTGGAACGCGATTTTCGACTTGGTTCAAGCGACTCAGCCCGTAGTACGCTTGAAAGACATTGAGCGAGTTGTCTGCGACGTGTTTGGTCTCGAACCTCAAAGCCTACGTTCACATTGCAAGACACGTACCGTTTCGCAACCACGCATGCTCGCCATGTTTCTGGCTCGCAAATATACTCCGGCTGCTTACAAAGAGATTGGCGATTTTTTTGGACACCGACGCCATAGTACGGTAATCTCTGCCGAAAAGACGGTAGAAGGCTGGTTGAAGGAGAACTCAGAACTTCATTTTTCTCGTGGACCGCTGAACATCCGCGACGCCATCCGACACGTTGAAGCCAATCTCCACGTCGGCTGAGCACACACAACGCACGCACTGTTATTTTGCCTAATACGCGCAGTAACAGTACTTGGCCCCAATGCGATACTATCACGAATCAGAAGCTCAGTAACAGTCGACCCACGGTCGCAACTTGCTC
>CAZVBC010000298.1:0-9477 GCA_964625155.1 uncultured Pirellulaceae bacterium
AATTGCAACCCAGTTGGCGTGCAACCGAATTGGCAAAGCATCTGATGAATGCTGCGGATATGTTGCAAGCCAAATCGATAGTCGATGGCAAGACAGTTACCACCAGCGCAGAGATAGTGCTTGTTACTGACCTCCATGAGAACAGTGGTCTTGAGGCGCTACAAGGTTTTCCCTGGCCCGAAAACGTACGCTTGGATGTGCGCCGTGCGGCACCGACCAAGCCGGGGAATGCTCGCGTTTCGATCATGCAAGCGGCCGAACAAAACGCCACCGAAGATGACTTAGTTCGTGTTCGGATCGAGAATAACGCCGATTCTGTTGAGAGCAATTTCCGGTTGAGTTGGCACGGTATGGCGGGAGCCACACAAGCGACGGCGGAGACGCATATTCAAGTTCCGCCTGGGCAAGTACGCGTTATTCCTATGCCTACTCGACCTGCTGGGGCAAACCGAGTTGCTTTGTCTGGTGACCTGCAGGACTTTGACAACAATGCGTTGTTGCCAATTACGGAACCGTTGGTTGAGCGGCTGTTGTACATCGGAACAGAACGACTCCGACAGGAAGAAGATCCCTACTATTTTCTGAGCAAGGCTCCGTTGAGCACACCCTTCCGCACTTTGAATATGGAACGTACGTCACCTGGGAAATTTGACCAGGCACAACTGGATCGCTGGCTTGCTGATGCATCTTTGAGCGCTGTCGTTGTGGAAACGGGAGTTGACGACAATGTGTTAGCTTCGCTAGTCAAATTTTGTCGAGCAGGCAGGACGTTGATTTATGTGGCGTCACAGCCTGTCGACGAGCAATCAAAATACACGCGTGAGTTACAGGCATTGACCGGCACTGATGACGTCCAAGTTTTGGAAGCCAAGCTCAAAGATTTTGCGTTGTTAGGTGTTATCGACTTTCAAAGTAGTTTATTCAAACCCTTTGCTGATGTTCGGTTTAGCGACTTTTCGAAAATTCGCTTTTGGTCTCATCGGCAAATCACTTCTGAAAAACTCATCTCTGGCGATGCCCCAGCGTGGAAGGTATTAGCGAAATTCGACAATGGAGCGCCAATGATCGTTCATCAAAGAACAGGCGACGGCAATCTGTGGATCATCGCGAGCGGGTGGCAAGTTACAGCCAGCCAACTCGGTTTGTCCAGCAAGTTTGTTCCTTTACTTGCAGGCATGCTCGATCCTGCGGGCCGCACTCGCTTTATACAAAGCGTATACCAGGTCGGCGAACCGATTGTCGCCGAAGACGTTGCCGAATTAAAGGTTCAAAAGTCTGAAGGTGTGGTAGTCGAGCACAAATTAGTTGATGGTCACATTGAGCTGGAGACACCGGGGTTGTTTTGGCTGGTTGATGGCCATGCGCGAAGGCAAATAGCAGTGCAAATTCCTGAGTCGGAAAGTCAATTGGCCGAAGTTGGACTCGAGCGATTTGAGCAATATGGCGTGAGGCTCGGCAAGGTCACTTCGGATGTTCAGCGCCGTGAAGTGGCTCGACAACTGCAGACTGCGGAATTGGAGAGTCGGCAAAAAGTATGGCAATGGTTATTGTTCGCTGGCATTATAGTTCTCGTGATTGAAACCGCTTTGGCCGGTTGGTCAAGTCGTCGTGGGATCAGCAGTGGGCAAAGCGACTTGCAGACAGCCATTTGATATGTCGACAGCGATTGGATAGAGGCGAATTTTTTCTTTTTGTATTTGTGGCACGCGGAGCGTGACGGATACCGGTAGGTGAATCATGGATACTCGACTACAGTTCTTGTTGAATCGGTTGACCCGACGCATCCAGACTCTACGTTTGGGCTGGACGTTGGTGGCGATTTGGTTAGTGGCGATCTTCGTGGGATTGTCACTGATTCGTTTTTGGGGACCATTGCCTCAGGGGGCTGCCGCTTGGTTATTTTCCACTTCGGTGGTGGCTGCGATAGCGGCCGTCTGTATCGTGCTAAGGCGGCGACCGGATGCTCGGACTGTGGCCAGCCAGGTCGAATCGCACTTTCCCGGACTTGACCAGCGATTGCTGGCGGCCATCAATCAACGACCGCAATTGCCGGACGGATCGCTGGGTTATCTTCAGCGCCGACTGATCGCAGAAACAGTGAGGCACAATACGCTACATCGCTGGAATAGCATGGTGCCCACCAAGCATTTGATGGTCGCTTGGTTGGCAAATATTCCCGCAATACTCGGCCTGGGGTTGGTGGGACTGTTTCTGACTCGCGGTGATCGCAACATCAAAGCTCTTGCGTCTGCCACTGCCGCGCGCACTCGCCCTGTGAGCGAACCCACTGTACAACCGGGCAATGCTGAAATCGAGCTGGGTACCAGCGTCATCATTACCGCTCGGTTTGATGGCCGTTTGCCGGAGTCGGTAACTTTAGTTAGTCATGGAGCACAGGGTGACAACAAGTTATTAATGAAGCGTTCACTTGAGGATCCTGTTTTTGCGGCCTATCTATACGATGTTCGGGAACCGATCGAGTACGCAATTGAATACGATGGGTCACGCAGTCGCCAGTATAAATTGACGGTGTTTGAATACCCTTCGCTAGTGCGGAGTGATGCAAATCTGGAATATCCCAGTTACACACGTCTGTCACCTAAAACGATCGCGGATACTCGCCGAGTCACTGCGGTGGCAGGTACTAAATTGACCTGGATATGTCATCTTAACAAAGCGGTTCAAAGGGCTGAGCTGGTTGATGCTAAGGGCCATTCGACAGAATTGACCCCAGTCGATTCCGATCCTCGAATGGTGCAAGCCTCGTTGGTCCTCGCTGAAACCCAGACTTGGAAATTGAAGCTGGTCGATCAACAAGACCGAAATAATCCAGATGATATTACGTTGGCGGCCAAGGTGTTGCCGAATGAACCGCCCAAAATCCAGATGGTAAAAGGTGGAGACGCCCGAGTATCACCGTTACAAGAATTGGACGTCGCCGCAAAAATTCAAGACGATTTTTCTATCGCTAAGGCTGGCCTCAGTTACCAGATGGCGGGCGAAGAGCCGATCGACGTGGAAATCAAACTGGCTTCCGAGCTCGAGAAGAAAATCGACTTGGCAGACATGATCGACTTTGAGCGGCTCAATGCCAAGACTGATCAACTCCTATCCTATTTCGTATGGGCAGAAGATTTCGATCCCGAAGGGCAACCCAGGCGTGTTGTTAGTGATATTTATTTTGCTGAAATTCGACCTTTCGAAGAAATCTTCCGACAAGGCGAACAACCGTCTGAATCGGAACAGCAACAGCAGCAACAACAGCAACAGCAACAGGGAAGCGAGGAGACCGAAGAGCTGCTAGAAGTTCAAAAGCAGATTATCGCCGGCACGTGGAATGTCGCCCGCAAGGCAAGACGACAACAGCTTCCGGATACTGTGGTCAAAGATATCGAATTGTTGGCTGAATCTCAGTTGTCGGCCATCGAAAAACTAGCTGAATTGGCCGAGACCACTGAAGTGCCAAACGCGGATCAATATATTGATGCCGCCAACAAGCATATGCAAGCTGCGGGCGAAAAGTTAGGGCAGGCAGCCAAGTCGCTCAGTTCCGTAGACTTGCAAAACGCTTTGGTGGATGAACAAGCGGCATACCAGGATCTATTGCGATTACAAGCGAAAGAACATGAGGTCGTTCGCAACCAACGATCGAGCAGCCAGCGCAGCCAATCCAGCCGTTCGCGTCAGCGACAGCAGCAACTCAATGAACTTGAGTTGGACAATCGCGAGAACCGTTACGAAAATGAGCGACTTGCTCAGGACAATGCCGAGCAGCAAGAACAAACGCAGATGCGTCAAGTTTTAAGTCGCTTGCGAGAATTGGCGACAAGGCAAGAAGACCTTAACAAACAACTTCGCGAACTACAAACTGCTCTGCAGGAAGCCAAGACTGAGGAACAGCGTGAGGAGTTGGAGCAACAGCTTCGTCGTTTACGCGAACAACAGCAACAAATGTTGCAAGATAGTGACGAGTTGATGCAGCAAATGAACCAACAGAATTCTGCCGAAGCTGTCCAGCAAGCTCAGCAGCAAATGGAGCAGACTCGGGAGAATCTGCGACAGTCTGCCGAAGCGCTTCAACAAAACAATCCCGGCCAAGCTCTCTCGGCGGGCACGCGCGCCGAACAAGAACTCAAGGAGATGCAAGACTCCATTCGTCAAGAGGCGGCCAATCAGTTCAGTGAATCGATGCAACAGATGAGGCAGCAGGCACTTGAACTAGAACAAAACCAAAAAGATCTGGTGCAACAATTGGAACAATCACAGGAAACTGATGGAGGTGGCATACGCCCATCCGACGCTGGACAAGACCTCGAAAAAACCGCCCAAGAACAGCAACAAAGACTCAAGTCGCTCATGGAAAATATTGAGAAAACTGTTCAAGAAGCCGAAGATGCCGAGCCCTTGATGGCTGATAAGCTTTACGACACATTCCGTAGAACTCAACAGCAGCAGATCGAACGCAAGTTACGAACGACGGAGCAACTGCTCGATCGCAACCTTCGTCCACAAGCTCGCCAGTTGGCTGAGGAGACTAGACGCGATCTCACGCAGATCCGCGAAGAAGTTGACGAGGCGGCCGAGTCGGTCCTCGGCAGCGAACTCGAGTCGTTGCGTTTGGCGCTGAACCAAATCGAACAACTATCCGGTGAGATCGAAGATGAGGTCGCTCGTGCAACCGGTCGACAATCTAGCGATGGCAATCAGCAGCCTGCAAATCAACAAGACCAACAGTCCGATGATGCTCGTCGCGCAACAGCCGATTCTCAGCAACCCGGTCAGGCTCAACAATCGCAGCAGCAGCAAGCACAACAAGGGCAACAGCAATCTCAACAGCAGCAGGGGCAGCGAGGACAAGAACAGAGCCGGCAAAGCAAGCAGCAACAGCAGCAACAAGAACAAGGACAGCAACAAGGACAGCAACAACAACAAGGACAACAGCAGGGACAACAGCAGGGACAACAGCAGGGACAACAGCAGGGACAACAGCAGGGGCAGGCTGGAAATCAGGCGGATGGTCAAGGAGTGCGCGAGCGTTCGAATCAGCCTTCGACGCAGCAATCCAATCAGCGCAATCAGTCCGGTCCCAACGATGGTCGGTTGGGAGGTTGGCGAGATGTAGCGGAAGATTTGTCACCGGCGGCTCCGCTGACGGGCGAAGGCTTTCGAGCTTGGTCTGATCGACTGCGCGATGTCGAAGAGCTTGTAAGCGATCCGGATTTACGATGGCAAGCAACTCAGATTCGCCAAGCCGCTCGTGACGTTCGCACCGAATTCAAACGGCACTCTCAGACGCCGGAATGGGATTTAGTGGACAAGTTAATTGTGGGTCCACTTCGTGAATTGGAACGCAAGGTTTCCGACGAATTGCTTCGACGATCGGCCGACAGAAATGTGGTCGTTCCAATTGACCGCGATCCGGTACCCAGTGAATTCAGTAATCAGGTGCGCCAGTACTACGAGAATCTGGGGAGCGGTCGCTGATGTGGGAAAACCTATCATTCGGCTCGACTCAGTGGTTACCGGCAGCCGCCACGGCTGGCGGCATAGCAGTTGCGTCAGTCATTTGGAGTTATTGGACGGGGAATACAGCCAAAAGCCTAGGTTGGCTGGCTGCATGTTCCAAAGCCCTGGCTGCCGCACTCCTTGTCTTCTGTCTGCTCGAACCTCTGCAGCGATTTGAACGACCCTTGCCAGGCGCCAATGTCATGGCAGTAGTGGTCGACAACAGTCGCAGCATGCAGATTCGCTCGCCAGGCGAATCGCAATCGCGGGACGAGAAATTCAGGCAAGCACTGAAAAAGGAAGCCGCGTGGCAAACTCGACTGGCGCAAGATTTCGACATGCGCAAGTTTGCTTTTGATAGTCGTCTGCGTTCAATTAACGACTTTGCTGAAATTAACTTTAATGGCACTAACTCGCAACTGGCTGAGGCTGTGCGGACCATTCAAGCTCGCTTTGCCCGCAGACCTATCGCAGGCATTATGGTAATGACCGATGGGCTGGCGACCGACGGCTTGCAAGAATTGATCGATCAAGTTGGTTCCCAGATTCCCATTTATCCTATTGTCGACGAAAGTGTGGCCAAGTTTCGCGATATCTCCATCACCGACCCCACAGTCATGCAATCAGCCTTCGAGATTGCGCCGGTGACTTTAGAAGCCACCTTACGCGCCGGCGGGTTGGCGGGACGAGCGATCGTAGTAAAGTTGGTCGATCAGCTTGGTAAGACAATTGACAAGCAGACGATTGTGGCGGAAGGTGAGGCCTTTCGACAACGAGTTCGTTTCCAATTCAAACCTGAAAAAACCGGCTTCCAGTTTGTACGCATCCAAGCGATATTGGCCAGCGAAGATCGAGAACCAGAGCCTGCGGCCAAAGGAAATGATAGTAAATCGCCGCAAAAAGTCGCTATGCAATCTCTGACCAGCAGCGTTGAAGTAACAACTGCAAACAACTCTCGTTTGGTTTCAGTCGATCGCGGAGGCGGGCCTTATCGCATACTGTATGTTGCCGGAAGACCGAACTGGGAGTTTAAATTCTTGCGGCGTGCACTTGAAGAAGACGACGAGGTTGATCTGACCGGCTTGATTCGGATTGCTAAGAAAGAGCCCAAGTTTAGTTTCCGGGACCGAGGTGTCGATTCAGCTAACCCATTGTTTGCTGGGTTTGATGACCAGACTGGCGAGGCAGCAGAACAATATGATGAACCGGTTTTGCTGCGCATTGGCGTCGAAGGTGAAGATGACCTTAAAGGTGGTTTCCCCAAGACCGACGAGATGCTTTTCCAGTATGAAGCAATACTGCTTGACGACGTCGAAGCTGAATTTTTTTCGCAGGAACAGATGCTGCTAATGCGGCGGTTCGTAGCCGAACGTGGTGGAGGTTTGATGATGTTGGGCGGCATGGAGAGCTTTGCTAAGGGTAAATACCGTGATACTGCGCTAGGCGACTTGTTGCCAGTCTATTTGCGTTCTGAGGACACAGCCGAACAAGAACGTCCGCTGGTCCGCTTTCGATTGACGCGCGAGGGGAGTCTCGAACCGTGGACGCGCTTGCGTTCCAGCGAAGCGGATGAAGCGAAACGAGTCACGGATATGCCCAGCTTTATGACCTGGAACTCAGTTGCGGACGTGAAGCCGGGTGCATCGATACTCGCCGAGATCTATACTGAGGAACAAGGGACGGGTAAGCCAGCCTTAGTTACCCAGCGATTTGGCAAAGGACGCACAGCCGCGCTGACGATCGGCGATTTTTGGCGCTGGAGCATGCGCCGTGAATCTGAGAAGAATGACGATCTGGCTCAGGCTTGGCGGCAAGTTGCCCGTTGGCTGACCGCCGACGTGCCCAAGCGTATCGAGTTTGAGATCGAGCCTCCGAAGTCTGCGAATGCTCCCCACCTAATCACTTTGCAATTGCGAGATGCCGCCTTCAAACCAATGGACAATGCGTCGATCGAACTGACGATCAAGCAACCCGACGATCAAACCATCCCCGCATCGGTGACACCTGATCCGAAACGATCTGGTGTTTACAATGCAACTTATTGGTCGCAGCTCGACGGTGCATACGAATTAACCATTCATGCAAAAAGCTCGGATGGCGAGCCGATGGAGCCGGTCGTTACGGGCTGGACGGCCGAACCGTCGTCAGCTGAGTTTGCAAATCTGATTCCCGACAGCGAAGTTCTGCGTGAATTGGCCAAACGCAGTGGCGGCGAAGTCGTATCCGTCGAGCGGCTTGACACTTTTGTCGCCAGTTTACCTTCGCGTAAGGTCCCCATTACTGAATCGAGATTCGAGCCGCTGTGGCACAAGTCGTGGATGTTAGGAGTTGCACTATTTTGTCTGTGTCTAGAGTGGGCCGTGCGACGACTGCGAGGCATGCCATGATTCGCGCAGCGATTATTCTGGCAGGTATCTTGTGTGGCATGATGGTTTGGGCAATGCCCGTTTCGTCACGGAGCGAGGAATTGGCAAGTTTGTCCAATAAACCAGCCAAACTTGGTCGTATATTAGTGATCGTAGGGGCGGCTGGCGAGGAAAAGTACGTGGGTGAATTCTCTCGCTCGGCTGAAGGTTGGAAAGGAGTGGCCACTGCACAACACTTGGAAATAACGACGGTGGGTCTTGCCTCCGATTCCGCCGGAACGGATCGTGACATGATTCGTCAAGCAATTGAACAGTCAATTCAAGCGGATCTCACAAGTCTGTGGATCGTAATGATCGGCCACGGTACGTTTGATCGGGGAATTACAAAATTCAATTTGCGCGGTCCGGACCTGAGTGTGAGTGAATTGGGAGCGTGGCTCAAGCCATGGCGCAAACGCTTGATTCTACTTTGTTGTTCTTCGGCCAGCAGTGCGTTTTTGACCGAGTTAAGTGGCCCAGACCGCATCATTGTGACCGCCACGCGCAGCAGTAACGAGCAGAACTTTGCTCGATTTGGCGGCTTTCTTGCCAGTGCCATCACAGACACTGCGGCCGATCTAGATCACGACGACGAAGTCTCTTTACTAGAAGCATTCCTCGCTGCGGCTTCACAAACTGATAAGTTCTACAAGGAAGCGTCGCGGTTGGCGACCGAACACGCGCTGTTGGATGATAATGGCGACAAGTTGGGAACAGGTGCCAATTTCTTTCGTGGTTTACGGCCAGCCAAAACGCCAGAATCTGGAAAGAGTATCGACGGCGGGCTGGCATCACGAGTTATGTTGCGGCCATCTACTGTCGGTCCAAGATTTACTAGTCAGCAATTGGCTCAGCGAGAAACTATCGAGCAAGCGATCGACGCGCTGCGCGATCGCAAAGCGACGATGACCGCCGCGGGCACTTTTTCGGAAGACGATTACTTTGCTGAGCTGGAAAGATTGCTTTTGCAACTTGCTGAACTCTACCAGTCGGCCGAATCCTCCTCCACGTCTGCGGAAGTACATTTTCCAGCGAAAGTCGACAAGGACAACGCGAAGAACAAATGACTACTGTCGCGAATTGGAAGTCACGTTCTTGGTTATAGCGGCCATTTTCTACCTAGCCAAACAAGGATGAACACTCGCTGCGGTCGTTTTGCGAAATGTGTATTAACACAGGTGTGTTAGATCAGGATTGACTCGCTGGACAGCGCTGGGCCGTTAATAATCTGGCATTGAAGGCGAATGTGTTTGCTCAAGTTTCGTTCCCCGCGGGTGGTCGCGGCGATAGCTGCTCAAGTGTCCTGTTTGGGACTGAATGTGGGAAGAAAAGGCATTCCTAAAAGATGGTTCTTCGTCCCGTTAGGGACTTGATGTTCGCGTCAGTGTCATCCGTCTAGTCGTGTTTTGTCCCTATGGGACTCGTCACAATAGCAAAAATCCTCTCGCAGTACGGGAATGCACCCACCATCAAGAACAAATTCCCTCGCGATCGCGCAGGGTTGTGCTGGAATCTTACCTGATTTTGCAAACTAGGAGAACAATTCTCGAACTACACTACCGCCATC
>CAZVBC010000299.1:0-9458 GCA_964625155.1 uncultured Pirellulaceae bacterium
CGAGGCCCATTTCCGGCGAATGCAGCCGTTGCACCCAGCGATGCCGGGCAGGCGACGAGAAGAGTGGTACGGAGAGAACAGAACAACCAGTACGTGCTCAGTGGGCTAAGCGGCGACTTGCATTTTGGCGGCGATGATCCACTGGAGTAGTCCATCGTGTAATTCATACGCCAACCATTGCTGGGGTGCGGAAAGGTTATCGCTGCTGTGGCCATCAAAGTCATTCATAAGGATTTTCGCTGAAACGGCTACAAATCCAAGGCATCGAGATCGTCGACAAGTTTATCTAAACTGGTCCACTGCAAGCTGTCGTCGTTTGCGTCACGCATGGCAGGCTGGGCAATAACAAGAAGATGGTTTGTGGGAAGCTGGTTGGTAATATCGTTTTTGGTAAATGCACTGTCTGTCGAGTATGGCATTTTCGCGAGCTTTGAGATGGCGAGCTCGTCCGCTGGAGCTGGATTTTTCTGCGATTGGGATGCAGGCTCAACGGCCGCGTTCATATGCTTTGCAACAGCTTCAAAATTTTTTACATCGGCGCCAGAATTTGCAGGTGTAGCTTGAGTCTGGCTGTCGAATGTGGTCGGCGTTGCACTGGCAGCCGAAGGTGAGTTGGAGGTCTTATTGGGAAAGTTTTGAATTCTTGCTTTAGGACTCAATTGGATAGGCACCGCCTGAACTCTGCGATTGTCTAAGACGCTTTGGACGCGACCAACAATCGCGTCGGTACTCATTTCCGGACTCAGTTTAATGTAGCGAACGCGTTTTGTAGAGTTTCCCAAGATTGCGGGCGGGGCACTGTAGCCAGATAAGACGTTTTCGGCTGCTGGTACGATTGGGAGTTCGGTCCACATGCCAACTAGATTCAGCCGCTGCCAGTGGGCTGCTGCGTCAACCGACTCCAGCCAACCAAGCAAAGCGATTTCTTCCGGCAGGGCATGTAAACACAAATGATCAGTACTTTCCAGCCGTATTGCGTCTAGCGATGCAACCAATGCTACATCCAACCCAGGAGATAGCATCATGCGAGTAACAATCTCTTCTTCGAGATCTACGGTACGCGCATCGCGGCGCGATGACTGAGTGATTACGACTGTCAATCGAGCTGGCATCGAAGGGCTTGCTTTGTGGTTGAAGTTGCGATCATGACTTACAGGAGAATTTGAGCAATTGCTAGCCAATGAGAGAATGGGGTGCTAACTCCAAACCTCAGCCAAGAGTTACCGAATTGCCGATTTTGCGACTTCGCAACCACACTGGGTACGTCGAATTCGAAAACGCTATCTACCGGCGGAGCATTCAGAATAATTCCAATCGTTGCCAACTGCATGCTTTTGGCGTTTTTCGTAGTCATCGTAACAGGTCATGAGGACTTCACGAAAATTCCCTTGATGCAATTCGAGCAAACGGTTTAGCTCTCGACGGTTTAAGAAACTTGTTGGCCGCAAATGTTTCTTGTCTAAGATTTCACCCATTATCTTGTCGGCTAAAGCCGGCGTGACTTTGGTTTCGAACAGTGTTGGCAGGCAGGTTGGGTGGTGCGCAGTTACCAGCAGGCCGCAGCCTCGTCGGTAGCTGTTGAGCACGGTGAGCATACGATCGAAGTAACTTAGTTGTTCGTAGCCATCCAAAACCAGTACAGTCTGCCGTCCACACCAACGCCAGATACTCCGTACGGCTAACCTGCTTGACGCTGTACCGCGCAGGTTCAGTCGTATAACACTCCGCTGTTTTCTGGCAACATTGTCAACGCCGGGGATAAAATGTCGGAAATTCGAATTTGTTGTTGGATGTGTATCCGAGCACTGGGAGTTTGGAAAGTTGGCAGTGAAGGTTGTATCCAATTTTGGGAATACGGTTCCAATTTTTGGAATGAGGTGTTCGAGCAGAGTCGATTTTCCCGACCCGTGTGGGCCAACGATTGCGGCGCGAGCTGAGTGGTCTGAATAAAACGAGTGGGCAATCTCGGCAATCGTGGGACCGGAAAGTCGGACCCAGCCAATTTTCCCTGGCGCAACGAATCGCGTCGAGAATGGGTTAGACTTCACGCGTTAAATGCCCAAGATAAAATGCGCGTTCGGTAGAAAATTCTCGACGGTCGCTTAAGAACAACCGGAGTCGAACGCACCAGCGGATTTTTAGTAGACGCCCTTCATAGCTGAGAGGCGAACACGGGAGCACGGTGGCAACTTTCCGCGGTTGGGTTAGCGATTGGCTGGCCAGCTCTTGGCCAGAGAGTCGTTCAAAAAAATGAACGCCAAGATCTTCGCTCCCTTTTCCTTCCGTATACCACATTACGGAAGCTTCTAAGCTGTCGATTATTTCTTGGGAGACTCGCTTGATACAGTATTCAAACTCTAGACATTCCCCCGGTTCCAAGGCAGGCTGCAGCGTGAGCAAACGCAACCCTACCGCAGGTTCGCTTTTGCGAGCGAAGCGGGAACGAGTGGATGAACGACGACCGGGAAAATTCGGCAAAACGATGGCCACCGCGAGGCGTCTCCTTCAACAATGATCTTCCAAGCAACGGCGTTGTGTTGACTTTGAAACGTATGCATCGTATCAGGTGGAAGCCGGTATTTGCAATGGACCTCAAGTGGCTTTTCTCGCTCAACGATGCAGCGACCCTTTTCGATGAGCATATGCCGGGCCACTTCGACGCGTTCCGTCCGTATGTCGGTACCTTGTTGGTAAGTACTTTCCTCCAAGCAAACCAGTGCGACAATCAGACGCTTAAAGGCGACCCGACCGTACTGGCAAACGTACACTTCAAATTCGCCACCCGGTACAATTGGCAGCTCACTAATTTCCACCGCAGTTGGCCCAAACCCCACATGCTGCCTAAATAAACGCAAGAACCAGCGTGCTGACCAATAACCAACGCAGCCGAATGGGACCAGTAGCAAAGTGAGAAACCACTCGGGTTGCTGGCGGGCAATATTTTGTGCAGCGATAACCGACAGCATTGCCAGCATGGCGTTCCAGGAGAGGGCAAAAATGCTGCTGAGTACTAGCGGTCCCATTTCTCCGGATTGAACGGGGAGTCGGAAAGCTAGTTGAACCCCAGGGCTGTCGGTAAAAGCCTGCAAACTAGGAAGTGTTGGGGGTGGCGGGGCCGCTTGAGGTCCTTGAGATCGTCGAACGTGGTCGCGTTTCGCTTTCTGAGCTAGGGCGGATCGCAATTCGCGGGATGTCGCTGTTTGGGCCAATCTGAGGATCAAGCCTGATAGCCCGATCAAGACGAACGAAGCTGAAGCGATTACCAGTAGCCAAAACCCTAAGCCAACTGGAATAATTTGTGAATCGGGCCAGAATACTTGCCACGTTACAATCGTCGTCACGGATACAATGCCGAGGAGGAACAGGGTTCCAAAAAAGGCAGCTTCGCCGACGCTTCCGACTACCCACCAACCGCTCATGCGGTGGCCACGTTTTTTCCCCCACAGCCGAACCAAGCGTTTCACTCTAAGGCCTCATCCATGATAGATCTCAAACACACACACAACCATAAACATCAACAGCAAAAATGCAAAGAAAGTTACGTCTGCGAGCCCATTGCCCAAACGCAATCTCGATCTGGCTGGCACATTATCGTAATCCATGTTGCGTTGTTCATGAGCCTGAGCCAACCAATTAATGTACTTTTTGGTAACGACTGGCCCCAAATTCTCGGTCCTCACAGAAACGGCCAAAGTGCGGCACCAGCAAATTTCAGTGTGCCATGGAAGCAACCCCAGCTACAGCCCAAATGGAGTTTAGTTGTAGGCAGCGGTTTTGCCGGCGTGGCGGTTGCACAGGGCAAGGTGCTGGTGGTGCATCGAGTTGGTAACTCGGAGATCTTGCAAGCGGTGGATTTGCAAACTGGCCAACCAGCATGGTCGCGACCGTGGGCTGCAACTTACACCTGCTCGATTAATTCGGACAGCGGTCCGCGCTGTGTTCCGACAGTCGTCGGTGACAAAGTTATTTGTTACGGTGCCGCAGGAGATCTGGTGTGTGCCAGCTTGTCCGACGGCAAGATACATTGGGCGTTGCCCGTTCGCAGAGAATACAAAGCCGATGATGGTTACTTTGGAGCCGGCTCCAGCCCGTTGGTAATTGACGACTTGGTTATCGTCAACGTCGGAGGACAACTTGGCGGCATTGTCGCGTTCGAGCTTGAGACAGGCAAGCAGAAATGGGCTGCAACGAACTACGATGCGAGTTATGCATCACCCATCGCTGCTCGTTCACAAGGACGGCCAGTGTTGCTGGTCGTTACGCGGCTGCATGCAGTTGTTCTCGACCCCAAGGACGGAAAGGTCCTTGATGAAATCGGTTTCGGAGCGCGCGGTCCGACTGTTAACGCAGCGACACCCATATCTATCGGAAACGAGCAGTACTTGCTGACTGCCAGCTATGGTGTCGGAGCCACTGCCATCGACCTAACATCAGGCAAAATCCGCGAGCTCTACCGGGGAAACGAGCTCCTGAGCAGCCAGTACAATACTCCAATAACAATCGGTTCCAATGTCATTGGCATTGATGGTCGCGAAGATCTTGGGCCGGCAGCTTTACGTGCTTTCGACCCATTAAAGCAAACCGAGATTTGGCGACAAGACGATTATGGGACGGCTAATCTAATTGCCGTAGGCGCAAATGTGTTGGCCGTCAGTCTTGATGGGACAGTCCGTTTGATTGACGGTACCGCCAAAGCATATCGAGAATTGGCTGCCAGTTCCCTACCACCTGGAACCTACCGTGCTCTGCCGGCGCTGGTCGGGAAACAGTTAGTGGTCAGGAGTTCAAGCGAAAGCGGGCAAGGTAAGGTACATTGTTTCGAACTGCCCTAGTCCTCAGTCACAGCAAATAATTACGGTTCGCGGAGACGGGAGAGTTCCTACCGAGCTGCCGCTCAATTGGCTTGCGGTGGCTTCGCCCTTATTTCAAATCTTATTAGCGTCAGACAGAAAGGAAAACTATGTACTGTCTCAAGACATGGACGATATTCCCGCTATGCGTTGTACTTGCCAGCTCATTGGCCAATGGTGAATTAACAAGCTTGGAAATTCACTCGCGCGTCCCATTTGCCAATGGGCAAACAATTGGCCAGCGTGGTGTGTGCGAAGTTTTACGAGGAACGGCAAAATTCAGTCTCGATCCAGCCGCCTTGGCCAATCGGGCAATTGTCGATTTGGATCTGGCGCCTCGAAATTCAGAGGGAAAAGTCGAATTTCAAAGTGATGTAGAGATCACGATACCAGTGGATCGCGAACATTGTAATGGCTCAATTTTCTACGAAGTAAATAATCGAGGCAATCCTACCGCCCCACGCATCATCGACGGAGATGCCGAACATTTCTTGTTGCGACAGGGATTTGTGTTTGTGGCGAGTGGTTGGATCGCCGAAGTGCACTCGGGCGACCGACGCCTAACCATGGTTGCACCGGAAGTGTTCGAGCGGGGAAAACCGGTGCATGGCATTGTGCGCAATGAAATAGTTGTCGATGCACCCAGCGTGCGAACAAGTATTTCGGATCGTCCCAATATGGGCAGTTACCGACCTACGAAAAACGGTATGGCCAAAGCGACTCTGTCGATGCGCGAGCGTGAATCCGATCTCAGGGTGATGGTACCGCGCGATCAGTGGCGATTGGTTGTAACCGAGGTTGCTCACTCGGGCCGCAATCAACAACTGCCACTAGTCGAACTGGAAATACCGAAAGGAATCAATCCAGGGTGGATTTACGAAGTTGTCTACGAGGCCGAGGGGGCGATTGTACAGGGAGCCGGAATGGCAGGCATTCGTGACCTGATTTCCTTTCTCAAACATGATTCTTCAGAGAGGAACCCATTGCGAACTCCTGCAGGAAAGGCAATCGGTGCTCGCGCGATCGGTTTTGGTACATCCCAAAGCGGTCGACTGCTCCGCCAGTTTGTGTACGAGGGTTTTAACGCTGACGAAAAAGGTCGGATGGTATTTGAAGGAGTGATTCCTCATGTGTCAGGTGGAGCGTTGGGATCATTTAATCATCGGTTTGCTTCCCCAACGCGCACAAATGGTCAGCATGACGAACACTTGTTCCCTGCCGATTATTTCCCTTTTGCTTATGGAGATACTCGAGATCCATATCAAGATCGAACGGATGGCATTTTGCGTCAGTCGCGACTTACCAAAACGACACCGAAAATATTCCACACGCAATCGTCCAGCGAGTACTGGCACCGCAGTGGATCATTAGTGCACACCGATCCGTTGGGACAGCGTGATGTCGATATTCCCAATGAAGTGCGGATCTACGCATTTGGTGGAACGCAGCACGGCACGGGAAATGGCATCCCTAGCGATGAAGGAAAAGGGCAACTTCCATCCAATCCCGCTGACTACAAGCCTTTCATGCGCGCTTTAGTTATGGCCATGGATGCGTGGATTCGCGACGGAGTGGAACCTCCTGCAAGTGCCTACCCTCGCATCGACAAGGGAACGTTAGTTGACTGGCCGCAAACACAAAGTGGTTGGCCGACGATTCCGCAGGTCACCTATCCAACCGTTATTGAGCAACCTCATTTTTTGGATCGAGGACCACTATGGAGCTTGCGAAAAATCGCAACTATCGAACCTCCCATTGCAAAGGGTGCGTACGCTGTGCGCGTACCTGCTTATGGCCCTGACGGCAATGAACGTGGGACGCTCAACTTGCCAGCGATCGAAGTCCCGGTGGCAACCTATACAAGCTGGAATCTGCGCAGTGAGCAAATCGGTGCACCCGGGGAATTGCTAGGGTTGCAAGGAGGCTACATCCCTTTTGCGAGGCTGGAGGAACAGCGTCGCCAGAACGCGGATCCGCGGCCGGCGCTGTTGGAACGCTATGCCGGATTTGAGGATTACCAGCGTCGATACATGGCGGTTGCTGAAAAACTCGTGGCTCTGAGATACATTTTGCCCGAGGATCTACCTCGCCTAAAGTCGCTCAGCAGCCAGCATCGTCGTCTGTTTGAGCCAATCGCAGACTAAATGTTGCGATGAATTGGTGGGCGTCGTTATTTTGCAGGTTAAGCGAGCCACTTGCTGACTCAACTCTTTTTCGTGGAATCTATAACAATGTTGCGTTCAATCCTACTTTCGCCTAGTTGCCCGTTTGTCATCTGCTTGTGGGTGTGCGTGTCGGCGTCGGCTCAAACAAATTCCGATCTTCCCCGCTTCGAACCGCAAGAATTACCCGTAACTTTGCAAGTTGGCTATGCAATGCGCGCGATCGATATCAATGCTGACAAGAAGTTGGACATTGCCATCGTTGATAGCAAACGTGTACTTTGGCTAGAGAACCCAACTTGGAAAGAGCATGTAATTTACGAAACGCCAGAAGCAAAATTCGACAACGTGTGTTTTGCTCCCCACGATATCAACGGCGATGGCAAAATCGACTTGGCACTGGGAGCCGATTGGCAATTCAACAATGCCGCCACTGGTGGAACAATTGGCTGGTTGCAACAGACTCCGTCGGGCCCGTGGATTTATCGGCAACTGGCCACCGAACCGACCACACACCGAATGAACTGGATTGACTTGCGAGGCAACAATCGTCCAGAGTTGGTGGTTGGGCCGCTGAAGGGGAAGAATTCTCGGCCGCCAGGGTTTGATTCGGTAGGTATTCGCTTGCTTGCTTTCTTACCGCCAGCCGATCCAGCCAGTCAAGTATGGTCGATGCGGGTAATCACGGATGAACTACACGTGATGCACAACTTTGAAGAGACGGATTTGGATCGAGATGGACGCAAAGACATGGTGGCTGCCAGTTATGAGGGCGCTACGTGGATTCGGCCCGATGGAAAGAGTGACGGGTTTCAGTTAAAGCGAGTTGGTGCAGGACAGGTACAAGCCGCGCCAGCAAAAGGCGCCAGTGAAATTCGGCACGGTCGGCTCCGTGGTGGCATCGATTACTTGGCGACAGTGGAACCGTGGCATGGTGACAAGATCGTGGTCTATTTGGCACCGCAAGATTGGTTGCGCAGCTCGGACCTGTGGCCTCGTTTTGTGCTCGACCAAGACCTCGCGTGGGGACATGCGGTGGCCTGTGCCAATCTCGATCAAGACGAGGACCAGGAGTTGATCATTGGTATTCGCGACGACAAATCATCCGAGCATCGTCGTGGTGTGCGCATTTTCGATCCAATTGACGCCCAGCACGGCAAGTGGAACCGCACTTTGCTGGATCCCGGCGCCGTGGCAGTTGAAGATCTGGTCGCCGCCGATCTAGATGGCGATGGCGATCAAGATATCGTGGCTGTCGGGCGAGCAACTCATAACGCAAAAGTCTACTGGAATACACTGAAGTAAAACAGGGTGCGAAAGCTTGCATCTCGTGTTCGACCATATTGTGCAGCGAACCATCTTTTTCTATCAATTAATGCTTTGTAAATCGCAAGTCGACGCGATTCTTTATCGACCATCGAGCCACTTTTGCACTGAGAATCTACGGCCACGAGATAAACGCTCACCATGAATAGCTCAACTTCTACAGATGCAATTGTGGTCGGTAATGGGGACTATCAATATGTGGCGGTCCCGGACTGGCCGCGCTTGCCGGAAGATTGGAGCTTTGTCGAAGCAACTTCGGTCGCGACGGATGGTGCCGGCCGAATACTAGTTTTTAATCGCGGCACGCACCCTCTGATCATCTTCGACTCGTCTGGCAAGGTGATTGACAATTGGGGAGAAGGGCGTTTCGTCCGACCTCATGGAATAACGCTGACCGATGAAGGTTACGTTTGGTTGACAGACGATAGCGACCACACAGTCCAAAAATATTCACTCGATGGCCAGCGGCTACTGACACTGGGTAGACACGGCCAAGCGTCGGACACAGGGGCAGAAGGCATTGACTATCGCACGATTCGCAGGTCTGGGCCACCCTTTAATTTCCCAACGAATGTGGCCGTGGCAGCTAACGGTGAATTATACGTGGCGGACGGCTATGGCAATGCGAGGATTCATAGGTTTGCACCTGATGGCCAATTGATTATGTCGTGGGGCGAGCCCGGTTCAGGGGCAGGGCAATTTCATGTGCCACACGGAATTGCGATTGATGCATCCGGAGTCGTCTATGTAGCCGATCGCGAAAACAGTCGCCTTCAGCGGTTCGATGCGAACGGCCGATTTATCGATCAATGGACCGACATTGCTCGGCCATGTCAAGTTTTTATCGATGCTTCGGGCATCGTATACGTAGCGGAACTTGGTTATCGCGCGGGCATGTGGCCTGGTACGGTTGCGCCTCAGGCGGATGCCACGGGAGGTCGTGTGAGCATCTTTGACGATCGTGGTGCACTGTTGGCTCGCTGGGGAGGTGGCGCGAACCCTTGCGCAATTGATGACTTTTTCGCACCCCATGATATTACAGTCGACCTGCACGGTAACATTTACGTCGCTGAAGTCACCTGGTCGGCCGGAGGTCGATTGGGGATAGTGCCCGCGGACT
>CAZVBC010000300.1:0-9421 GCA_964625155.1 uncultured Pirellulaceae bacterium
GGAGGCGGCGGACGAAAGCCTCCGCCGCGGCGTCCCGACGATTCGTCGTCATCGTCTTCGTCGCCAGTTTTGCCGTTCAATTCTGCCGGTACTGCCAAGCCAAGTTCAAGTAATTGATGGTCTAAGCGTGACAGTGCCAATGGGCCAGGCGGCATCACTTCCAACGGTGGCACGCGCACATGCCTGGCAATCGTGGCAGGCATGTCCAATACGCTCTCCAAAGTCAAGATGCGCTCTGTTTGGTCGGCGATCGCCAGATGGCCCGCCAGGTAAACTCCGTACAGAGGATTGATGCTCCTCAAACGGACCAACAATTCCAATCGCTCGCTTGGCTGCGCAGTCTCGGGGCGATAATTTGTCAGGTCATATCCGCGACTTGCTTCATCAAAGCGATCTGGCACTCCATCCCTTGGTGCTTCATCGTCGTCAATCGCATCTGTGGGCGGAGAGAGCTGGGCACTTGAATTGGCGACCAACTGACTCAGACCTGCCGATTCCAGCAAACCGTTAGCTTTGAATGGTGCCTTATGCGGAGTGCTGTTGCCGTGCCCGGTTTCAGGTTTTGGTCGGGTTTCTTTCCCTAGCGGTTCGGGGCGCGGGTCAAGTGTCACGTAGCCCGCAGTCCACAACGTAACCAACATTTGATTTAGGTCGCGTTGAGCCAGTTCGATTTGTCGGCTGTCCAACAACCGGCGTCCAACAAGATCACGCAGGGGTTGGACTTTTGGGGATTTGAGCAACAAATACGCCAGCAGACGCCAGGGAATCTGACCTCGACTGACCAGATTGGCTGGTGACGCCAAACGCAGCTTATTGAATTGCTCTTCACTCCAATAAGTCTCCTCGGGATGCCGTTTGGGCATTTTCTTTTTGAGCTGTTTTTTGGCACGTATCAAATTGGGATCTTTGGTATCCTCCGGGATTTGGTCATACTTCTCACGCCAGCGCAAGATCTTGACATCGTCCTCATGTGCCAAAGCGTAAATGAATCCTTCGCGGTCAAATTGTGGGCGACCCGCACGACCAAATATTTGATGAGCCGAGCTGGCTTCGATGACTTTGCGTTTCTCCTTGGGGCCTTTCAAAATTGTGGGCAGAACCACGGATCGAGCTGGAAGGTTGATACCAGCGGAGAGGGTCTCAGTGCAAACTGCCACACTCAACAACTTGGCCTGAAACAACTCCTCTACGATGCGTCGATATTTGGGCAACACTCCTGCATGATGTACACCAATTCCGCGTTGCAAAATGGCTTTTAGCTTAGGTCCAGCTCCTTCCGACCAATCAAATTTGTCGAGCGCTCCAGCCAGCGCAGCCTGTTGAGTCTTGTCCACACATCGTTTGCCTTTTAGTAACTCAGCAACCTGCCAACATTCATCCCTGTTGAAACAAAAGACCAAAGCTGGTGTACGACGTTCTTCAGTATTTCCCTCGACCATTTTCTCGATCCACTCGTCCAAAGTGTGATCGTTGATCCAGTGAAATGCCAACGGAACTTTACGCATATCACTTTTGACCAATTGCAAGCGACGGTTGCAACTTCGCGTTAACCAACTGATAAACTCGAGGCTATTTCCAACCGTAGCGCTCAAGAGCAAAGTTCTTACATGCGCGGGGAGCATGCCAAGTGTAAGTTCCCATACAACCCCGCGCTCGGGATCATTGAAACTGTGGAATTCATCCATTACCACAGCCGTTACTTGATCAAAATCGAATACTTCTGGCTGTAACAATCGATTCAGTAGGATCTCAGCTACCACGACCAAGATCGGTGCTTCCGCGTTTACCGCTCGATTGCCAGTTACCAGTCCGATGTCGGTTGCCTTGAAACCCCAACGCACGGCCGACTGGCGGATCTCTTGGAGTTTTTGTTCGGTCAAGGCGATCAACGGCGTTGTATAGTAGGCGCGTTTGCCTAATCGAAGAGCTTCATAAATAGCCGCTTCAGCGATCAGTGTCTTTCCCGTACCAGTAGGTGCGCACACCAGCACTCCTTGCTCGGCTGTGAACCAAGATAGCAGAGCCTCCTCCTGGACTGGATACGGTTGGAACGGTAAGGTTTCAAAGTACTCTGCCGCAACTTGATCGCGACTCGGGTTTTCAGGACGCGAATTCTTGATAGCCGACACGTTAGCGCGTCCTCATTATCCGAATTGCCAATTCTCCCCGTCATTGCCCCACTTCCACAGTACGAGTCCGCAGATCATGAAGAATGGTTGCTCACTGCTGGCACACAATCACCAGTATGCTATCAGGGTTGTCTTGATAAACGTATAACATATTCGGTTTTGCATCAACCAAGTCAACTAACTCTTGTGTCCAGTATGTCGGAGCAAATCAGACCACTGGCGATTTAGTACTTCGAACTGGGAAAAGATCGCCATGGCTGTCCACCGGCTGAACATGGAATCGCCAATTCTCGGTTTACGTAATTAGGCAGACACCATGCAAGTTAAAACGAAAAATGTTACCGGGCGTCGAACTCTGCGGTTCGCAACGCTAGACGATGTGCTTGCCGATATCCAGCAGTGGGAAGGGACAAGCGTCAAATCATTAGGCAATTGGTCAGTCGGCCAAATCCTGGCGCACCTCGCGATTCCAATCAACGGAGCCATTGATGGTATGAAGTTCCGACCCGCATGGTACATTCGATGGATTGCTCGATGTTTCAAAAAAAGGTTTCTTTACGGCCGGATGCCCGCAGGATTCAAGTTGCCCAAAGCGGCAGAGTCCGAGCTCATTCCGCCGCCAACCAGTACTGAAGACGGTATTGCGGCGCTGCGAACGGCTATTGCAAGAATCCAACAAGACGGTCACCGGGTAGAACATCCTATTCTGGGCAAATTGAGTCGCGATGAATGGGATGCCGTAAACCTGCGACATTGTGAAATGCACATGAGCTTCATCGTGCCAGAATAGATTGCAACTTGGCTCGTACAAAGTAAAGTCACCACTCGATGGACGCCGTTTTCCTCAACTACGCCGGGGATTCTATGAATCGTACATGCTGTACTATTGCAAGCTGCCTAACGCTGTACTTAGCAAGCTTGGGTGTAACCGCCAAAGCACAACCAGTGCAACCTCCGCCCCATATTGTGCTGGTCATGGCTGATGATATGGGATGGGGAGAGACCAGTTACCGCAACCATCCTATGTTGAAGACGCCCAATCTGGATTCGATGGCAGCAGCCGGGTTAAGATTCGAACGGTTTTATGCTGGTGCACCTAATTGTTCTCCAACGCGTTCGACGGTGATGACGGGACGCTCGAACGATCGAGTTGGAGTTTACAACCATGGTTACGCCTTGCATCGACAAGAGAAGACGCTGGCTCAAGGTCTGAAGAACGCTGGCTATGTCACTGGACATTTTGGCAAATGGCACTTAAACGGTTATTCGGGCGTCGGCGCACCGATTCTTCCGACGGACGATCATAAGCCGAGCGACTTCGGGTTCGATCAGTGGTTGTCGGTTACCAACTTTTTCGATCGCGATCCGCTAATGAGCCGCAATGGGAAATTCGAAGCTTTTCAGGGAGATTCATCGGAGATCATTGTCGATGAAGCTTGCAAGTTCCTCGATGCACACCGTTTAGACGGTCGACCAATGTTGGCGGTGATTTGGTTTGGCTCGCCACATAGCCCTTTTATTGCCTCTGAAACTGATAAAGCCGCATTTGCATCTCTGAATAAACAATCTCAAGATCATTATGGCGAACTGGTGGCACTCGATCGCAGCGTTGGCTCTCTGCGGCGGCGTTTGCGGGAGATGCAGCTTGCTGACAATACTCTGTTTGTTTTTTGCAGTGATAATGGTGGACTACCCGAAATCACACCGGGCACCGTAGGTGGATTGCGCGGATTCAAAAACACGGTTTATGAAGGTGGATTGCGAGTACCGGGGATTATCGAATGGCCAGCAGTTATTAAACGGTCTCGCATTACGAGTTTTCCTGCGGGCACGATCGACATATTTCCGACGATCGCAGACATCGTCGGCTTGCCCGAGTCCGCGCTGCTTCAACCTGTGGACGGGATCAGCCTGCGTCCGCTGTTAACCGAAGATATCAGCAGGCGTGAGAAACCGCTTCCGTTTCGCCACCAGCGACGTGCCGCGATGATTGATAATGAATACAAGATCGTCTGCTTGGATCTGAAGAAAGACCAATTTGAACTCTACAATCTCATCACGGATCCAAAGGAAACGACGGATCTCGCCAAACAGCAACCGGAAACATTCAATCGGCTGCGCACGACTCTATTAGCGTGGAATCAATCGGTGGAGAACAGCATTGCGGGCAAGGATTATCCGGAAGGACGCGTGCGCGATGGCGAGCCTGGCACAAGGCGCTGGAATGATGCACCTGAATACCAACCATACTTGGCCGAATTGTATCAACGTCCGGAATACAAACCGACTCCACCAACAAATTCAACTAAAAATACCGCTCCCCAAAAACGCAAATCACGAGGCAAGTCCACGCAACCATGAAGATCTACTCTCACACTTTTCTTTCATCGCTGTTAGTGGTCGTTGTATCCGCAGCCTTCAGTCAGCTTGCCTTCGCCCAAGCTAAACCCTCGGCGAAGCGTCCAAATATTCTGTTTATCATCGTCGACGACCAATCGCCATTTGATTTGAAAATCTACAACCCCGCTTCGAAGTTACAAACACCCCATATCGATCGACTGGCTGCTGAGGGTATGACATTTACTGGGGCATACCATATGGGTTCGTTCAGCGGCGCAGTGTGTACTCCAAGCCGACATATGGTAATGTGCGGCCGCACATTGTGGCATTTGCCGATCGCCCCAGGAGCCATGGAAAAAGGACTATGTCCTCCAGACTTGGAACAGCAGACGTTGCCCGCCGTCTTTAATCGCGCGGGGTACGACACGATGCGCACTTGCAAACTTGGAAACAGCTACGAGGGAGCAAACCGACTTTTCGCCGTACGACGCGACGCTACAAAACGTGGCGGCGATGACGAAACAGGAAGTGCTTGGCACGGTCAGCAGGTATTGGACTATCTTGACGAACGCCAGGCTCGCCACGATACCGATCCCTTCTTGATTTATTATGGTTTCTCCCACCCTCACGATACCCGTGACGGCACTCCGGAATTGCTGGCCAAATACGGCGCAATCAATCATGACAACCCAATGTCTCTGCCGCCAGCCAATCCACTGGCGCCCCCGTTACCAATCAATTACTTGCCCGCGCACCCTTTCCCTCATGGTCATCCGGGGTTACGAGATGAAACCACTGTCAGTGGCGTATGGGAACGGCGCGACGAGCAAACGATTCGCAACGAAATTGGTCGGCAATTTGCATGTAGCGAAAATATTGATATTCAGATCGGTCGCGTACTCGCCAAACTTGCGAGCATGGGTGAACTAGATAACACATACATTTTCTATACTGCGGACCATGGAATGGCAATTGGTCGCCATGGTTTGCAAGGCAAGCAGAATCTGTACGAACATACTTGGCGAGTGCCCTTGATCGTTAAGGGACCAGGAATTCCAGCGCAATCACGTGTTCAGGGTAACGTCTATTTGCTGGATGTGCTCAGCACTTTGTGTGATCTTACTGGAACCAGTCCTCCTGAAACGAGTGAAGGGCTCAGTTTCAAATCGGTGCTGATGGGCATGCAGCAGGTTACGCGTGAAGTATTGTATGGAGCCTACTGTGGAGGCACTAAACCAGGAATGCGCTCGGTTCGACAAGGAGACTGGAAGCTCGTCAAGTTTGATTGCCTCGACGGAGCAGTGCGGCAAACGCAGTTGTTTAACTTAAAGGACAACCCAGACGAATTGCTGGTCGACCATCATTTGCCAACCCATGTTTCGCACACAGGTCATCAACCGCTGGCCAATCAAGTTAACTTGGCAGGTGATGCCCAATTTTCGGACAAGTTGCAGGAAATGGAGGCCCTGCTGCTCAAAGAGATGCGGCGACTAAACGACCCGTACCGCTTGTGGAACCAACCCAACGATGGCCTCGAACCTCCTCCTGAGAATACAAAACGAGCCAATCCACAAAAACGCAAGAACTCCAAGCGTGCGGGCCAAACATCCTAATTACTGCAGTTCCACAGTGTACAAACAGGATTTGAGTAGTCTGCGTCAATCGTCCGTTGGCTTCCATAACGCGGTTGTGTTCGCGTTGCCTTCGATTGACTGTGCACAAGAGATTTGTATTAGATCAAGCCTGCGGGCTGTTCATTAACTAAGCGGCAAAGAGATGAATTTCAAACGCTTTCCCAGTGGATTAATGGGGACCTGTTGTGTTCCCTGGAGTGCAGATTTTCGTTTCGAGGAACTGATCTTTCGCAGGAGTGTGCGCAGATCTTTGCAGTCCACACCCTTGCTGTATGTGTTCGGAACGGCTGGTGAAGGATACGCAGTTACAGAGGATCAATTTTTCCAAGTGGTCCGAGCATTTGCAGATGAAATGCGGCGAGGAGATGCCGAGCCAATGGTGGGTGTGATCCATTTATCGACAGCAACGATCGTCGAGAGAATTCACCAGTGTCGCGACCTGGGTGTGCGCAGGTTTCAAATTTCGCTCCCCTGCTGGGGTGCACTCAACGATCGCGAACTCTTCGTTTATTTCGAACAAATCTGTAACAGGTTTCCCGATTGTGTCTTTATGCACTACAACCTGCCGCGAACCAAGCGATTGATCACAGGTAAAGAGTATGGGCGTTTGGCACAGGAGTTTCCTAATTTGGTTGCCACAAAAAACTGTGGCGATTCGCTATCGCACATTCGCGGTTTGATCGATGAAGCTCCCCAATTGCAACATTTTCTCTCAGAGGCGGGATACGTGTATGGGAGTTTATTTGGCGAATGCAGTATTCTCGTTTCGCTAATGATGAATTGGCCGAAAATGCGTGCACTGTACGATGCAGGTCGGCGACACGACATCGCGGTGATGACTGCCATCCATCGCGAAGCAAGAACGGTATTACAAACCTTGTTTGAAGCCGTGCCCGAAGGTCGCATCGACGGCAGCTACGACAAGTTGTACGAGAAAATGTATGACCCAGAGTATCCATTAAACCTGCTTCCACCTTACATCGGCTCAACTGATGCCGAGTTTCAATCTTTTATGCGCACTCTATCGCAGCGACTGCCCGAGTGGATCCCCGTCGCTGAAGAACGTGACTAGTGCTCTGCACAGCTACGGATTAAGAGTTCACGGAAACGGGAGAGCCAGGTTCCTATCGCGCCTCCGCGCAATTGACTCCGCCGGATCTTCGCCCTCATCGCCCTCTCGATGCAGCGCAATCGTTTAACCACGTGCCCAACGGGCCGCGCGTGCTAGCCAGCCTTCACCTATAACAGCATGAACCTGGACAGTTAACAATCTGATATTGCCGTAGGGATGTGTTTGCGCAACTTTTGTTCCATGTGTCATATTGCGCGAGCCGTTCATATCCAGCGCGCATCTGAGGAAGTTAGAAGTGCAAAGTTAGAAGTTTGAAAGCCAGTACGGTCGGAAGCGTTCCCGGTTGGAATCGCTTAGGGACGTTCGCGCAAATGAGAGATGATTGAACTGGGATAGCGAGACATGGACGTCGAGCGAAAGACGGGCGGGATGGCATGGATGCCAGTGGCATTGACGGAGGACACGAAGCGGAAGACTCCAAGAGGCTCCATCGATGCCAAACAATTCGATGCGCCGAATGATGTTCCAATGCAAGTAAAGTAGCGGCGTCCGTAGTCATTGCCACCGAGCGAAGCGAGTCCCGCCCAGCGAAGGCGGCGCACGAGCAGGGATGATGAGGAACCGCCACTTGCGCATCGAGCGAGTGGAACGGGTGCTGCCTTGGGAATGACAGTTCTTGACAACATTCCCATCCTCGATATTACGTTAGCAGGTGCGGAAGGAATCGACGCGGTACAACAGGCGAGACTGAAGGCTGAAGCAAAAGCAAAGCAAACGCAAGCAGCGATGATCAATGAGTTGATGCGGGAAGCTCAAGATGCAGGCTTAAATTGTCCAATTGATGAGTAATAGAATGTCCTTGTTCAAACTTCAGACAACTGAACTTTTTCGAATTTGGGGTGATTACGGTTACGTTCTGTGTAATGGACTAGGAAGTTATGGCGAGAGTTACAAGCAAACGAAGTTATGTCGGTCGGGTCCGTTTGTGCCACCTATCTCGTTTCCCCTAGGGTCAAAAGCCGTAGTTGTCACGGACGCCGCGAGACGACTCGTTCAAAAAACTGGTTTGTCCGGTATCGGAGAGTTTCGACTTGTCGATCTTGATAAGGTTGTGCAAATTGATTGGGAAAATTGGGATCGAACAAGAGAACTGACAGATGCGATGCTGCCTTTCAATGGTGAGCCGGAAGAATACATTCTGCACAATCCGCATGATTCAATAGTCGCATCTATGATCGATCAATTATGGACTTGGCATCCAGAACAGATTGGTTCGATTGTTCGAACGAATAGAGGCCCTCGACTGGAAGGTGTTGTTGGAAGGCTCGATGTATTTAGAATAAATGACGAATGGTGGACGAGAATAATTGTCAACGACAAAGGAAAACAGGTCTTGTCTGAAATCTTTTTAGACTGGCTCGCATTCGAGGAAATAAAGTCAGAAATCGCAAGCTAGTCTTTTACGCTTATTGGAGCGGCAGCACGAAATCGCCTCAATGTTTTGGCAGGAAGCGTGGGTGGGCGCGAGAGATGTTCCAATGAAAACAACGAGTATTCGCTCGCCGCGCTGAGGGGACGTTGCCGAAGTTCGATGCATGAATCGCACAAAAAGTGTTAAAGGTGACCGTCTTGCGATGTCTCCAAATTGAATTGCTAGAGATTCGATTGTTGCTTGCTTCTGATTGGCAGCATCCGTTCAGGCTGCGCGATGTTAGCGATGATGGGGCGGTGACGCCGCTGGATGCTTTGGTGGGCATCAATCGGCTGAATACCGTTGGAGCTTCCGAACTGGCGCAAAGGGAAGTGGGTTCGCGCGAGCCGTACTTCGATGTCAATGGCGATAGCTTTCATTCGGCGATCGATGTGCTGATCGTGATCAACGCGCTTAATCACGGCCCGCTGGTCGATGCTCGCTTGGCAAATGATACGGGAAGTGGCCCAAATTCGAATCGCGATCTGGTAACGAACGATTTCTCCGTGATGGGATCGATACGCGGTCGTGCGGATGTACTGTCGGCTCAGATCGCCGGACGAGACAAACTGTTCGACTTGTCGGACTCGCTGCGGCCCGATGGATCGTTTCTGGCTTCGGCCAGCAAGCTCGAGGAACTGCTCGGGGAAACGCTGGCCGATGGCGATTATTCGATTCTGCTGAGCGCGCGAGAACGCAATCAACCGGAGTCGGAAGCCGATCGTGTAGGGGTGCGATTCACGCTCGATCGTACGCGACCGCAAGCTCGCTATTT
>CAZVBC010000301.1:0-9284 GCA_964625155.1 uncultured Pirellulaceae bacterium
ATGTTGATTGGCGGCGGCCTGGTCAACGCAAACGATCCTGGGCAACCATATACTGGGACTCCAAAATGCGACGCGCGCTTAAGATAGCAATTTTCAGCTGCGCGCTGTTACTCACGGCTTGGTTGTTTATTGATACAGTGCGACTTCAAAACGATTCTCTCTCCGCTGTTAGGTCCAGTTCGCCCAATCCGATCGTGGGCATATGGAAAGGCCAGCATGGCACCATTCTCGATTTGAGGGCGGATGGTACAGTACGGTGCCGGTCAATTGACGACTCAACCAATGTAGTTCATTTCTACAAGTACCGTCTTAGCGATGACAAGTTGTTTTTTTACTATTCTGCCAAACCAGACGAGTATTTACGGCGAATGAGGCAGGCAGCATTTGGCATGAGAGTCGAAGAGTATGATTTGGCGAATTTGAACAACTCAGAACTTCAATTGATCGATGTTACTTCGGGCGAGAAATACAAGTATGAACGAACTGAGGATTCAATACTTGCAACTACCCAATAGATTCTTAGGCACTGAACATTTAAAGGTTTAGATTCTGTGGTGAACGACGAGGGCGAGCCTGGAGTGGGAGAGGCTTCCTAACGAGAAGGTGGAGGAAGCAGAGGAATCTAGGTATCTAGCCAGATATGGTTGGGCATAATTTGATGACGGAACAGATCGACGCAGCGAAATTCGTTCACTGAAATGATTTGGACAACCGGAAATGAATGAAGATGTTCGGGATCGGAATAGCGAAGAATTCAGCAACCGCCGCTCATGCGGTTTACTTGAATAATGGGTTGCACACGGAGTTGCGGGGCGCGCAAATTTTGAAATCAACGGCCTGGTGAACCCTACCGTTGATGTAACTTCGACATTCATGTGTGGTCAGTAATGATTGAATCAGTAACGACTTTGCCTTTCAATCGCCACGTGGGAATTCAGAAGTCTTCGACCAGCGAGGGGTTGCTCGAACTACCATCTGGCGAGCAGTTCCTTAACCACATTGGCACCGTACACGCAAGAGCACTCCTTGCACTCGCCGAGGCGTGTTCTGGAGAATTTCTTCTCAACGCTCTTGCGAACGAAATGGGAATCGTTCCTGTCGTGCGTCGCGTTGAGGCCAAATTCAAGAAGCCAGCAAACGGCAGGGTCACAGCAAAGATCAATACTTCACTCACGGTGATCGAACAATCACTCGCTGAACTAGCTGTAAAAGGGCGGTGTTTACTGACAGTCCATGTTGAAGTTCATGACGAGCGAGGACAACATTCCCTTTCGTCTAGCTTCGAATGGTTTGTCACAAGAACAGCGAACATTTAATGGATTAGATTCTCCGGTGAACGAAGAAGGCGAGCCTGGTGTCGCGCTAGCCCAATTACGCCAACCTTGGCGTTGAAATTAATTTCAATCGCGCATAGACGACCATTGGATGGGTTCTGGTCGTGGTGAATGGATTTTCTGACCTGGAAAAACGCAATAATGTGTTGTAGCGGAAAAAGTTTTTGGAGGGGTAGCGGTTGGCATTGCGTATTGGCCTGATAACTTTTGGGAATGTTCAAATCCTCCGCAACAATTTGACGCGAAATTTGACCAAAAAATAATCCAAAACCAAATGTAGTGGAAAAATCGACCCTCGCCCTCGTTTTCCCAAGGAAACAATCAACTCAACGCTCAACGTTGGGCAAGTTGGGCTAGAATAAATCCCCCAACGCGCAGCAGTTTACTTGACAATAATTTGGCGAAGCGAGCGATAACGCGTGTCTCTCAGTGGAACGATCCTGAGCGCCGCTAACTGAATTTTGCCGTTCCGATCGACTTCGAAAAACTAAACTTGCAAAACCATGAGCGTCCCAAAAGTAAAGCAGTTCACGCTTTGGCAATTAATGAAAGGAGTCACAATCGCAGCCATCACCACGAGTGCATTAGTGCCTTTGATTCGCAACTCAGACGTGATACTTGCAAATCCTGGGCTCTTTGTCGTATTGATGGCACTGATCTTTTTGATCGAGGCACCGTTTATGTTTCTCCCTAGTCTTATCGACTGGATCCTCGGAAACAAACCGCGCAAACCGTCGGAATAATAGCGAGCACGACTGCCAGACGCAATTTCCACATGCAAGCGGAATTGTGCCCAGCTTCGCAATCTCAATTCTGGCAAGGAACGCGGAGCTGACGTGCCCATATTCAATACGAATCGATACGCAAATCAGCTCTGCAAGCTGCCGTTGTGCGACGCAAGCGATCAGAACAATGGGAAGTACGAAAGTTGCCGAACGCGTCCGATGGTAATGGAAAATTGACTTCTCCGAGATCTATAATCGGACTCTTAAATCCAATTCTGATCGGCTAACATGGGGTTTCAGCAAGACGATGTGAAAGCTATCGAGTTAGGAGGGAAGCACATGTGGAGCGAATGCTGGCGGCAATTTTGGATCAGGGGCATTCAATTTGGCTTTGTGGTTGGTGCGATCGCTGCGGCTGGGTGGGGGCTTTCACAGCAACCCAAGGAATCCGGTGGCAACACCATCGTGACTGTGGTCAGTGAGCAGTGCAATGCACTAACCGAGACCAAGGACGCAAGGGAGCAAGCCAAGTTGCTTTATCAAGTTTACGCGTCGACGTTGGAAGTGCTGCACGATCACTACTTTCATGCAAACAAAGCGGTTCTACCGGCTCGCGCGATGAAAGATATTTTTAAAGATGTGGATGATAACACGCGGATACAGACGCGTTGGATCGCTGTCAATACACGTCCGATGAGCCTTGACCATGAACCGAAATCGGATTTTGAACGAGAAGCAGCCAAACGCATTGCGGCAGGTGAAAAGGGGCTAGAATACCAAGATGGCGATACCTATCGATTTGCAGGATCGATTCCGCTGGCAGAAGGTTGCATCCATTGCCACGTGGGCTCTTTCGCTGCACCGTCGCCCAAACGCCGATTTGCTGGCCTGATTATCAACATTCCGCTCAACCCTACCTCTAAGGCCAAGGTGGGTTCAGAGCATGAAAAATAAAAAAACTCTCCCTAAAACTTTGTCACAGCTATGAATTAGTATTTGCAGTAAGTGGAGAGCGAGGTTCGTACTGAGCCGCCGCTCAACTGACTCAGCAGGAGCTGCGCCCGCTTGGCATTCAAGATCCCCACAATTAAGTTGCGACAATGCACGAGACATTCGCACCGAGGGTTTTTAGCTGCCAGTTCGGCGAGTGATTTCATCGCGCAATCGCGCGGCCAATTCGTACTGTTCGGTGGCAACGGCTTCTTCAAGCTGTTCGCGTAAAGATAGAGAGTAGTCATCTCGCAGAGAATCGCGAAACTGACCGAGCCGCTGCACAAGCTCGTCAGATTCATAGTATTCGTCCCATCCCATATCAGCAAAATTCTCGCGAATTGAGTCGAGCCCTGCGGCAATTTCTGAGACTGCTTTTTCTGCGTCCTGATTTTCCATGGCTGCCAGCGCGGCCGCTTGAGTACGGTGAAAGATCACAAACGCTCGGTGTTGTTCATGACGCAGCGTCCAATCTTCATCGGACGAATGTTCTCGGCAAAAATCCATGAGCGCGAGCGTATGATCTGCATCTTGTATGGCGCGATCAAAGTACTGCAGACGCAACCAGGAAATGCGCCGGTGATAAAACTGAACGAATTCACGGTCAATCTCGATACAATCGTCGTCGTCCAATTCGAAGTCGGGATCTTGCAATTCATCGTGGCATAGGCGATCGAGCAACGTCGCAAAACCTTCTGGTTTTTGGCCATCCGGGCGGCCGGTCGTTTCGAGTTGAAGAATTCCTAAGTCAATGCGTACTTGAATTAAATCCCGGCCATCGCATCCTTTGACTAGTCGCACGCAAATGTTCTCCGCGTCGTACGACCAATGTTTCAACAGAAAGTCGAGGTGCTTGCCAGGGTTCATTGTTGTTCCTCGGTAAAGAGTCCAGCTTTCATCTGCAGTATAGCAGGTCGCTTCAGGGCGAGAAGTAATTTGGGAGGCGAGGCCCAGAGTATCGGCGCTCAAGGGTGCCACGACGGAGGATCGGGTAAAGGTTGCTGAGTCTGAATGAAAGTATTCTCAGCAAGCCCAAGCGAATCAAGCCGCGTTTACCGTTTGGAGATCAAGGTCAGGGGCTATATTTCTGGACGACGTAAGCGTTTCTTGTCAGCTTCGCGGCGTTTATCCGTCAGGCGACGTGTAATCGACGACTTGGACGGTCGGGTTTTTATCCTGCGCTTGGGTGGAACCAAAGCCATCCTAAGCATGTGCGCCAACTTGTCGCGGCAGCGCTGAGCATTGCGAGCTTGATCCCGGAATTCCTGGCATTGGATGACAACCTCCCCCTCAGCGTTGTAGTAACTCCTAGAGATATCGCGGAAGCGATGCCAAGCGGCTGGTGGCAAGAAATCGGCTGGAGGAATCCATTTCAAGGTCGCTTTGCTGTTTACCTTGTTAACGTTCTGGCCACCGGGGCCACTGGATCGAGAAAACGTCCATTGAAGGGATTGCTCGGCGATTACCAAATCTTCACGAATTTGAATTCCTTTCATAAGGGCTTCTCATTCACAAGTGGATTTCGTCAACTGGATACGAACATCAAGTCGGACACTTGGGCCAGTATCCTGAAGGCATGGCAATTCTGCAGGACGGCCCATTCCATCCTAGAGACAGTAACGTGAATTTGGTTCAGCTTCATTATTCCCGGAGGTTTTAGCATAGTTTGAACATTTGAGTTTCGTCCTTTCATTCTCAATTCGTGCGGCAAGGAAATCTCAAGCAGGTTATGATCGGCATAATCAGTTTCGTAGGTTGACTGTTTGTTTCATTTAGCCAAGGACTCATAGACGGCCGAAATTCCTATTACAAACTCGGCCATCTGACCGACACAGTTCCGTTGCTTGGAATCTGTGTTAATGGTAGTATTTAAGTACGTGAAAACCCCGCCTGTTTCCCACCTTACCGCAGACCAGAACAATGAGACCGGCGAATCCCCTATTACTCGCTGCAGTTCTTTATATTGCGTGTGGGTACTTGCTTGCTGCTGAGCCCAGTTTACCAGGCTCTGATGCTAAAGTACCTCAAGTGACCTTCGAGTCAGACATCCAACCACTGTTGACTCGGTATGGATGCAACTCTGGGCCGTGTCATGGCAAGTCGCGTGGCCAGAATGGATTTGCCCTATCACTGCTGGGGTTTGACAGCGACTTTGATCATTTTGCATTGGTACGAGAGGGGCGAGGCCGAAGAGTTTTTCCGGCCGCCCCCGAATACAGTTTGTTGATTCGCAAAGCCACTGGAGAGCTGCCGCATGGTGGCGGCAAGCGGATTGAAATTGGGAGTGCACATTATGAGATGCTGAAGGAATGGATCGGCTCAGGATCAGCAAGGACGCCCAGCGATGCACCGAAATTAATGCGAGTTGTAGTTGATCCGCCGAACAAAAGCCTAGTACCTAAAGAGCAGCTCCAATTGAAAGTGTTCGCCGAATACTCGGATGGAACACGACGCGATGTCACGGATGGGGCAGCATTTCAATCGAACGATCAAACGATTGCAGCTGTATCAAGCGAATCTGCCGGAACTGTCCAAGCGGGGCCTATTTCCGGAGAAGCGGCGGTAATGGCCCGGTATATGAACAATATCGCAGTTTGCAATATTACCATTCCGTTGGCCGGTGAAATTCCTGCAAGCCAATATGAGGCTCTGCCGCACAATAGCGAAATTGACACGTTAGTTTGGCATAAACTCAAACTAATGGGTTTGTTGCCATCGGTGCCTGCGACAGAGTCGACTTGGCACCGTCGCACGTATTTGCGAATTATTGGCAGGCTACCGACACCCGCAGAGACACGCACATATTTGGCGGATTCCGATCCAAACCGCCGCAAACAGTTGGTGGACCAATTATTGGACCGTCCGGAATACGTCGATTTCTGGGCGAATAAGTGGACCGACTTGTTGCGTCCCAATCCCTACCGAGCTGGCATTAAGGCGGTGCGCAGCCTCGATAACTGGGTGCGCGAGGCATTTCGCAAAAACATGCCCTACGATCAATTCGTTCGCGAGTTGTTGACGGCAAAAGGAAGTACATGGCGCAACGGGGCGACTGTGATTTTCCGTGATCGACCCGATACGGTAGAAATTGGCGCTTCCGCAAGTCAATTGTTTTTAGGGATTCGGTTGGAATGCGCGAAATGCCATCACCATCCGTTCGAAGTTTGGAGCCAAGATGATTTCTATGGCTTTGCAGCATTTTTTGCGAATGTAGGCCATAAAGGTACCGGATTGTCCCCGCCAATTTCGGGTGGAGAAGAGATCATCATGACCAAAGCATCTGGTGAGCTTAGGCATGGGCGCACGGGTGCAGTCGTTTCGCCAAAGACCCTCACTGGCAAAGCTTATGACCCCAGCTCGGGAGTGGAACCGCGTGAAGCGTTAGTGAACTGGATGACCGAGTCGTCCAATCCTTACTTTGCTAAGGTGATGGCCAGTCGAATTTGGTTCGAGTTAATGGGTCAAGGATTGGTTGACCCAGTCGATGATATTCGGGCGACCAATCCCGCATCCAACGAACCACTGCTTGAGTTCCTGGCAAAGGATTTTCGCGAGTCAGGTTACGATATCAAACATTTGATCCGCAGAATTGTTGCCAGCAATGTTTTTAGCCTCAGTTCAACTCCAGGCGAGCGGAATATTGCTGACATCAAGAATTTTTCCAGGTACTATCGCCAACGTCTGCGTGCCGAAGTGCTGCTAGATGCAGTAAACGATGTGCTGGGTACCCAAGAAGACTTTGCCGCGATGCCAGTCGGTTCTCGAGCAACTCAGTTATGGACGTTTCGTTCGTCGAGTGTATTTCTGGATACCTTTGGACGACCAGATGCAAATCAAGATCCACCCTGTGAACGAACTTACGAATCGACAACTCCTCAAGTGTTGCATTTGATGAACTCACCGGTGTTGAACTCAAAACTTTCGCTCGACGCAGCTCGGCCCGCCAAATTGTCGGCCAGCGAGATGACGAACAGTGAAGTGGTTGACGAAGCCTACCTGCTCACGTATTGTCGGTTACCAAGTGCCCAAGAAAAACAGCTTGCTGTGGCCAGTTTTCCGGCAGGCAAAGACCGGCGTCAAGCTGTCGAAGATTTGTTTTGGGTCTTGATGAATACCCCAGAGTTTTATTTTGTTGATTAATGCGCAACTGAACATAATCTCCCAACGATCGCTGCAAGGAGAAATCGAGATATGAGCGTACATCGGAATTGCGAAGGGACCAAACGCCGAGATTGCCTCAAATTAGGCTTGGGAGCATTCTTAGGTGGCGGTTTTGTGGATGCGCTGCGCATGCGGGCGGTCGCGGGCGATCCCAATCAACGCAAGACCAGTTGTATTCTCATTTGGCTAGATGGCGGACCAAGCCATATCGAAATGTTCGACCCCAAGCCGAATGCGCCCGTAGAAATTCGAGGCGAGTTCCAGCCGATCAAGACGAAGACCCCCGGCTGTTACTTTTCTGAGAACATGAAGCGGCTGGCAGCGATTAGCGACAAATTCACAGTAGTACGCTCGGTCTGCCATAATCAAAACAACCACGGTGCTGGTAATCACTACATGATGACTGGTGCGCCGACACGCATACCGGTCAGTTGTGGAGCCTTTGTCAGCTTTCATCCCAGCATGGGTTCAGTGGTTTCACACGAGCGCGGTGCACCACACGGGCTACCTCCCTATTTTTCTCTCCCCAGCATCACACGCTCTGGCGGGCCAAATTTCTTGGGCGCTCGGCATGCACCGTTCGTTGTAAGTGACGATCCTAGTCGCACCAGCTTTCAAGTACGTGATGTGACGATTCCTAAGGCGCTGGAAGATTCCCGGGCGATGAATCGTCGAGAACTGAGAACCAAGCTGGATCAGTTTAAACGCTTCCATGAAAGAGCCGCCGGTGACCCGGTGGTGGGTGTCGACGAAAACTTTCAACAAGCCATTTCATTGATGACTTCCAAAGCTGCACAGGATGCTTTTGAAATCCACAAAGAACCCGAGTCGGTACGCGAAGCATTTGGCCAGTCCGCGCTTGGGCAACGCGCTCTCCTGGCGCGTCGATTGGTTGAAGCCGGGGTTCCGTTTGTGACAATTAACGACGGAGGGTGGGACCATCATTCCAATATCTTTTCAGCGTTTCGCAAACAGGGGCAACAACTTGAGTCTGTTGTGGCCACTTTGATCGAAGATTTGGATCAGCGCGGATTGTTAGATTCGACTCTGGTATTGGTGATGGGTGAATTTGGGCGTACGCCAGCAATTTCTACTTTGTCAGGCCAATCGACACCGGGTCGTGATCACTGGTCCAGCGCCATGTCGATTTTGATTGCTGGCTGTGGGACGCCACGCGGTCGAGTTGTAGGGGCTACCGACGTACGGGGTTATGCCGCCATCGAGAATATTTACAAACCTGAAAATCTAGTATCGAGCGTCTATCTCAAACTGGGAATCAATCCCGACAAGATTCTCTATACGACGACGGGGCGTCCATCACATTTGGTCAGCGACTCCACGCCGATCCGAGAGATCATGTAGATTCCATGGAGGGCGGTCACAGCGAATTATTGTGCTTGTTCGCAGGCTTCAATTGAGATTCTACCTAACTTTCGATGCCGAACCGTTGGCAATCGTCAGCGCTGAAGTTACTTACTGGCACGTGGATGGGGGCGGACTTGGATGTGGCCATCGATGATCCGAACGGAAAACGTATCGATGCAGATTTTGGGACTGTCCAGCCAACGACCGTCGATAACGTCAAACCGCCAGAAGTGCCATGGGCAAGCGACGGTGCAGCCGTCCAGGTGGCCGCCAGCCAGTGAAGCTCCTTGATGTGGACAGAAATCGTCTACTGCAAAATATTCTTCACCTCGACGAAATACTGCGACAACTCGATTTCCAACCTCGAATGGACGCCCCTGACCATCTGGAATATCGCCGACTTTGGCAACGGTAACGTAGTCATCGGCCTCTTCGGGCTTTTGTGCAAACAGATCTAATTGTCCGGACATTTAGATTCTCACCGGTTCGCCTACCGCTGGCATTTGCGGCTGACTGGGTGTGTGAGTCCGAATCGCATCGCCCCACGCCTGGATATCTTGAGCGATCGGTGGCCACGTGTTGTAGTGAGAGGGCAGGACCACGCGCGGTCGCAAGAATTGAGTTGCTTGGATACTATCTTCCGGGCCCATGGTATATAAGTCACCAATCGGGATCACGGCAGCGACGCCAACGACCCGGTACGGCTGCT
>CAZVBC010000302.1:0-9266 GCA_964625155.1 uncultured Pirellulaceae bacterium
AGATACCGTTTGGCGTCGACATGCAAGCGCGTGGGCTCGACGATCTCCGGCGGAAAGAACTCGGCCAGTAGTTTTGCCCCCAGCTCTTCATGGCGCGCATCGATTCCTTGTTCAGCGATCTCTTCTCCCAAATCGTGCAGCAAGTGTCCGTAGTCATGCAACAAGCAGGACAATACTAAATTGTCCGGCTCGCCCGCTTGTCGAGCGAACTCGGCCGTCTGTAGAGCGTGTTCGAGTTCCGTGACATTTTCGCCATAGTGCCGATGCCCGTTCTCGATGAACACGCGCACGATATTTTCGACTATGTATTTAGCGGACATGTTATGTTCCTGACGTATCAAGGGCCAAGGGAGCTTCGACTAGGCACTGAAACTTTTCACTCGGCTAAGTCCACTTGGAATGTTTGGAATGAGATAGTCGAAATTCTTCATGAATTGTTTGCTTCGATATACCTGAGAGTTTCCAATGCTGTTCTTTGCTCGCTCGAAACGTTAAGTCTTTCGTCAGGGAGTAACCAATTCATGCCCTTCTCGTATAATGGCACCGTCCAGCCCAGTAAAACCAAGCCAAGTTGATACTCGGGAACGAATACCCAGTCCCCTATAGGATCAGCGGCAAACGCGCCGAATTCCGGTGCGATCATAGCTGCGGCAACCGTCAAACCAATGACCTGACTAAGGTTCGACAGTAACAACCTCGCCACCATTTCTCGTTCCTAGATTGCTGTAGGTTGCGGCATCCAACGTCTGGGATAGGTATCGAATCGAGCCATCCGCGAATGCGAAATTCGCTCCGCCGACGTGCCTGCTGCCAAAGCTGATCTCGTAGGCCGCATATGCGGCACTACCCGGTGCCACGGGGCGCAAGTTCATACCCACGCCGGTCGAGCCCAGGTGTTCCGACATGTCTCCTTGGTTATTGGTATCCACGTCATCCGAGCCGAAAGGCCAATGGTCCTTGCGCCCGAACGTGGAGGCGTTATTCTCGCGAATGACACCCATGTCGGGAACGACTCGCAAATCGGGTTCTGCTTCCCCAATCGCAATGGTGTTGGAGGTACCATCCACGATCGAGCCAATGTTACAACCTGTCATTCCAAAGCTCTGGTCGTTGCGTTTGATGCGTTGATGATTCATCTTCTGAATAAAAATGCCATCGAGATCGCTAATGACTTCAGTGGCGCCTGTGCTTCCCCACGGCGTGGCCACCGTCTGTCGCCTGCGATCGTTAGTGATTTTACCCGATACGCAGCCTAGATAGTTTGCTGGCGCGCGACGTTGTACGATCCAGTTATCACCCGAGATATCGGCGGCAGAGTCCGGAAAGGCAGAAGACGGACAGCGAAAGGTTGAGATCTTGGTTTCGCAAACATAGATATTCTTGAAGAAGCGATACGACGGATTGTTCAGCGCGTCGATTCCCGGAATTCCCGGCAGACCACTGGCCCATTGGAAATTGCCTTGGGAATCTTCTTGAAAAGTGAGCAAGTTGTAGGCGTTGGACTGTTCCATGAAAGGCAGGATGAGCGATGACCAAGCGGTGCCAACCTCGAATTCGGCTCCCATCGGAAAACCCTTGTGAGTGTCATGGAAATTGTGAGTGGCTAGCATCAACTGCTTGAGGTTGTTTTGGCATTGCATACGTCTAGCGGCCTCGCGGGCCGATTGCACGGCGGGCAATAACAAGCCTACCAAGACTCCAATAATGGCTATGACCACCAACAATTCGACTAACGTGAAAGCACGTGGAATTGTGTGAGCTCTCATGTTCAACTCCTACTTGGTTTTGATATGGAAATGAAATTCGTTGTCGCCACGTGCAACTGTGACTTTTTCAGGTGTGGTACTAGGCGCTTCATACATTTCTGGGAACCGGTTTTTCACTCCCCCTTCAACTTCACTCGGCTTGGTATCGACGCTAAGTGATTTGCCGGCCCGGTTGACCCAAGCGACAAAGGTAACTTTGTACTTCCCCGCCCAAATACCTTTCTCGCCTTGTGGATGTTGGATAGCGAACTTGCCCTCCTTGTCGGATACTCCGAACCCAAACCCATGTCGATTGGTGTCGAACTGTTCTGTATCCGGGAAGAATCCAACTTTGCAGTTTTCAACGGCGACACCGTTCAACGTTACAGTTCCAATAACTGAACGCATCGGAGGCTTGCCACAGCCTACAAGGCAATGACTCAAGAAGAGCAAACACAAGCCTACAGAATATTTCCTCAGCATAAATGCACTCCAAAAAACATCGTTTAACCGCGTGCCCAGCGGGCCGCGTACACAGCTAACCATAGCCAACTAAGTACTCCCGACTAACCTCAGCCAATAAGTAGTTCGCGGATTATTGCTGGTCATCGTCCAAAGTGTTGGCTATCATCTCGATCGCTAGTTACCGTTCTGAGCGCTGGGCGACGCCCAAGCGGTTAAACGACTTGCGGCGCCACCTCAAACCGATTGCGGCTAGGCCCAACAATAACATTGACGAGGGTTCGGGGACGGCGCTAACGATTTCGTAGTTGAGAGTTGGAGTAGCGATCGAAGTGGCGATGGTATTAAATCCTTGGTCAACGGCTAACACGTCGGTTAATCCCAAGGCGTAGGTACCAGGCGTGGCAGTATTGGATCCAGGAATACCCGCTGTTCCTAAGGTCAAAGTGGCCAAAAGTGTATCCGTCGTTCCCAAGCTCAACCCGGCACCGCTGTTGGCGCCAAACAGTGCCAATGAACTAGGAAAGGGGATTTGAAAACCACCGGCTGCGGCTGGGAAAAAGTTGCTGGTTCCCTGAGTGAACCGCCCGCCAACCAACCGATTACCAGTCTTCCCTGGGTCAGCCGCATTGATCGCAAAATCTATTCCCGCCAGATTGCTGATCGCCCCTGAGTCGGAACGAACAAATAGACTGAATGTTGCAGTATCGCCAACTCCAATTGGCCCAGCCCCATTTCGTTCCATTCGAAACACAATCGCGGAACTAGCCATTTGGCTGAAGCACAACATGAACAACAGAGCAAGTGCTTGTGTGCGCATCGAGTTTTATCCTTTTCGTTTTTCTGAACTAATGTTTGATTTCAAGAGTTGCTACAAGTCGACTGAACGGCCGTTGCATGAATACAGATTGCTACCTATTCGGCTCGAGGTAACTGATACCGAAGACGTTCGCCTGTTTCGTTGACGCCGAGTTCAACCAATTCACCAAGCTCACCGAGTTCACCGAAGATCTCCTCGGTCGCTGTCTGCTTGGACGGTGCTAGTTGGCGAGTAGCACCACCTTGCACTGGGACCGTGAAATCGAGATCTATTGCGTTTGCAAGGAACTGGATCGATGATGGAGCAAACTGACCAATCAGACTCGCGTACCAGTCGTCAACCTGCCTGATCTCAATTTGCTCGCCAGCGGTTTGAGTCTTCGCCAAGGGTGGCGCACTGGAGAAGCTCGAAGCCCCGCCCAGTCCGCCGCCCGATGTGCCAGCGACTCCGGCGTCTTGAAGACGGATTGAGATGTTGCGCAGAGCCAGACCACTGACAACGCCGCTGCGCACTGCTACTCCATCCGCATTTAAAACAAATCCGTTCTTGTCCACGTCGCGATTGTTTGCAATCGTGGTCGCGCCGCCTCCAATCGGTGGCACCATCGCCAGATCCGAGTTATTGACAAAGTAGGCTCCGGCGACGATTTGTCCGTTAAGCTCACCTTGTAGGTGCCCTACGTAATAGACTTCTGTGCTGAACAGTCCCGTATTGTTGTTTGCTCGGACTTGAATCTGCAGCCAACGATTGGCGATTGCATTGTCATCCCATTCCAAGCGGACTCGCGCGGGTAAGTTGCTCGAGCCGGGAGTAACCGCAATTGAGGTTGGATTGGGAGCGGAAATCCAACTGCTGGGGAGATTGGCGGCTTCATCGAACAAGCCCATGGGGCTCATGCGAAATACGAAGTCGGCAGCGCTGAGGTTGGTCGTTGGCAAGCCGGCTATGTCCAAAACAATTCCATTAATGCCTCGCGTCGAATTGAGCAAGTTAGCGTAAGAGAGAGTTTGTTGCACGTCGGTTGCACGCGCCAGCACTTTGGTGGGATCGAGCGCCGCAGTCACGTTCGCTCCACCTTCGGCGAACGACGACCCTTTGTGATAGATGTTCGAATTGGTGGGCACAATTCCAGGCGAGCCAATGTCCGCTACGTTAAATGTCGGACCAGTTGGATTGCGTCCGCCGCGCGAGCCGACGGTCGACGCTCGCCAATTCGTTCCCACGTCGTTATTCGACCCGATATTCGCCAAGTGGATGCTGGGCCCGTTCGCCGAAGCAGGCCAAACCGTGCCGTCATCATCAAAATTCACACTGTCGACGCGTGCCCCACTGGCATCCAACAACGATACATTTTCGTTGATACTGCCAGCCACGGCCGAAGGCGCATTATCGAGGCTGCCCCAGAAAACACCCCGCACCACGGCATCGGCTGGGACATTCCATTCCGTTCGGAACAAAGTCTCGGTATTGGCCGCAAAGAAGCTGTTATAAACGACTGCCACCTTGCCGGGTGCCAACAGCGTTCCAACGGGAATCGCACCCCAGTTCGTCGTGTCTTCATCGTCAAACGACCATCCTCCCAAGTCGGCTACGGTCGAACCACGATTAACCAGCTCAATCCATTCAGTTCGCGGTTCGGCACCTGCCGGGTTGAACATGATCTCCGACAAAATCACATCGCCAGTTTCGTTGTCGGAGACGAGCGCGGTACCGCTGGCGCCAACAAATCCAACTGCTGCAGCATTAATGGTCACGCGTTTGAGTCCGTCGAAGAAGCTGTCGTCCAGCGCAGTGATCGTGAACGTTGCGGAAGCCTGCCCATTGGGAATCGTTACAGTGGCTGGCACCGTTGCGATCGATGGATGGCTGCTCGTCAGATTGACCACGACGTCACCCGTCGTACCCAGATTGCGAGAAACAGTCCCCTGGGCATTGCCACCATTCTCTGGAATCGGATTGGCCGGCGTAGCGACCGCGAGTGTGGCTGCCTCCGCAGTCGTGAAATTCCACGTCGTCTTGTCCAATATGCCGGGGAATGCCAGACCGTTGGTGTTACCCGTCACACGAATGTTGTCGATCGCCCACCAGAAGTCGTTGGTGCCAGTCAGGCCAAATCGAAACCTCATGCTGCCGGTGCCCGGGTTGGCGATGTTGATACTGCGTCGCTCGTCAACATTGACTGCCGTTGCGGAACCGGACGTGTTGTTGCGATCGAGAGTCAGGATGTTGGCCCAGTTGGTACCTCCATCAAAACTGACGTCCAGCTTGCCAACTTGATTGTTCTCGATGCCAGAGTCCTCGGGCCGAAAACTGGAATCGAATTCCAGCACCGCGGAGTTCGGAGCGACCGTTGATAAATCGATGGGACTAGTGAGGAACAGGCTGTTAAACGAATTGTTGAGCGTCGATGTGTCATCCCACTCATCGTCGTCGGCCACTGCAACCGTACCGCTACCACGAGTAAAATTCGCGCGCCCTTGCCCGCCTTGCGTGGCCCAAAAGCTCTTGTCGGCAAAGCTCCAACCCGTCCACTCCGGCACACCGCCAGGCGGCATTTGCGAATTGTCGACCGAGTAACCGGCGGGAGGAGTTGTCGTAAAGTCCTTGCCATTGGGAGTTAAGCCGACCGTTTCAAAGACGGCTGGTCCCAGCGGCAACAATTCGAAATCCTGCGTCAGCAAGGTAGCTCCTGGCGTGGGATTCGATGATGCGCTCAGAATCGCGCCATTTTCAAAGCGGACGTAATAGGCTGTCAAACCCACCAAGTCCACCGGCGGATTAATCGTTACCTGCGCCCCAGAGATTGTCACGGCTGGAGATTGAATATCGAGGCTGATGCCTATCTTGTCGTCGGAGGCACGCACAATATGCACAAAGCCGTTGCCCTTCTTGACATTCTGATCGAAGGTAACGACTAAGTTGGCTCCTACGGGTACCGCAGTGGCATTGTCCGCCGGGCTTAATGAATTGAACTTAGGAAAATCGTCGTCCGCAACACTGATCTTGGCTGGCACGTTAAAGAAATCAGGAGCGCTGGCGGTGATCGTGACGACTTGATTGCCATCGGCGATTGTGTCGTCGACTGCGGTGATAGGAAAGGTTGCGGAAGCGGCCCCAGCAGCGATCGTTACCGAGACGGGTACCGTGGCTTCCGTGGTATCGTTACTGGTCAACGTCACTGTCAGCGCGGGACTGTTCGGTGTCGACAGGTTGCGTGTCACCGTACCCACTGCGGTTCCACCATTTTCGCTCATCGATGTCTTGTCGATCGACACGGTCAATGTCGGAGCTTCTGCAGTTCGAAAATTCCAAAGTGTGGGCAGGGCAATTCCTTGAAAAGGCACACCAACCACTTGACCAGTAATCTTGATGTTGTCGACGGCCCACCACCAGTTGTTACCCGCATTGAGCACTCCGAAGCGGAATACCATGTTGCCGCTGGCAGAATTGTTCAGCGCGTTGCGAACTGTGCCGCCTCCGACCACCGCGCCGACCGGAGTTGAAGCCCCAATGACGATACGCGCATTGCGAGCATCATTGCTGTCGAACGCCAGTAATTCAATCCAGTTGGTGCCGCCATCGTAGGAAACTTGAACGGTGCCGATTTGGGGCAATTCAGGTCGATAGCTGGAATCGAATTCCAGAACTACCGATCCAGCCGCAATGCCCGTCAGATTGATCGGAGCGGTTCGCAGAAAACTGTTAAATGCTCCGGTGTTGTGAGGCGTGTCGTCCCATTCGTCGGGATCTGCCACAGCCACATTGCCTGAGGCTCGCGCGAATTCTCCGCGTCCCTGGTTACCCGCAGTGCCGATCCACGAGTTCTTATCCATGAAGCTCCAACCATCAAAATCGGAGTTGCTGCCGCCCGGCATGCCGCTGTTGTCCACGGAGAATCCGAGTGGAGGAATCTTAGTGAAGTCAGTTCCATCGCCGCCTGGCTCGGTCACAAAAGGCCCCAGTGGCAGCAGGTCAAACGTCTGATTGAGTAGCACTGCATTATTGGTAGGCGTGGTCGAAGTATCCAGGATCGCGCCGTCGTCGATCAGTACGTAGTAATCGGTCAGCCCAAAGAGATTGATAGGTGGATCGATGGTGACCGTGGCGCCGGAGATCGAGACGATCGCGGAGTTGACATCGACGCTTAGGCCCAAAGTGTTCGTGCTGGTCTGCACGATGTGAATCTGCCCACTCCCCTTTCTCACGTTGGTATCGAAAGTAATCGCGAGATTGCTTTGGTAGTTAACACCGGTCGCGTTATCGGCCGGGCTGAGCGTCAGGATCTTGGGACCTTCATCATCGAGCACATCGATGGCGCGCGAGCTGGGTGCAAAGTTCGTGGCGCTAACCGAGATCGTCACTGTTTGCGTGCGATCGCTGAGGGCGTCATCCACGGCGGTGATGGTAAAGTTGGCCGATGCTTGACCACTGGGAATCGTGACGGTGGGTGGAACGGTTGCTTCCGTCGTATCGTTACTGGATAGTGTGACAATCAAATCGCCAGTTGGTACGCCATTGCGGGTCACGGTACCGATCGCTGTGCCACCATTTTCGCTCATGCTGGTCTTGTCGATAGCCAGCGAAAGTTTTGGCGACTCGGGAGTGGTGAAGTTCCAGAACGCGCGATCGTTGACGCCGGCGAACGGAGCTCCCATGATTTGGCCAGTAACTTTCAAGTTGTCCAAGCCCCACCACCAATCGTTGCCTCCAACGACTCGCCAGCGGAATTGCATCGTATTGGCAGCGGCCGGATTCTGTACGGCTCGAAACGCCGCGTTCCCTTTTCCGTCCGAGCTTACGCCCGTATTGGTTCCCGATGTGAGATGTTCGTTGACGTTGCGAATCGTGTTGGTCGCGTTCGGAGCTTCGTTACTGGTGTTGGTCGGGTCGAGTCGCAGCAGCCGTTCCCAATTGCCGCTGTCGAACCGCACTTCGAGCTCGCCAACTTGGCTGTCTTCGGGACGGAAGCTCGAGTCGAACTCGAGCACGACGGAGTTGGGCGTTACACCGGCGAGGTTGATCGGCTTGGTGATCAGCAAACTGTTGAAATCGCCAGGTGGGTGTGGAGCGTCATCCCATTCGTCGGTATCGCCAACGGCGATTGTGCCGGTGCCCAGCGTGAAGGCGCTGCGACTCTGGTCGTCGACTTGCGCCCACGATTTTCGGTCCGCGAAACTCCACCCGCGCCATTCGGGAACACCGTCGGCTGGCATAGAGGTATTGTCCACCGTGAAGCCGAGCGGAGGTGTTAACGTGAAATCCGTTCCATCGCCACCCGACTCGGTCACGAATGGGCCGAGCGGCAGAAAGTCGAAGTGCTGGGTCAACAAAGTCGCGCCGGAAGTTAGACCGGTCGTGGCGTCCTTGAAGGCTCCGTTATCGATAACGACGTCGTAGGTGTTGTCGAGTTGCAAGTCGACAGGCAAGTCCACGGTAACGACTGAGCCAGAGATGGTCACGCTGGGGCTGGTCACATCGACGGCGACCCCCAGCGTCCCAGTGCTTTGCCTAAGCACATGGATATTTCCTTGCCCTTTGAGGACTGGTTCGTTGAAGGTAATTACTAGGTTCGCGCCGACAGGAACATTAGTCGAGCCATCCAGCGGACTGACACTCAAGATGCTCAGTGCCATCAGCTCTCTCGATTCCAACTGTTCGATCCATCGCTTGCGTGCATATACTCGCTTGCGATCTCGAATGAGTTTGCGTTGTCCGATGAGACGACGTAGTGAACTAGCGATTGACCAAGGTTTTTTGGAACGGATTCGGCGAAATGGCATAGGCCTGCTCCCAGCAACAGGATGATTCACGACACGATGCGACCAGGTAGTTTCTCGACGTGCCGCAGATTGTTCACAAGCCCGGCAGCAGTACAACGCTTAGTCGATTAAGAATCGATGAACCTTGCGCGAAGAATGAGTTTCGCTATCGTTTAATCGCGAGCCCATCGGGCCGCGCTCGTGCTCGGCTTGCGATGCCACGAGTTGCTATGTTAATAGCGTTTAGCGATTCCCGAGCGCGGGGCGTTGCCCACGCGGTTAAACGTGGTTGGACGGAAGGATGCTCGCTCAAGCGTTGCACGTAGTCGATTATTGAAGGAGAGTAGACCTTGCGTTAAGAACACATGAAGCCAAGATGAAAAACCAGTTAAATCCTAAGCGGAATTTCGATTAGGATCGAAGTAATTACTCTCGATTTGATAGTCTACTGCGTCGGAACAAATCTCGAGACGGCAAGCT
>CAZVBC010000303.1:0-9259 GCA_964625155.1 uncultured Pirellulaceae bacterium
GCATATCGGAAACCGGAGGCTAACGCCTTCCGGCTGATGTTGTGTGTCTCGCAATACATCATGCCCTTTACATCATGTCCTTTTTCCCATTTCCTCCAACCGAGCTCTCCACTCTCCACCTGTCAAATAATGACATAGACGGAACAAGTGATAAAATAACTGGAGTAGTCGTCACTCATGATGACTGTCTCGAAGTAATTGGATGATGGACTAATCAGCCGGAACGCGCTAGCGTCCGGTTTCTAGTTGATGCTGGTCAACAGCAAACTAGTATTGGGAACGAGTTTTCCGTAGAATGGATGCTGTTAGTCGTGGTATGCCAATCTGATTGGTCCAATGCGGCCGATTCTGTGCCCATGGATTGTTTCCGGCGCGGTGTTGGTAATACCAATCCTTCCTTAAATGAAACCTCCCTTTTTTGCAATCGAATTGGTGGCACTCAGCCCCTGTTCTCTGGAGTTAGTTATGTTCAGGCGAAGACACGCAACGTTGATTTCAGCCACATGCAAGTTTGTGTATGTGACCACAATTGTTTTGGCGACATTTTGTAACGCTCAGGAAGGTTCCAGGGAGCAGGCCGTCTCGCCCACGAACGATGTAATCAAGTTGTTTGACGGTAAGTCACTAAATGGGTTCTACACTTGGATGAAAGATTCAGGTCGTGAGGATCCTCGCCAAGTATTTCGTGTTACTGATGGCTTGTTGCATGTTACCGGCGATGGATTGGGGGGCTTATTGACGAATGCAGAATATCGAGACTACCACGTGGTTTTCGAATTCAAATGGGGCCCGCGCACTTGGAACAACCGCACTACCGCCACCAAAGATTCCGGGTTGTTGGTACACAGCGTTGGGGCGGATGGTGGCTACAGCGGGACCTGGATGCCGTCGATCGAAGTGCAGATCATTGAGGGAGGCATGGGGGACTTTATCATGGTGACTGGCAATGATAAAAAGGGCCAGCCCGTTCCATTTTCAATGACGTGTGAAGTTGGACGAGATCGCGATGGAGAGGTCATTTGGCAGAAAGGAAATACCAAAGAGGTCTTTGACCTGAAAAATCGCAAACGCATCAACTGGTATGGTCGTGATCCCGACTGGGCCGATAAGATCGGTTTTCGTGGCAAGCAAGATGTTGACAATCCAGATGGGCAATGGAATCGCTTTGATGTTTATTGCGACAAAGGGCATATTGAGACATTTGTCAATGGCGTAAAGGTTAACGAAGCGTTTGATGTCCAGCCGAATTTCGGTCGCTTACAATTACAAACCGAACAAGCCGAGTTGTTTGTGCGTCGCTGGGAGTTGTGGCCGATCGGTAAAGGCCCCAAGCCGGCAAAGGCTGTGCAATAACTTCCTTCGCGTGCGACTTCATAACTGGCGAGACTCGCGATGCGAATTGGTATCACACTACTAGCGGTGCTGGCGAGCTTAACAAGTACTTTTGCGAGTGAGCTCGACCATTATTCGCGAACGATTAAGCCTTTGCTGGCGAACCGCTGTTTAGCTTGCCATGGAGCTCTCAAGCAGGAAGGAGGCCTGCGGCTGGACAGCGGAGCACGCATACAGCGGGGAGGGGAATCCGGGGCTGCGGTTGCCGTGGCTGACCCGAGCATGAGCCTGTTGGTACAGCGAATTTCGGCGACTGATGAATCTGAACGAATGCCGCCAGAGGGCCAGCCGCTTTCACCTGCTGAAATCGAAGCCGTCGTGAAGTGGATTGCCGACGGAGCCCATTCGCCCGCTGACGAAAAAGAACAGATCGACCCACGCGATCATTGGGCGTTTCGCAAGCCGACGAAGCCCGCTTTGCCCAGCGCCGTCGAGCCGGAGTGGGGAAAAAATCCAATCGACCTGTTTATTTCCCAGCGTCATCGCGAATTGGACGTCCAGCCGCTGCCGATGGCCGATCGAGAAACGTTACTCAGACGTGTTTACCTCGATTTGATCGGTTTACCTCCATCGCGGCAGGAATTGAAGGAATTTCTACAGGCCGATTCGTTAAATGCATATGACCGCGTAGTCGACCGCTTGCTCAACCGTCCTGAACATGGCGAGCGTTGGGCACGGCATTGGATGGATGTTTGGCGGTACAGTGATTGGTACGGACGCAGAGCGGTGCCAGATGTGATGAACAGCTATCCTCATATCTGGCGCTGGCGGGAGTGGATCGTCGCTTCGCTCAATGAGGACAAAGGCTACGATCGCATGGTCCAAGCGATGTTAGCTGCCGATGAACTGGCACCTGGCGATGATCGCAACGTCGTTGCCACGGGGTTTCTGGTTCGAAATTGGTTCAAATGGAATTACGAAAACTGGATGAAAGATAATGTCGAACACACGGCCAAAGCTTTTCTTGGTTTGACGCTACAGTGTGCTCATTGTCACGATCACAAGTACGACCCTTTGACTCAAGAAGAATATTTTCGCTTTCGAGCCTTCTTTGAACCACTAGAGTTGCGACAAGATCGGGTTGTCGGCTTACCCGATCCCGGTCCATTTGTGAAATATGTTTACGCCAAAGCCTATGGACCAACCGCAGCAGGCATGGTTCGTGTGTTTGATGAAAAGCTTGAAGCGCCGACGTATATGTACGAAAAAGGAGATGCGAGAAATCGTATTCAGGGGCGTCAGCCAGTCGCGGCGGGCGTTCCGTCGGCTTTAGGCAATCGCGAGTTTGAGGTCAAATCCATCGAACTTCCGCCCGAAGCATTCTATCCAGGCTTGAAGTCGTTTATTCGCGAAGATGAGCGTGACAAGTTGCAACAGCAGATCGCAGTCGCTCAGCAGGAGTGCTCTGCAGCAGAAACCAAACTAAAGCATCTCGAAGAGCTTTCGATGCGTGGGGCAAGGCGGGCTGATGCGAGTCCGGCTAATATTGAGTCCACTGGTACAAAAATCGCATCCGAGACCGGCATTGTCAAAGACCAGGGGCTGCTGACAGCACGAACTCAGTGGCGAATGTCGACGCAGAAGTTGACCAGTCTTATTGCATTAGTGCGATCGTTAGAAGCGAGAATTGCTGCAGATGACGCGCGCTATCGTGGATTGGGCGACACCAGCGTGTTGAGTCGCGCGGCTAGCCAAGCTGAACGGATGGCAAACTATGAAGTTAATCTATTGCGCTTGAGTCAGTCTGAGTCAAATCTGTTGGCGGCTCAGCAGAAACAGCCTGCCGACGACAAAGCCAAGAGTGCTGTGGACAAAGCTCTGAAGGAACTAAACGATGCGCGTGCAGCTTTGGATGCAATTCGAAGTGAACTGAGTAAGGAAAGCGACCAATACACACCCTTATCCCCTGTTTATCCAGCGACCAGCACCGGCCGGCGATTGGCGTTGGCCAAATGGATCGCTGATCGCGAAAATCCTTTGACCGCGCGTGTGGCCGTCAATCACTTGTGGATGCGTCATTTTGGAAAAGGACTTGTCGATACGCCGAGTAATTTTGGGACCAGTGGTCATGCTCCAAGTCATCCAGAATTGTTGGATTTTTTGGCTGTGGAGTTGATGGAAAATGGTTGGCAGATGAAGCACATTCACCGAATGATTGTGACCAGCCAGACGTACCGCCTGGGGTCGAGCCTGGGAATTGCTTCGCATCCAAACCAAGCGGTTGATCCTGACAATAAAGGATATTGGCGAGCGAATCCCCAACGCATGGAAGCCGAGGTTGTTCGCGATAGCTTGCTGGCAGTTGCTGGCGAACTCGATGCCTCGCTTGGTGGCCCAGAGATTGAGATGGCACAGGGTTTGTCATCAAATCGGCGCAGCATGTACTTCGCTATCCACGGTGAGGGAAAAATGCAATTCCTGGAGTTGTTCGATGCTGCTGATGTGTGTGATTGTTACCAACGGACGTCTTCGGTGCGTCCTCAACAGGCATTGGCTTTGACAAATTCCGAGTTGCCGCTGCGCGTCAGTCAATCGCTTGCCAAGAAGTTGTGGAGTCAATCGGAGGATAAGGTTTTACCAAATCCATCGCCTTTGGAGCAAACTGGCCAAGCTGTAAACTCAACGGCATCAGACGAATTCATTTCTGCCGCCTTCGAGGCAATTCTTTCGCGCCTGCCGACGGTCGAGGAAATGCAAGTTAGTCATCAGTTCTTGCAAGCGCAATCGAAAATCGCCGCAAGCGAGCAACGAGATATTGCCACGATCGCAAAAGCACCGGCAACGCAGTTGCCTGCTGACCCCGACGAGAGAGCTAGGATGACCCTGGTGCATGCGTTGTTCAGTCACAATGATTTTGTCACCATTCGCTAAAGGAACCGAGCATGGTCAAGCCGCAATTGTCATGCTGGTGCAGTCGCTCTCGCCGTGAGTTTGTTAGCGATCTGGGATTGGGTTTTGGTGGACTCGCGCTTGGTAGCATGTTGGCACAGTCCAATAGTAATGCTGCAGTCGCCGCAGTACCCAAGCATCATCCACCGGCGGCCAAAAACGTAATCTGGATATTTCTTTCTGGAGGCGTAAGTCATCTAGAAACATTCGACCCGAAGCCTTTGTTGAATCGATTCGCTGGTAAAACATATGCCGACACCGGTCTGCCCAATCCGCAGAAATTACCCATTTATCTTGAGCGTTCGAGATCGGTAGTTGGGTTTGATCGGGAAGTGATATCCAAGATCATGCCGTTGCAAATTGGATATCGTCGACGAGGAGAAGTGGGATGTGAGGTAAGCGATTGGTTGCCCCACTTAGGATCGGTCGTTGACGATTTGTGCATCGTGCGTTCGATGTATACCACCGATAACGACCATGGTGCGGAATTTCAGTTCCACACCGGCCGTCATACTCTGGATGAACAACAGCCAACTATCGGCTCGTGGGTCAGTTACGGGCTTGGTTCCTTAAATGACAATTTGCCTCAATTCGTGTTTTTGGGTCAGTACAAGGACCCGCGAGTACGCAAGGACTTCGATGCCAATTATTTGGGCCCGAGCCACGCAGGAGTGGAATTGTCACTCGATCCGCAGAATCCGCTTCCCTTCGGCGTACGGCCACAGGGAATAACCGAGAGAGAACAACAGCACGAATTCGAGTACATCGACCGTTTAAATCGAATTGCGGCGGCGAAGTTCCCAGACGACGGACAACTGCAAGCACGCATACGCGCTTACGAGTTGGCGTTCCAAATGCAGATTTCCGCACCCGAGACTCTGGATTTGTCGGGTGAGTCCGCAGGTACAGAACGATTGTACGGTATCGACAATCCTACGACGGCGGTTTACGGAAAACGATTGCTCACAGCTCGTCGACTGGCGGAGCGAGGTGTCCGTTTCACACTGGTATACCTCAGCGATTACGGCGAATGGGATTCACATACCAATATCAAAGAGTTTCATGCACGAAGTTGTGGGCGCGTTGACCAGCCGTTGGCCGGTTTGATTACGGATCTTAAACGTAGAGGCATGCTCGACGAAACTTTGGTGGTGTGTGCTACTGAGTTTGGACGCACTCCGGCCTTGGAGGTCACTAGTTTGAACAAGGCGGGTACTGGCCGCGATCACCATCCACATGGATTTACAATTTGGATGGCTGGCGGTGGACTGAAACGTGGAATCATCCATGGAGCTACGGATGAATTCGGTTTTCATGCGATTGAACATCCCCACTACGTGACGGATATTCATGCCACGGTGTTGCATTTGCTTGGGATCGACCCACGATCGTTAGTTATTCCAGGCCGCCAGAGACTGGATATCGATTTTGGCGTGCCAATTCGCGAAATCATTGCCTAATGGACAGTTGTGGCCCGATGCGCCTACTTTGGAGAGATTCGCTGCCATCTAATTCAGCCTGAAACCCGCGACGCTTTATGTACGCATAGAGCATCAATGAGACATAGAGTATAAAGACAAGAGTTGCGAAAACGGCTCGTGCTCTGAAGGGCTGCGTTAAGGGTTTTGCGGCATATTCCAGATGCTTTGGCGGGAGTATTGCCACCTTTTGCTGGTGACCCGCGTGGTCCAGATGGATTGTGGTAGTTATTTAGTCCGAGATTACGAATGAACACTCAGTCGATCGGCTGCGTTACTTTAGCAATTGGATTGCTCGCGCAAAGTTGTCCTGCACAAACTGCGGACGAACCTGCTGCGCCCCGTCAGGGATTCTTAGTGGACGTGCCTCTTCCAATTCTCGGAGATCGCGACGAAGTTGTACAACGTCAGATCGCACAGATAGCTTCACAAGCTCGAGCTGACCAGCCGCGACCAGTTGTCGTGTTAAGCTTTAGTGAAACATCCAAGACCGCTGGCCAGGCCCCAGTGGAAGGTTCGCACGAAATCGGGCAAGGCACTCAATTTGAGCGAGCTTTGGCGCTGGCCAGGTTTCTGACGAGTCCCAGTGCCTCGAAAGTTCGTTTGATTGCTTATGTGCAAAAATCAGTCGTTGGTCATGCGGTTCTGCCAATCCTGGCTTGTGAAGAAATCTCGGCTGCCTCCGATGCTGAAATTGGTCGAGCGGCAGTTGACGAACCGTCTCTCGACGAAACTGTGCGGAACGCTTACGTGGACATTGCCAAGCGGCGGGGTACTTTAAGCGAAGCTGTCGTGCAATCGATGTTAGACTCGCAAGTTTCTGTATTGCGAGTGGAAACGACAGATGGGAGTACGCAGATTGTCACGGAGGTTCAAGCCGCACAATTGCGAAAGGAAGGTCGGGTGTTGCGCGAGGAGTCGTTATGGTCGGGCGGCAGTATGGCAACTTACTCAGGGACAAAAATGCGGCAATATCGTTGGATTGCGCATCTCGCCGACTCACCTCAATCGCTTGCACCGACATTATCCGTAGTTGGCAATTTGAAAAAGGTCTACTTGGCTCCCGATGCATGGCGGCCGATCTTGATCGAGTTGTCAGGAGACATTTCCGATTCGCAAGTCGGACAGATCATGCGAGCTTTAGACGAGCAGATCGATAGCAAAAAGCTCAATTTAATTGTGACGCGAGTTAAGCAGGGGCGGATGGAAATGGCGGATGCTCTGCAATTAGCCAATTATCTCGCCCGACTCGAAGGGGACAAGGTACGAACTGTTGGAATGATTGTGGAATCAACATCGAGCCCAGCGGCATTGGCGGCGTTTGCCTCAGACGAAGTGTATCTCGTTAACGGAGCAAGTATCGGAAATACTGCAGGAGCTCTGGCAGGCAAACTGGTTGAAGAAAGCGTCGCAACTCAGGAGACGTTGATGGAGTTGGAGGTTTTGACGAATCGACCTACGGGATTAATGGCCGCAGCGGTTGATTCGGGAGTTGCAGTTAAGGAGTACATTCAGCAGCAGACCGGCCAGCGCCGCATCATGCCGTTGTGGCAACTAAACAAATTGAGTGATCGCGATCAGTGGTTAGCGAAAGATACTCCGATTTCCGACGGTCAAATACCCGTCGATCTGGCACTCAAGTACGACCTGCTGACAGGAGCAGAGGCCGACGAACAAACAACTCTGCGCCGAATTGGAATTAATGAAGAACTTGAGACATTGTCGATGCCTTGGTTGGACTCGGCGGTCCAGAATATCGTTGCACAAAGGTGGTTGCCTCGTATTCTGCTGCTGGTGGCTTTCTTAGCCATTTCCGTGGAATTGGGAACACCTGGTTTGGGTGCTGGCGGATTTGTCGCTGGGTTGTGTTTCCTTGGATTCTTCTGGATCGAAACCTTGAACGGCAATGTCGAGTGGTTAGAAATCCTGCTGTTCATCGGAGGCTTGTTCGCACTGGCGATCGAAGCGTTTGTGTTGCCGGGATTTGGACTGTTTGGAATCGGTGGTTTTGTGATGTTATTGGCATCGGTGGTGCTTGCGAGCCAGACGTTTATTGTGCCCACCAATTCCGAGCAGTTGAGCATCGTCGCTCACAACTTTTTCTGGGTGTCGGTCTCCGCGTTTGCTGTCATGATCGGATTATTGTTCATGCGGAAACAAATTGAAGCTTCACCCATGGTTCGCTGGATAACAGTTGATCCAGCCGGTTGGGAAGACCCCGATGGTTTGGCTCATCGCGAATCAGTTGTGCACTGGGATCATTTGCTGGGACAAGAGGGATTAACCACCACTCGCTTGAATCCTTCCGGAAAAGCTCAATTCGGGCGCGAGATCGTCAATGTGCTAGGTAGCGGTCAATTGATTGATGAAGGTGAATTGGTAAGAGTCATTGAAGTTCGCGGCAACTCTGTTGTCGTCGAACGCATTGATGTATAGCCGCTTCAACTGGAGGCAATGCTGACATGCTTGTGCGCCTGGCCTCACCGCTACAACTCAATGAACGTGAGCTCGTTAGATAGACCTTGGCTCGTTACCCATTGTCAACCGCTCGCCACGTTCTTTCGGACGTGATCCCGCTCAAGTAATGTGATCGAACTTCCAGTCTCATTCAAAGCGAACTCGTACATCAAGCTTTTGGGCCTATGCTGCACGGCGTTTTTCTTCGCGATGGGCGTTTTCTCAGTGTGGAGTGCGCTTGCGAATTCAGACGGATCATTCAAAAACCCAAAAATCGCTGCAACAATTTTCGGTGTGTTTTGGAGCGGCTTCGTCTTGCTTGGTGTTTACCTGTTGGTGTTTTCCCGAAACTACAAATTAGTGGTTGATGCCAGCACCATTAATCAATCCGGTGCCTTTTCGACACGACGGATCGTCATTTCCGAAATCGAATCGGCAATTTGGCGGAATCGGCCCGCAGGCTACAGTATAAAGCTTCGATGTAGAGTGTGTTGTATGTCCATCGAGTTCGGAACGATTGACTCCTGCTCGCGCGATTGGTTAATCGACTTCTTGCGTGCAACAATTCCGAAACCAAAACAATTGAATTGGGAAAGCTTCCTACTCAATCGTGATTGCAAAACGAACCCTACGGCAACGCCACCATTCCAACGTGCAATGTTATTCAATGCCACTGCTGTGTCGTTCGTCGCCGCTTGGATTTTGGGATTGGGTACAATCAATTTGCTAGGTGCACTCCTAAATTCCGGATTTGCAACGTTTCTTTTGATTCGAAAACTGCGGGATATCCAGACGGTCCGCAGGCCTCCATGACGATGAGATCGACCTTTTGTTTTTTGAAGACCTTAGCCAGGTAACTGCGATCGGTAGGTGCGAGGAGGAAGGAATGTTGCCGGGTAAGTGTGTCGAAGAAGCAGACATAGTATTGATTTTTCCGAGATCGAGAGCGAGAATTTTCATCAGCATGATCCTTGGGTTTGGGGTTGGCAAATGTGACATTCTGCGGTTCGAACGCAGACAAGATCACGGGTCTGAGTCGCCAG
>CAZVBC010000304.1:0-9233 GCA_964625155.1 uncultured Pirellulaceae bacterium
CGGTGGACGAAGCGTACGTCAGACAGCTTCCCAAGGGTGACACGTTTGGGCCGGAACCGAGCCAGATTAATGTTTGGAGCGCTATGGATTATGGGCCAACATTAACCCACACCTATCAAATTCCTGGCGAGCAACTAAATATTGCTTATAAAGGCGTAGCTGCGCGACTGGACCCCGGAGCTGGCGGAATCGCGCGAGGACACGATTGGATAGTCTTTGATACGGATACGTTGCGAGTGGCTGCGGCATGGTCCGCAACCAATCCCGGTGAATCTTTTATTGATTGGCGCAGCATCCAGTTTAATGGCCAGCACCAAATTCATCCTCAGTTGGTTGGCCGCGTCCATTTTGCCAATCCGATCGGACCTGGGTGGGCCAGTCCTGCAACGGGTTCATTTGCTGACGATCAGCGAGTTATCGGTCGAGATGCAAGGAAATATGGTCCACTGCCTCGCAGTTGGGGAAGATTTCGTGGATTGTATCACCATGGCCCTCACTCAATTTTTTCGTATTCTGTTGGCTCAGTAGATGTGCTTGAATCGCCGCAAGTATTGCCAGAGAAGAAATCGCTTCATGGGCCGGTCGTAGTGCGACGATTCAGTATCGGCCCTCGCGATCGCGATTTAACCTTGCAAGTTGCCGACTCACCGGCGCCTGACTCCCCTGCGATTCCTGCTGGATTATTTTACGGGACAACTCCTGAGATACAAAGCTTGATTTGGCGCATCGTGGATGGCCAGTTGCGGTTGACAATTCCTGCGGGTGACAAACCCATTCAGTTTGCTGTTTGGATGGCCAGTGACCAGCGCCCGCCAGCAAGTACCACGGCGAATTCTGAGAGCTTTCGCATGGGGCACAGCGTTCTTCAGCCGGCAGTCGACAGCGATCTAAATTCGCTGATTCATGGTGGTCCAAGTCGTTGGCCACAAGTTATTGCGATGCCAGTTGTGTCAGGCGTGGAGAATGGTCCTCTGGCGGTCGATACCTTATCGGCTCCAGAGAATAATCCCTGGTTAGCGCAAACGCGGTTCACAGGCCTCGACTTCTTTTCCGATGGACGCATGGCCGTTTGTTCGTGGGATGGCGATGTATGGATCGTCCAATCCGAGTTTGTCGCCGCAGAAGCGGGACAGCGAGCAAAGCCTCAAGAGCGGTTGCTATGGCGTCGAATCGCATCCGGCATGTTCCAGCCGTTGGGACTAAGAATTGTCAAAGACAAAATCCACGTTACCTGCCGTGATCAGTTAACGGTATTGCATGACTTGAATGGGGACGAAGAAATTGATTATTACGAATGCCTGAACAACGACCATAAAGTTACGGAGCATTTTCATGAATTTGCAATGGGATTGCAGACCGATGACGCAGGGAATTTTTACTATGCGAAGTCGGGGCGACATGCGTTAAAGGCATTGGTGCCTCACCATGGCACCTTGTTGCGAGTGAGCCGTGACGGCTCGCGAACGGATATATTGGCAACTGGCTTTCGGGCTGCCAATGGAGTGTGCCTCAATCCAGATGGCACGTTTGTAGTCACTGATCAAGAAGGATTCTGGAACCCCAAAAACCGCATCAACTGGGTCAAACCCGATGCCCAAAATCCACGTTTCTATGGAAACATGTTTGGCTACACCGATGTTACCGATTCATCCGATGAGGCCATGGAGAAACCACTATGCTGGATTACCAACGAATTTGATCGAAGTCCTGGCGAACTGTTGTGGGTAACCAGTGATCGATGGGGGCCATTAAAGGGTTCTTTGCTTAACTTGTCTTATGGCTATGGCAAAGTGTACCTGGTGCCACACGAAGCCGTAGGAGAAGATATGCAAGGTGGCATGATTGCCCTGCCGATCCCTGCGTTTCCAACTGGAGTGATGCGAGGTAGGTTTCACCCAAGCGACCAAGAATTGTATCTGTGTGGAATGTTCTCATGGGCTGGTAGTGCTCAGCACCCTGGAGGATTGTATCGTTTGAGAACAACAGATAAGCCAATCAACTTGCCGATCAAATTACGAGCGTTGACAACCGGAATGCAGCTTACCTTTACATCGCCTTTGGATGCGGAGTCGGTGAAGGTCAATAATGTTGCCATCAGGACTTGGGCGCTCAAACGTACTGCCAACTATGGCTCAAAGCATTACGATGAGCGCGAGTTACAGGTTACTGACGTAAACGTGTCAGAGAATGGCACAAGCGTCCAAATTTACCTCCCTGAAATCCAGCCGACGTGGTGTATGGAGATTAAGTACCAATTCAAAGCGCGCAATGGTCAGGCTGTCGAAGGGACGATTCACAACACAATTCACCGTCTGCATCAGCCGTAAATCAACAATTGATATAGCACGAGGCAAGATATCGCGCGACGCCAGGATCGCGAGGCTAGAAATGGAACAGTCTTTAAGTGTGGCAGTAATTGGTACTGGATTTATTGGGCCCGTACACATCGAAGCCATTCGTCGAGCAGGAGCGCATGTCGTTGGCGTGTTGGGGAGCTCGCTAGATAAATCACGAGTGTGTGCTGATCGCATGCGAGTGCCACGTGCATATGGGCATTTGGACGAATTGTTGGCAGATACATCGATCGACGTTGTACACATTGCATCGCCGAATCGAGTTCATTTTGAACAAGTATCGCAGTGTTTAGACGCTGGCAAGCACGTGCTGTGTGAGAAACCGCTAGCAATGAACTCTACGGAATCTGGCAAGTTAGTAGAAATGGCCCGAGCGACTGGGTTGGCATGCGCTGTTAACTACAACATACGTTACTACCCTCTGTGTATCGAAGCGCAAGTGCGTTGTCAAAGTGAACAGTTTGGAAAAGTCTTTCATGTCGTTGGCAGCTATGTACAAGATTGGTTGTTGCGTGCGACGGATTTTAATTGGCGCGTGCAAACTGATCACGGCGGCCCACTACGGGCTGTGGCAGATATCGGCACACACTGGATGGATTTAGTCCAATTGATCACGGGTCAGCGAGTGCGTGAGGTATGTGCCAATCTGAGTACTGTGCATGCCAGTCGCCTGAGAACTACAGGAGGGAGCGAGACTTTTACGCAAGGCAAAGCGACTGACGAAAGAAAGGAACCGATAGCAATCGACACCGAAGATTGTGGCGCCGTGATGTTGCGGTTTGAAGGTGGAGCGACGGGAGTTTTGTGGGTTTCGCAGGTAACTGCCGGTCGCAAGAATTGTTTACGTTTTGAGATCGGTGGTGCACTCCAGTCGATAGCTTGGAACAGCGAACTGCCTAATGAAATCTGGATTGGGCACCGCGACCAGCCCAACCAGCTCTTGGTGCGTGATCCCGCTCTGTTGTCACCACAAGCGGCTCGATTTGCACATTATCCGGGTGGACATAACGAGGGTTTTCCAGATACGTTTAAGCAATTGTTTACAGATTTCTATGGCTCGATCGTCAGCGGCAGTTTTCGTCGGACGGCGACATACCCGAATTTTCTTGACGGTCATCGCGAGATCTTGCTGTGTGAGGCTATCTTGCAGAGTGCACGCGCCGGCGGTTGGGTATCGGTTGGCGAATCGAATTATCAATAAAATCACGCAGCCAATGCGTGTCAGTTGACCCAGCAAACGTCCAATTTTCGTGCGCTGGGAATCTGTTATCTTATTGGCCTGCGCATGTGCCCGTTACGTCAACAAAGTGCTGACAGAGGGGCACTGTAGCGAAAGGGAGGAAGTTGATGATTGAACTTGGTTTTGCTAGTGCCATTGTGCCCGAGCTTTCCTTCGAAGAGGTATTCCGACTCGCGGCTGAAATTGGCTATGACTGTGTCGAGGTAATGTGTTGGCCGGTTAGCATGGCAGACCGGCGTTATGCGGGCGTAACGCATATTGATGTAAATGCACTTACCGACAGGGAGATCGGGGTGATCGGGCGAATTGTGGCCAACACGGGAGTTGGGATCAGTGCGTTAGGTTACTATCCCAATTGCCTGGCACCGAATGTCGATGAGGCCAATCAAGCGGTGGCGCATCTGCGAAAAGTGATGCAGGCCGCGCCCTTGCTGGGAGTCAGTCGCGTGAATTCATTTATTGGCCGCGATTACACGAAGGGAGTTGACGAGAATTGGCCTCGATTGCTGGATACTTGGCGCCCGTTGATCGACTTAGCCGATAGTTTGAGTTTGCGTATAGGTATCGAAAACTGCCCAATGTTGTTTTCTAAAGATGAATGGCCAGGTGGCAAGAACATAGCGACCAGCCCCAAGATCTGGCGTCGATTATTCAGCGACATCCCCAGTCCAAATCTTGGCCTGAATTACGACCCTTCGCATATGATCTGGCAGCACATGGATTATTTAGAGCCACTGCGCAACTTCGCCAGCCGTATTTCTCATGTCCATGCAAAAGACGTGCGTCTGGATCGCCACAAGTTAAACGAAGTGGGGATTCTCGCACATCCTGCTGAGTACCATACTCCGAAACTGCCTGGCTTGGGCGACGTAAATTGGGGTCAGTTTCTGGGGCTGTTGTTGGATACGGGGTATCGTGGCCCAGTGTGTGTTGAAGTCGAAGATCGCGCATATGAGAGCTCGCTCGAAGATCGCAAAAAATCCCTGTGTCAAAGTTACCGATATTTGAGAAATCTCCTACCATGAATTACACGTACGATGAAATCGCCAAGATGATTGACCATTCATTGCTTGCGCCTTCACTGACCGTCAAGCAATTAATCGAGGGATGTCAGTTGGCTCTGGATTATAACGTGGCCAGCGTGTGCATCATGCCCTACTTTCTGAGTCGATGCACGGAGATGTTATCTGGTTCAACGGTCCGGCCCAGCACGACGATCGGATTTCCACACGGTGGGCATACAACTTTCATCAAAAGACTTGAAGCAGAGAAGGCCATCGCAGATGGTTGCCAAGAACTGGATATGGTCGTCAATATCAGTCAAGTATTGAGCGAGCAATGGGACTATGTGACCGAGGATATTCGAGCGGTCATAGAACCAGCCCATGTGTCAGGTCGAAAAGTCAAGGTGATCTTTGAGAACAGCTTTCTGCAGGACGATCATAAAATACGCCTGTGCAACATATGCAGTGATCTTGGAGCGGACTGGGTCAAGACGAGCACCGGATACGGAAGTGGCGGGGCCACGCTCGCTGACCTGCGCCTCATGGTCGCCAATGTCCGTGCAGGAGTTCAGGTGAAAGCAGCCGGAGGTGTACGAGACCTGGCAACTTTGTTAGCCGTAAGAGAAATTGGAGTCACACGCTGTGGGGCCAGCCGGACCAAAGAAATGTTGGACGAATGCCGGAATTCGCTTGGCTTGCAGCCAATTCACACAAGTGGAACGAGCCTTGTAGGAGGTTACTAGCTGGGCGCACCTTCGATTATGGTTGGATCGACTAAGTCATAGCAGCCAAATCGTTTAACCGCGTGCCCATCGGGCCGCGCGTACTAACATAATCGAAGGCGGCGCACTCCAACTAGTCTGCACTGGGAAGCTTGGCTTGAAAGAGCCGCTCCGCATTTAGCCGTAAGATGCATCGCTTGGCCGAATCTGGCAAATCGGCATGAACGATTCGGGCGCGCTGCATACCAGCGTGGTATAGAGGAGTATCCGTTCCAAACAGAATTCGCTGAACACCAATCTCTTGAACAGCCAATTCGATCAAGCCGGGTACAATCGAATTCACGCTCGATGTGTCAGCGTAAACATTGTCGTGTTGGCATTGCTGAATGGCTCGAATTTGATGAGTTACGTCGCCATCCCATCCACAGCCGATGTGGGCCAGGATCAATTTGACTTCGGGAAAGCGATTTGCCCAAGGGACGAAGTCCAATGCCTGACTGTTTTGTTCGCTGCTATGCGTGAGAATAATCGCTTGATGTCGAGCTGCGAATTCAAAGATCGCCGCTGCATGTTCGGTGATAAGGTATCCGTGTTCCTCGGGATGGATTTTTATGCCGACACAATGCAAGCGTGTCAACATCTGTTCAGCTTGTCGATAGGTTTCTTCTTGGCGTGGGTCGATCACGACATATTGCTTTAGCCCCGGAGTATTTTGAACAATCGAGTCGGCTTCGACGTTGCCTTCAACCGCGTTGCCATGCAGGCGAGGCAGGATGGCTGTGAATGGAGAAACAAAAGTCCATTCGATGTGCAGTGCCCGAGCGCGCCTGGCCACTTCAGCTCCATCCGCCGATGAAAGTTGATTGCGCACGACAGCCGAGTCCCCTGCGCGCAGGCAATTTCCATAATGACCATGAACGTCAATAGCTGAATAAGTTGCTAAGTCAGCGGTGGAATTGTTACTCATGCTTTTTCTAGACTTGGTTGGCGAGCGATGCTGCCGCTACTGGATTGCGAGGTAATTTGACGACTACGATGATTATTGAAAGCGCAAAAAACACCCCTGCCAATCCAAAACTCGTTCGCAGTCCAATCAATTGTGCGACCGAGCCGTAGATCAGGGGCATGAAACCGACAGCGAACGTCAATAGATTGGTGTAAGCTGTATTTTCTCGAATACGATAGGGAGCGGAGCAACCCACAATGTAGTTCAGGTAGTAGACGTAAAATAGATCGCCGGCGCCCAGCCAACCAAAACTAATCAGATACCATTTGCCCGGCACACAGATTGCCCAAATCATCCCCAGTAGGCAACAAATTCCGGTCGCGAGCAAGCCCAGCTTGGCAGTTGTGCGGGCGACCAGCCAACCGATTGCAAAACCTGCGACACACTTGCCTCCAAATCGCAGTGCCAGTTGCAAGCCAGCATAGGACTCCGGCGGTGCTCCAATTGTCTCTTTTGCGTACAGCGCAAGGTTGGCCAGTACAGGTGGCGTGCCGCTGTAAGTCAATAGAAAGCCGACCGCAGCCCAAGCCAGTGGTGGATGTAGACAATACTCTTTTATGCCTTTGCCAATCTCGCGCATGCCTGTGCGCTGAGGCGTCTCTGGGAATTTCGGCAATCGCGCCATGCGAGTGGAAGCTGCTGCAATCCACATCGCGGGAGCTGTCACGGCAAACAGAATCGCGTAGCTCCACGGTCGCTCAATTGGAGTCATCTGAATCCAATCGAGAAAGTTTCCCGTCAAGATCAATTGCGAAAGGCACGATCCGAGGACAGCCAGAATCGGCCCCAAGCCAAAAGTCCAGGCGAGAGTTCGTCCTCGACGTTCGATCGATAGTCCTCTACCGAATAGCTCCCACAAGCACATGTTGCGCACGCCTCCACATAGTCCCACAATGCCGGCATGTGCAATCAATACAGATATCAACCAAGAATTTGGAGCCCACAAGCAACACGCTGCGGTAACCAAGCCAAAGGTCCCGTTGATAATCAAACTGGCGTTCAAGAGTGGTCGCAGCAACTGCGGTGACGGCAAAAACCACGCTATGAATACGGGCAAAGCCGACGCCCACAGAAACGCAGTCTCCGGCAAATTCGCCGTCGCACGACCTGCGCCAATCGAATCCAGGATCGCGGCGTGTAAGATGCCTACGTAAAATACTGGAGCCACGAGGAAATACAGTGCGTTGTTGAGAATGAATACAATGCTGTTGTAGTGCTGGGCTCGGTCGGGAAGATCGTCTACATTACTCATTTGTCCCCTAGGAGTTTATCGACAGACGAATAAAATTCCAACGATTGAGAACTGAGGAGTTTGAACGGACTGCCAAACTACTTCTTGGAAAGCATGGCCTGTTACCGTGTGTTTGGTCCTAATACCTTCTGGGTACAGATTCTAGCAGTTCTCAACTCATTGATTTCTCAAAACCTCTGGGATCTTTCACATGATTTTGCAACCCGTCCCCCGCGTTCTGAGTCATTCGGAACTTATGCAGCTCAAGCGTTGGAATACTCCGACGATTTACAATGGCTGGGAACAGATTACGAAACATAACCCAGGGCGCGATGCGTTTAATATAGAAGAAAGCCGAGATTTTATGCCACAGATGGGACCGATGATTGGGTACGCGGTCACATTGGTTGTCGAACCTAGTAATGCTGCACATCGAAAGAATAATCCAAAAGCTTGGTCAGAATATCGAGAGTATGTCGCGTCGTTGGATGGTCCCAAGATTGTGGTTGTGCAAGACTTGGACAAACCGCATGTCATCGGATCGTTTTGGGGAGAAGTGAACGCGAATGTGCATCTTGCTTTGGGCTGTGTGGGGACGATCGTCGATGGTGCCATACGAGACGTCGACGAAATGACGTCGGCCGGATTTAAGGGAATCGCACGCAGGTTATGTGTCGGTCATGCCTTTTCCACACCCGTTCGTTGGGGTGTCGAAGTCGAAGTGTTTGGTACTCGCATAGTGCCAGGTCAGTTGTTGCACGCTGACAAACATGGTTTTATGGCTATTCCTCCTGGCGACGAGCCATCATTGCTCGATGCCGCGCGTTTTATGGATACCAATGAGTGTGATACCGTCATCGCAACGGCTCGGGAATCAGCGGGCCGTGCCAAGACCGATACTTTGACCGCCATGAACGCCGCATCTGCAAAATTTCGCAGTCAAGCTGCCGCCAAGTTTACCAAGCAAGGAGAATGGTAAGTTCGCTCTTTCGATTTCCTGAATAACGTGCGTTTGGAATGGTGCCGTTTTTGGCGAATCCTGCAGGTTCACCTTTCAGACTCGTTCGGATTTTGGCAACGAACGGGTTTAGCCTATTTTTCTGCAGGATCGCACGGCGGGCTACAGCTTGCGGCCACTATTTCTAGTCGATTACCGAGATGTGCCGGTGTTGTCACTATGCAAATACTTGCCCCCTCAATGTAATTGCCTGAATTCGGGATAAAGTCCTTGTAGGCTTCTGCTTCCGTCCCAAAATCCTGCGGCGAGAGTACAACCGGCTTGAAAGACCGCTAAGCCAAATAGATGCAACTAATTGAGTGTGTTGCCGTGCTAAACTCGCTTCGAAACTGATGGCATGTTAAGCTACTAAGTAACCCACGAGCAATTTATTTCTTGTTATCCGAGTGTTTTCCGATCGCGTGGTATCGCGCCGTCGGTTTTGAGAGTGGCCTCCGTTTCTAATGTCACGATTGAAACGCTCATTTATGCAACTCCGTGTACAGTTGAGGTTGGGATGATCGTAAAGGATTATGACTTGGGCAAACAGCCAGATGGCGATTTGTTGGTTGCTGCGCCAACATCTTTTTGGTGGTTGGACGGGAATTCCCAAGCATTCGCCGTTAGTTTTGCGTTCCACCTGTTGTTGGTTTTGGGGTTAGCCATAACGCCATGCGTT
>CAZVBC010000305.1:0-9136 GCA_964625155.1 uncultured Pirellulaceae bacterium
GGTTATAACTTTTTACGCTGAACGCCCCTACGGCTTTCATTCGTCGCAGGTGAAATCGAGCATCATCCAGATTCTCAATTTCAGCTTTGTAACTTCCGGCGGCACCGTACAAAATTGAACCAGTGGAAAAAATCCTGGGAGCAACGATTCGACCAGCTTTCGCCATCTCGCTCGCTGCAAAAATGCTGTGTGTATCATGCGAAGGATCGTGAATCGTCGTTACACCAAAAGCGAGTTTGGCATAATGAAGCCAATTTTGTTGCGGAGTGATTCCCGCATTTGTAAATGCACCATGATCGTGCGGATCAATAAACCCTGGGAGTATCACCAATCCAGGCGTTCGAATAACGGTAGCCTGCTCGGGTACTTTTACTTCCTCGCTGGGACCGATGGCAGTTATCCGATTCCCCTCAACGATGATCGTTCCCACGTCGATCGTCCCTTGATCCCCCATCGTGATAATTCGTCCGCCAACTAGGGCAATGATCCCGTTGGGCTTTGAATAACTGGCCGCAAATCCTATTTCCCGCTCAGCAACTTTCGGAGCGAGGCCCTTCTCCTGCGATTGCTCCGGATCAGTTGTTTGACCGTTTAGAAACGTGAACGCATCAGCCAGATCGATGGAATAGAGTTTTGGACCAAGTCCCCAGTGCAACCGTTGGCTGTCACCAGAAAAATGAACCCAGTCACCAGCTTCTTGGCTGACGCGTACTGTGGGCAGAGCGGCGGTGCCCGGTCCAAGCTCAATCACTTGCCCACTTTGTAGGAACGGTGAAACATAAACGTTGAATCGTTCGATATAAGCGATCCACTTGCCATCCGGTGATATACGATAATCGGTGGCCCATTGATTATTTGTGTGTTGACGTTTCTTCTGACTGTCCAATTGAATCGAATACAAACCGACGTTATCAGCATCTTTGTTGGCAGTCGATTCCACAAAGTACAATCGCGCGCCATCCTTGGTAAATTGCGGACTGCTGCCCGACGGATGAATACGCACGGCTGAGCCACCGTGGGTCGGAGTCTGATACAATCCCAACTCGCGCGACCAAAGAGGCGAAGTTAGATATCCACCGGCAACCTTGGAATAGACGACGGTCTTCCCGTCAGGAGAAAAGACAGGCTCAATGTAATGCCCAGGATGTGACGTTACTTTCCAAGTCTCTTGACCATCACTGGCGACTGAAGCGACTCGCACCGCCCCCAACTGTTTATCATCCCACGTCGTATAAACGACATATTCGCTATCGGCAGAAAACGAAGGATAGAATTCGAAATGCTCGCTCTGCTGCGTCAACCGTCGCGGTTTGCCGTCGGGTAATGAGCGTAGGTAAATATGCCCCAGAGCTTGGTAGACGACGTTGCGTCCGTCAGGACTGACCTGTACCCAGCGCAACATGCGCACAGGAAACTCGTTGGGGGCAGCCTCGATTGGAAAGCGGACTGGTGATCGAATTTCACGAGTATCTCGAATTTGAAACGGGATAACTTTGGCTGCGCCAGTTGCGATATCTATGCGACGAATTTTTCCTTTGGCCCAGATGACGACACTTTTGCTGTCGGGGGTCCAGGCGAAAGCTGGGTACACGCCGTGAATCGCCCATGCCTCCTGCATGTCACGCTCTAAGGTCGCATATACCATTCGGATTGAGCCCGAGTCGATCTCCATGACATGCAGCGCTGACTGACTGCCAACTCGCCGCACAAACGCAATCGACTTGCCGTCCGGAGAAGGCGTCGGACGGCAAGCACCGCCAGGACCAGTGATATATGCTTCCGTTTCTCCGGATTGTATATCGAGACGTTTAACAACGTAGATTTGGCCATTCGAATCTTTGTCGTATTCGAACATGTCACCTGGGGTCGCGTCCTGCGAGTAATACAAGTATTTGCCGTTAGGCGAGAACATCGGTTCGTTAACGTCTTTTTGGTCATTAGGTCGTTTGGTCAATTGAACTCCAGACATGGCGGACATCTGACGAGACTCGCGATGAAACATCCACATCTCGCCTGAGCCGAGCGAACGTCGACTGGTAAAGTGCTTGCGAGCAACGATGTAATCGCTATCCGGCGACCAGGCAGGTCCATTGAACAAACGAAACGATTCGTTCGTCACCTGCCTAATTTGCGAACCATCGGTGCGCATTATCCAAATGTTATCGCCCGAAAAATTGTTCTTACCAGCTCGATCGCTGGTAAACGCCAGCCATTGGCCGTTCGGGCTGAACCTCGGTTGCATATCCCAACACATGCCCCCCAAGAGCTTTTTTGGGAAATTGCCATTAGTACCATCGGCACCGTCAATGGGCATCGAATAGATGTCCCCTAGAAGATCAAAGACGATCTCCTTCCCATTTGGGCTGACATCCAAGTTGATCCAGGTTCCTTCGTCTACATTGATCTGCTGTGCGACTGTCGCCCCAGGCGGAGATTCAATATTCCATTTCGACTCTTGGGACGCCTCAGATTTCTTTTCAGCGCTCGGCTGCGCAGTCCCTGTACTGGGTCCATTAACTGCCAAAAGCAATATTGCTGCAATGCGCAACCACAAGCGGTGGCTAAGAAAAACTATCTGCACGATATCCAAACCCTTTCGACCACCAAGTCATGCGCACAACTCTGCGCGTTGGTGAGCAGAGAAAAACTCGTCCCTATGGAAACATCGCCAGCTACATATTAATTGCGATTCTAGTTTCAAACACTAGGAGAACGAGCGATATCTGAACCTGTGGCGGTCGAAATCAGCAATATCGGAGTATCTATGGCAATGAAGAGATTTGAAAACTGAAGTTTGCAAACTATCAAGTGGACGCGTTATCGACCTTCACGCTTTAGCAATCCTTCGGCTTCCAATGTCAGTTTTCCTACTTGAACATTAATAACTCGGTCGCGGGCATTGCGACGTCGAGTAAGTTCGCTCTTCAATTTGGCGACCCGTTGTTCGATAGCTTCTAACTCCAACTGCTGTAATGCGATCTGCGCGTCGTATTCTTCGGTCAACAAATCGCGAAGGCGTTTTTCATGCGCGGGGTCAATAGAGCCACCTGCGGGATCAAGCTCGTTGAGCAAACCTTCTTTAGCAACATCAAACTTGATCATGGATTCAACGATTTTCACTTCTGCGGCTGAGAATTCAGGACGAGCCGCCGATTGTGAAGCAGGCTTTTTGTTGGGCTGGTTATCGACCAGTTCTGCCAGGGGAACAAAAGTGATCCCATGCGGTAGGTCAATCCCAGGAATCTTGATATTGTTGTGGAGCTGTTCCGCCGGAGTAATCGATTTTGCTGAATAGACTTCGACACGCGCGTTGGCATAGGGTGGGTTGTCGAAAAGACAGGCAACCGCATTGACAATCAGATCTGGTTGGGTCATGCCGCCGTCCATGCCCATGCCCATGCCCATGCCGCCGTCCATGCCCATGCCGCCGTCCATGCCCATACCTTCCATGCCCATACCACCTCCAGCCATGCCCGCTCCTGCATCCATTCCAGGCATTGCCATTCCTGCTCCAGGCATTCCTGCACCCATTCCACCGTCCATACCAGGCATGCCGCCCATTCCAGACATGCCGCCCATCATGCCACCGTCCATTCCAGACATGCCGCCCATCATGCTCATACCAAGCTCGGTACCAAGCGAGTAAGTCAGTCGATTGATAAACCCTTGAGCATTGTCGCGAACTCGCGTTGGTTTGGCGTGCTTCTTGGAGTAGATGAAAAAGACTGTCCTTTTGAGCTGGCGAAAAGCACGATTGTCTTTAGCAGCCGACGGTGAAGGTTGTTCCGAGCTGGCGTCCAGTGCAGTGATCAGCTTTTCAAAGTCTTCGATTTGTTTAAGCGATCCGCGAACAATTAGAGAGTTCAATTTCTTGTCAGCATGTACGGTAGGTGCGCTCTTGTCTTCACCAAAAAAACGCTTCGTAATCGCCAGCGCTGCCTCAGCCTGCATGTTACGCAGGATAAACACGATTGGCTCACCTTCTGCCGCCTTAGAGTTTTTCTGTTTGGTACTGGTTGTCTCTTGAGCGACGATGTCAGAACCAATTGATCCTGCGAGAACCATGGTTACCGCTGAGATGATGAAGCACTTTACGCTCACGGTATCGAACCGAACTCTAAGCATGACGACCTCCCTAGCTTGAAAGTGACGATGAGCATTTCGAAGTGGCAGATGTTACTTGTCTGATTTGAATGTTTTTTCGACAGCTTCGAAATTGTGTTCCAGTACATCCAGATTGCGTCGCAGGGTGTCGATTTCGTTGCGCAACAGCCCAAACGAATCTTCGACAGCATCCTCGACATAAATAGAGGACTTGAGCAACAGATCTAGGCGATCTAACGAAGCACTCGATTCTCGCCTTTCCGCAAATGCATCCGGCGAATTGAAAATAACTTCGGGCAAACGGTAACTCGTCGCTTGGTCGCCTGGAAGTTCGAGGTTGATTGGGTCAGGGATCATGGGCGGCACACTGACCTCGATGCTGGCAGGGCGATATCCGCCAGTAACGGATGAAAGACCCAAGATCGAGACATCCAACCAGCTCGCACACATTAAAACGAGACTGCATAACACACCGACGATAACAGCACGTGCGGTCACAATTAAGCCCCTACGAAATGTGAGTCGATGAGGCAAGAGGGCCAATTCCGTCAAACGATCACGTAGTTGTCGAGCGCTAGGAATACGTTGCTTAGCGCGTTTGGCAAGCAATTGATCGACTATCCGAGAAAGCTCGATCGGGATCGCTGGCAGTAACTGAGTCAAAGGTTGATGGGGCTGGTTACAAATTCGATTAAGCACCGCCATCGGCTGATCAGCTTGGAACGGAGCCCGCCCAGTGATCATGTAATAAATCAACGATCCCAACGCAAACAAATCACTCCGTTCGTCCACTGATTCACCACGAGCTTGCTCAGGCGACATGAATTGGGGAGTACCTGCCAAGACGCCACTGTGTGTGAGCGTGGCATCATCAAGGATGCGGACTAAACCAAAATCCATCAGCAGCGCTCGACCGGCATCGGCTTCGAGCATCACATTACCTGGCTTGATATCGCGGTGTACCAATCCTTGAGCATGTGCAGCACAAAGAGCGTCCGCCAACTGAATCGCCAGATGCAATGCTTGTTGCCAATTGACCGGGCCTGATTCGCGAATTTGTTGGTCCAGCGTGGGACCAGCGATGTATTGCATGACCAATGCCGGAATCGGTCCATCGGTAATCACGTCATACGTGGGAACTACATGGGGATGTGAAAGTCCGGCACAAGCTCGCGCTTCACGTATAAACCGCTCGCGAGCCGCTGCAATCGGAACCAGGTGTAAGCCAAGCGTCTTGATGGCCACCACGCGATGCAGTTCAGTATCATGCGCGCGAAAAACCAATCCCATACCGCCACGCCCGACCAGTTGTTCGATCTCGTATCGACCGATACGACCAAGCAACTCGGGATGCGAAGGCTCGGCCAACAGAGTTCGCAATTGCTGGATTTCGTGAGCCCCCAATGGATCATCCGCATTTGCTCGGCCAGATCGCTGACCATCGCTTGACAGTGCCAAGACTCTGGCGCTGATTGACGCTAATCCTTCTGTAGCCGAATTGGCCAGGCTATCTTGAGCGACCTGCCATTCATGATGAGTGCCTGCTAACTGAGCTAACGACTCTTGGCAAATGGTACAGGACTCAAGATGCTCTTCAAGGACAACGTCATTTCGATCACTTGCATTTGTCAAACAGGATTCGAGCCGAGTTCGATCCGGACAACGCGTTGGTGTTGGCATCACGCGCGCACCTCCGGTTCACAGCTTAGATCTAGATGCGGCAATTCACCTGACAGACGCGAGTCTATTCTGCGTGCCTCCTCGCGCAGCAATCTCAAAACTCGGCAACGTGCGACATAAATACTTCCTGGACGCATCCCCAGTCGCATCGCAACACTTTCAACGGGAGCCTGGTCGATGGTTGTGGAAGTAAACGCGATCCAGGAGTTCTCTGTGACGCGCTGGCGAACGCGTTCGGCTGCTAGACGAAACACAGCTCGTTGGTACTCGAAGTCAAATGCTGCCGACGAAGGACCTTCTTTTTGAAGTGAACTCAGTTGTTCCAGTGAGCTGTCAGTAATGGAGATCGTGCGTTTTCTGTTGTTAGGTTGGGCAAAATAGTCGGCAATCAGATTGCGAGCAATCGTACATAGCCAAGTTCGGAAGCGCGCTCGCTGCGAATCCGGTTGCCAACGACGAACGGCGCCTGCCACAACCATCAGTATTTCTTGGGTAACATCTTCCGCATCTGTCCGATTGAGTCCCCGAGCAAGAGCCAGATGATAAAGGGCTGGAAGATAGACCGCTGTAAACTCTTCCCAAGCTTCCACGTCTGCCGATTCGGCTAGCCGAAGAATTAAACTGACTCGTGTGTCGGGAAATTTTCCCATAATGCACGGTGATCGCTGGGGTTGATGAGTGGTTTGTAAGTTTCACCGGTTTCAGTGCTACTGATATACTCCCAATCCAATGTAAAATCTTACAGTCAACGAGCCACAAAGTTTCTTAATCAACGTTTTGTCGGCTGCCGAGTTCCCATAAACGGACTGGTCATCGCGTTGAAAGCAGTATGCATCAAGACTGGTCGTTGCTGCCCCAGGCGATCAATCGTATAATCCGCCCTCAATTGTTAGATTGAAGATTATAGACAATTAGCATATATGAGGGGGGTGGGAAGTGGCAGTACGCATCGCGATCAATGGGTTTGGCCGTATCGGTCGATTGACTTTTCGCAATCTGATGAAACGATCCAACGAATTCGAAGTTGTCGCCGTCAATGATTTGACCGACAACCAGATGTTGGCCACTTTGTTGAAATACGATAGCGTACATGGGCGCTACGAAGGGGATGTTAGCGCAACTGACACTCATTTGATTGTCAATGGTAAACAGATACTCGCATTGTCCGAGCGCGATCCAGCCAAATTGCCTTGGCGTGATAACAACGTGGATATCGTGATCGAATCGACCGGAATTTTTACTGGTCGAGCTGCTGGAGGAAAGCCTGGTTACGACACACATATTCAGGCTGGATGCAAGAAAGTGGTACTGAGCGCACCTGCCAAGGATGGCGCGGACCTGACCTGCGTCTTGGGAGTCAATGACGACAAACTGACCAAAGAAATGAACTGTGTTTCTAACGCCAGTTGCACCACAAATTGTTTGGCTCCAGTCGCGAAAGTCTTACATGAGAGTTTTGGCATTGAATCGGGACTCATGACGACGGTACATGCCTATACCAACGATCAAAACGTTCAAGATCTACCACATAAAGATCCCTATCGCGCGCGCGGTGCTGCGCAAAACATTATTCCGACCTCGACTGGTGCTGCGTCCGCTGTTTCCTTGGCTATCCCAGCCTTAAAAGGAAAATTGACGGGTATTGCGATGCGAGTTCCCGTCGCGACCGGTAGTGTCGTGGATTTGACTGTGAACCTCCAAAAGGAAACCACAGCCGCAGAGATCAACGCAGCCATGAAACGTGCTGCCGAAGGTCCGCTGAAAGGAATTCTAAGCTATACGGAAGATCCGATTGTCAGCAGCGACATCATCGACGATCCGCACAGTTCAATTTTTGCCGCCGATTTTACTCAGATACTTGGCGATAAAGGCAAGCTCGCCAAAGTTATCTCGTGGTACGATAACGAATGGGGCTACAGTTGCCGAACCGCCGATCTGTGCGCTCGGCTGGCCAAGATGCTTTAATCCTGTTTGAATCGTGTTTCACTGCTTGAGTTTATGGATCAGGAAGACGAATCTGGCGCAGCACAACAACGAGAGAGGCAATCGATTCGTAGCCTTTGGTCGCGCGTGGGAAATAAAAATGGTCATGGTATGCCGCTCCATCGTCACACCATGACCATGCATGTCGCTGGAGCAAATGCACCCATCTGCTCCAACCTCCCAATCCGTGGTGATATTCTTATCGGTCAATGAGAGACGCTTCCGGAAGAAAATTCTCGAAAGTGATTCCCCTGGACTGCTTTCTTACGGTTACCTGCCGTTTAGATTATCGATATTGACGATCCGGGTAACCATAGGGTTGTTGAGCGATGACGGGTCGTGATTTCACCGGAGGATTGGGTACCCTGACTTGCACGGGTACGGCAGGTTGCTGCATCTGCGTAACGACCGGGACACTAGGAATCGCACGACTTGTTGGCGCATGTTGAGCCACGCAGTTATCACACAGAACTGTGGGAACATTACCAGGAATCACGCTACCATGATCAGGAACTGCGCATTGATTGCAGCCTGAGTCCACCATGGTGTAGCGATTGCATGCATTGCATGATCCCCGTGCGATTTGCTGCTGGATACGAACCCACTCGGCAGCTCTCTGGACGGGGTAGTTATACCACAGTCCCTGAACGCACCAGTTTTGTAGCATCGTGTGACCGATCGGGTTGGTGCGGTACAGTGGGCTGGAACTGGGCCAGTTAATGGGCATCGTCGCAGCATCAGCGATGCCATCCATAGATCCATACTGAATAATCGTCTCAGTCATGGAACGCGAGTTTGATCCAACGTTGCGGCTGACGGGAACGCCTTTTTCAACGGGTTGTGTGAACTGGCCTTCCGCAGGGCTGTGCACTGGCGAGCCTTCGTTCGGAGGCTGAGGCTGGTTCCCAAGCTGCGAAAACGGATTGGTCAATGCAGGGGCTTCATCGACAATCGAACGCGAGCTGGAATCGTCCAAAGCCGAACTGTCATCGACTTCGGCAACGGCAGGTTCGTCCAACGACAGGGGTTGGGGAGAACTTGCACTTTGATCGGCTGATCCCACTGGAGTTGCAAAAGGATCTTCAAGTTGTTTACGGTAATTGACGGGCGATGCACTCCCTTGACTTGCTGAGCCGCCCGAAACAACGATCTGTGCTGAGCAGAGCTGGGAGGCAGCGCAGCACATCAGAGCGGTAATGACCGCCAGCTTGTTAATTTTCATACTGGTACCCTAAAGTGCGAAAGAAACGCCAAGCCGTCCGAGTTGGCTCAGATTGGTCGCAACAAAAAGGGCACCACGAATTCATCCCTGGTGTATGGTAACGTAAACCATATATACTACGAGGCTGGTGTCGCAGTGGGCATCGTG
>CAZVBC010000306.1:0-9051 GCA_964625155.1 uncultured Pirellulaceae bacterium
ACCGCAAGCAGCCATTGGAAGTGGAAAAAAACTGCCTCTGTTTGTCTGGCTGCACGGTCGTGGTGACAAGGCCACGGACCTGCATTTTATAAATGATCGACTGGACAAAAAGGGCGAGGTCGCCCCGGAAAACGCGATTGTGATTCATCCCCTGGGACGCCAGTGTTTAGGATATAAGAGTGCTGGTGAGACTGACGTTCTGGAAGCGATCGAGTTTGCCTGCCAGCATTATCCGATCGACGTCGATCGTGTTGTGTTGATGGGATTCTCGATGGGAGGAGCGGGAGTATGGCATTTGGCGGCACACTATGCCGATCGGTTTATTGCGGCCAGCCCGGGAGCGGGATTTGCTGAAACGGCTCGCTACCAAAACCTTACGCCTGACATTTATCCTCCCAAGTATGAGCAGATCCTGTGGAGTGTTTACGACGTACCCGGTTATGTCCGCAACCTCTTCAATTTACCTGTGATCGCCTACTCCGGCGAACTCGACAAACAGATTCAAGCAGCGCGCATTATGGAAGAGGCGTTTCAGCAAGAGGGACGCGTCCTGCCCCACATGATCGGTCCCGGAATGGGACACAAATATCATCCTGACACTCTCAAAGAATTACTAGCTCGCATGAATTCACTGGCCAATGTAGACGAGCAACCGCCTGTAAAGGAATTGTTCCTGCAGACACGACATTGGCGCTATGCGACACGACGCTGGATTCAGGTCGACGGCATTCAGCAGCAGTATGCCGATACTCGCGTTGACGCAACGCAAACTCATCCCTCGCAGTGGAAACTGCAGACTAAGAACGTCAGCCGCATCGTTCTTGGGCGTCCAACAGATAATTCCGGGGCGACTGAGTTTACTGTCGATGGCAATGTATTTCGACTCGATGCAAGTGCAGTCGGTTCACTACGCTTGGAACAAGCGGATGGTCGGTGGACTCAAGCAAAGGGCTGGGACGAATTGCGCAAACGTCCGGGCATGAGTGGCCCGATTGACGATGCATTTATCGATCCGTTTTTGGTGGTCATTCCAACTGGCACATCCGCCAGCCCAGCGATTGACAAATGGGTCAAATGTGAACTGAGGAACTTTGTGGACCGTTGGCGTTCGCTGTTTCGCGGCGATCCGCGAATCAAACGCGACGTCGATGTAACGTCAGACGACTTGCAATCGTACCATGTGGTGGCTTGGGGTGACCCGTCAAGCAATCGGGTACTCGCTCGTGCATGTTCACTGGAGTCTAGTAAGTACATGCCACTTGTGTGGAGCAAACAGTCCCTACAAATCGGCGGCAACTCGTTCGACGTGCAGGAATGTGTTCCGGTGATGGTCTACCCGAATCCTTTATCCGCAGGTCGTGAAAGGTATCTGGTAATCAATTCTGGTCCAACGTTTCGGCAAGCCCATGATCGGACCAATTCGTTGCAGAATCCTCATTTACCGGATTGGGCAATCGTTTCCACTGCGCAGGCTCCCTCGTCTCAATCACCAGGCAAGCTTGTGAAGGCAGGTTTTTTTGACGATCATTGGCTCGCACAACCTGAACTGACATATTAAGGCGAGTGGCAGTCAAGTACCGGAAGGACGCAAGCCCTCCGGTGCGTTGGAGTGTTCTATACTGTCGGACGCTTAATTGGAAATCGCTATTTTGCGGCGCAAAAACACTTTGTGCGCCAAAAAGAATGGTGCTAACGAGCGCGAGAGGAAACCGCACATGCGGGCCGATTGGGCGCGCGGATAAACGATTTTGCAGCAACGACTGAGAGCTCTCTGCAATAATCGAAAGTGCACTCTCTAAGAAAAAGTATGTCTACAAGTAAGAGAGAACGATTACAAGAACTATTGTCGTTTAACGAAATTCAAGGCGAGACCTACACATGAAGGTATGTTCAAGTAATTCAGTGACTCAGCAAGTCGTAACGATGCCAGGCTCACAGGGATGTCAAGTCCGGTGGTTGGTCGGTCGCGAAGATGGTGCGCCCAATTTCGCCATGCGTGAATTTGAAGTCGAGCCAGGTGGATATACGCCGCGACACCATCATCCGTATGAACACGAAGTATTCGTCTTGGAGGGAGAAGGAGAAGTCTGGGAAGGAGATCAACCGCACACCATCCGTGGCGGCGACGTTATCTTGGTCCGTCCCGACGAGATTCACCAGTTCCGAAATACTGGCAACGTTCTGTTGAAATTCTTGTGTTTGATTCCCAACAGCGCTGATAATCGACCGCTGACGGATCGACCGGAATGTGGTTTTGTCGCGTCGAAAGGGCCTAACGCTTGAATCCGGAAGAAGAGATTCGCAGCTTGCGAGCGGACATCGGCTATCACGATCGCAGGTATTATGTCGAGGCTGCGCCCGAAATATCGGACTTGGAGTACGACCGGCTTTTCTCGCGTTTGAAATCGCTGGAGGAACAATATCCGCATTTCGTTACTCGAGACAGCCCTACCCAGCGCATTGGTGATGAACCGGTGGCAGAATTGGTTCAAGTTGCCCACCAAGTACCAATGCTGTCGATCGACAACACCTATGATCTGAATGAGCTGCGAGCGTTTCTTGCGCGGGTACAAAAACATGTGGGCAACGAAGCGGTCGAGTGGGTGATGGAGTTAAAGATCGATGGCGTGGCTGCGGCTCTTGTGTATGAAGATGGTTTGCTCGCGCGAGCGGTGACGCGTGGCAATGGTGAAGTTGGTGACGACGTAACGCACAACGTGCGCACGATTCATGACGTTCCGTTGCGGTTGGCTGGCTCGCCCCCGCCACGATTAGAAGTACGTGGAGAAGTGTATATGACCAACAGTGAGTTGGTTCAGTTGAATCTTCAGCGAGCTCGCCAAGATCTGCCTGCTTATGCAAATACCCGCAATGTGACGGCAGGCACAATCCGCTTGCAAGATCCACGTGTTTGTGCAGAGCGGCACCTGCGTTTCTTCTGTCACGGCGTTGGCTACTGCGAAGCATTGCAAAGCCAGAACCATATGGCGTTCCTGCAGGAATTACAGTCATTTGGCTTGCCAGCGACGCCTCATGTACGTCTCTTTAAATCTGCCGACGAAGTACTTGGTTCGATTGACCAGGTGCAAGAATCACTCAGCGATTTGGATTTCGAAGTCGATGGATTAGTTCTAAAAGTGAATCGCTTCGACCTGCGCGAGGAACTGGGTGCCACCAGCAAAAGTCCTCGCTGGGTTGTGGCCTATAAGATCGAAAAATATGAAGCGGTTACGCGCCTGAACGAAATTCGTGTGCAAGTTGGCAAGACTGGGACTGTAACCCCCGTGGCGGAGTTGGAACCGGTGCAATTGGCTGGAACGACTGTCTCGCGTGCCAGCTTGCACAATGCCGAAGAGATTGCTCGCAAGGATATTCGCGTTGGTGATTGGGTTGTTGTTGAAAAAGCGGGCAAGATCATCCCACACATCGTGCGCGTCGAAAAACATCGTCGGGAAACGAACTTGCCCGAATTTCCTTTTCCCAGAGACTGTCCCGAATGTTCCCAGCCGCTAGTGAAGGACGCTGGCGGCGTCTACATTCGCTGCACCAATCGAAGTTGCCCAGCCCAGCTTCGCCAGAAGCTCCGTTTTTTTGCCAGTCGGGATGCAATGGAAATCGATGGACTTGGCGAAAAGATTGTCGACCAATTGGTCGATGCCAACTTAGTATCCAGCTATGCCGATCTTTATGGATTGACAAAAGACCAACTACTCAAACTTGAAGGGTTTGGTGAACGCAAGGCGGACAAGTTACTTGTCGGTATTGCCGCCAGCAAACACCGTGGTCTAGCCAGAGTCTTAAGCTCGATCGCGATTCGCCACGTGGGGACAAGGGTGGCCGCAATCTTGGCTCGGAAATATGGTAGCATCCTCGCATTACAAACTGCCTCGATTGAGGACTTGGCGGACACCAACGAAGTTGGCTTAACAATCGCCCAGTCCATTCACGAGTACTTGCATAGTGAATATGGCCAGCTCGTGATTCAAGGATTAATTGACGCTGGTATCACAATGCACGAGGAGGAGGCGGCAGGGCAAACGGGCGACTTGCGATTGCAAGGCAAGACGGTCGTAGTAACCGGATCGTTGGTTCGTTTTAAGCGTGATCAAATCGAGCAACTGATCGAGCGGCTGGGAGGGCGCGCCGCCTCTTCGGTTTCAAAAAATACCGACTTTGTGGTCGCTGGCGAAAAAGCAGGGAGTAAATTGGACAAAGCACGAGAACTTGGTATCACCGTGCTGACCGAAGAGGATTTCGAAAAACTGGTCGAGGACTAGCAGATTATCTTTATTCGCTCTGGCGAACGGCAGGAAACCAGGTCGCTGACACCCCATCAAGGTCACGCTTGTGGCTACAATAGCGCATGTTCACTCAAATTGAAAACTAGAGTGCTGGTCGGTTATTGTGCTTGGTCGAAGCAAGTTTCCTTCGATTCGCAAGACCTTCAGCATGTTTCAATAACAACTAATGCCGGACCAGCGTGTGGTTGATGTGCCAAATTACTTGGAAACTTGCTGGCGATTGTTGAGAGTAACTACTTATCGAAAAGGGATAGCTACCGAGATGTATCCGCGTCTTTGGTTCAACTTTGTGTTATCGTGCTTGAGCATCGCAAGTGCATGTTGGTTTGGTCGAGGGGCAGGCGCTGCCGATCCTTACGGACTGGAGCAACGAGTGGTTTGGAAGAACGAACGGCTTCTTGGTTTTCCAGAACCTCCTCCACCGTACAAAGTTGAGCGAGCTTACCCGAAGCTGTCGCTGACACAGCCGCTGGCCATCGGCAATTTTCCTAATAGCCAATTGATGTGGGCCGTGGATCACCAAAAGGACTACGGTGGAATCAGCCGCATGTATCAGTTTCCGGATGACCAGGGCGTTTCACAAGCTGACGTTTTTCTTGAACGACAAGAGATTATTTACGGACTCGCATTCCACCCTAAGTTTGCAGAAAACGGATACTTGTACATCGGTTGTAATGGCCACTCCGATAAACTGAATGATGTGGCCACCAAAGTTGTGCGTGTCAAACTGGATACAAAGCCTCCGTTTAAAGCGGATCCAGCGTCAGCCGTCGTGATAATCGAATGGTGGTCTAACGGTCACAATGGAGGCGACTTGGCCTTTGGCCTTGACGGCATGTTGTACGTCTCCGCCGGCGATGGTACTTCTGACTCGGATACGAAACTAACAGCACAGGATCTCAGCAGCATCAACGGGTCGATGATTCGGATCGATGTCGATCATCCCGACGGCGATCGAATGTACTCGGTTCCGAAGGATAATCCATTTATCCAGACAACGGGTGCGCGTCCTGAGATTTGGGCATACGGATTGCGCAATCCGTGGCGAGTGACGGTTGATCGCCGCACCGGCCACGTTTGGGTTGGAAACAACGGCCAAGATTTGTGGGAGACTGCCCACTTGATTCGACGCGGTGAGAACTACGGCTGGAGCGTGATGGAGGGGAGTCATCCGTTCCATTTGCATCGCCAGCGAGGTCCAACCCCGTTTGTCGCACCAACCGTCGAACATCACCACACAGAGGCCAGGTCCTTGACTGGAGGCGTCGTTTACTATGGCAGCCGATTACCAGAATTGGTCGGTGCCTACATTTACGGCGATTATTCAACAGGCATTATTTGGGCTGTCAAACATGATGGTACGAATGTTCTGTGGCATAAGCGATTGGCCCGCTCGACGTTGCAAATCTCCGGTTTTGGAGTCGATTCGCAAGGTGAGTTAATCGTGGTCGATCACGGTGGCGGGTTCTATCACTTGGTTCCACAGGACCAAACTTTGAATCTACCTCCTTTCCCCGAGTTGCTCAGCGAGACCGGATTGTTTCTGTCCACCAAGAACAATCAACCTCATCCTGGATTGATAGGTTATTCTGTAAATTCGCCTCTATGGTCCGATGGAGCACATAAAGAACGATTTCTCGTGTTGCACGATCAATCGCAAATCCAGTTCAAAGAACGAGGCGGTTGGGACTTTCCAGAAAAATCCGTGCTCGTTAAAACGTTCTCTCTCGATCTGTCAGTAAATTCTAAAACTGAACGCAGACGCGTCGAAACTCGCTTGTTGGTCAAGTATGAAAAGGAATGGTACGGTTACTCGTATCTCTGGCGCGATGACCAGTCTGATGCAGAGTTGGTAGGCCCCTTGGGCACAGACCGTTCTTACTCCGTGGTGGATTCGCCAGGCGGTTCTTCCCGCCAGCAACAGTGGCGGTTTCCAAGTCGCACGGATTGTATGGTGTGCCATTCGCGAGCAGCGAACTACGTACTCGGAACCAGCACGCCACAGATGAATCGCCAACATCAGTATGGTTCGGTCAGCGATAATCAACTGCGCACACTTGCTCACATCGGAGTATTGCGTACACAAAAAAATGAAAAGAAGGAAGCCAAGGAGAGTGGCGAACAAGCTCTAGAGTTGCCAAAAGAGGCTGAAGAATTGCCAAAAGATCCTAAAGAATACGCGCGACTTGTCGATCCAGCCAATGCCGCCGAGCCGCTTGAGACACGCTTACGTGCGTATTTGGAAGCGAATTGCGCCCACTGTCACACTGGAGCAGGTGGCGGCAACTCTCGTATGGAACTGACTTTTCATACGCCTTTGGACAAAATGTTGGTAATCGATACTGAACCACAACACGACAAGTTCGGAATCGTCGGTGCAAAAGTCATTGCCCAAGGCGAACCCGATCGCTCGTTGATGCTCCATCGAATTTCCAAAAGAACGCCAGGCCAGATGCCACCCTTGGCTAGCAATTTGGTTGATCCGTTGGGAACGCGCCTACTGCGCGAATGGATTGCTAGTCTACCAGCTCCATCAAATTGAAGCAGTGTAAATGGCCTCGATACGCGGCACAATTTGCCGGTAGCAGTTTATGAGAATCAGCTCAATACCGCAGCTCTATCGTAACGTCCGTCGCTGGCAAGAGATTATTGTGATTCTTCGCCGCTACGGACTAGCCGATTGGCTCAGTCAGTTACGAGTCGATTTCATTCGCGATTGGATCAAAGATGAACAAGGCGTTCCCTTAGCCAGCTACACGCGCGAGACTCGAGTGCGCATGGCACTGACTGAACTTGGGCCGACCTTTATCAAACTTGGGCAAGTACTTAGTTTACGCCCCGACTTAATCGGGCCGCAGTTAGCCAGCGAATTGGCAAAATTGCAATCCAACGTTCCTGCGGATGGACCTGACATTGTGCGTGCGCTGGTCGAAAAAGAGCTGGGATTGCCACTCGACAAATTATTCGCCAAGTTTGACGACAAAGCGATCGCCTCGGCCTCCATCGGCCAAGTGCATGTGGCGCAATTGCACGACGGTACGGAAGTGGTGGTCAAGGTTCAGCATGCTGATATTCAGTCGAAAGTCCGCGAAGATTTGGAAGTGATGGCGGGGCTTGCTGCGCTCGCTGACCGCCTGCCGGAATTAGCAGTCTGGAAGCCGAAAGTACTGGTTGAACAGCTTTCTAAGTCCCTACGCCGCGAGCTAAATTTTTCCCGAGAGTTGCAAAACTTGCAGTTGTTTGCCGGCGAATTGGGAAAGTTTGAATCGATTAAGATCCCCAAGTCGTTTCCCCGACTGAGCACCGCGCATGTGCTTACCATGGAAAGGATACGGGGTGTGCCTGTCAGTAGTCTCTCGTCCGATCAAGCAGGTGACCATGATCGCCGCCAGAAACTCGCGAAACTTGCTGCAGAAGTTTACGTCGAAATGATCTTTATCTTAGGTGTCTATCACGCCGATCCACACCCCGGAAATGTGCTGGTGATCGAAGGCGATGGCTTGGGGCTGCTCGATTTTGGTATGTGTGGACGAATTGATGATCGGCTGCGCGAGACGATCGAAGAGATGTTGCTGGCGGTGGTTTCTCGCGATGCTTCACTGTTGACTTCTTTGATCAAACGCGTCGGGCGAATGCCGCCTCGTTTGGACGAAAGTAACCTATCGATCGATGTCGGCGATTTGATCGCCACTTACGGGTCCCAGCCGCTAGAGACTTTCGATTTGGCAGGGGCCCTCAACGATGTAACCGATATCTTACATCGCCATCAAATATCATTACCTCCGCAAACGTCGCTGTTAATTAAGACATTGATTACGCTGGAAGGTACGCTTCATCAATTGGCACCTCACTTCAGCTTAATTGAAGTCATGCAGCCTTTTTTCCGGCGCATGTGGATGCGCCGCTTGTCTCCCAGTCGGCAAGCCAAACGATTGCGGAGGTTGTATGTCGAGATCGAGAATCTAGTCGAAACTCTTCCCGGTCAAGTTAGCAATCTGATGCAAATCGTCCAGGAAGGGCGATTGGACGTGCATTTATCACATCGAGGACTGAGTCCCTCGGTGAATCGACTTGTGTTGGGCTTGCTAACTAGTTCACTGTTCCTCGGTTCGTCAGTCTTGCTCGCTTCCAAAGTTCCACCTTTGCTATTTATCAAGACGAGCTGGTTCATGGGGCTGGAGCAGATGAGCCTATTCGGTTTGCTGGGTTATGCCGTTAGCCTCATGGCGGGTTTGAGACTGCTGCGAGCGATCAATCGTTCCGGCCATCTCGACCAGACGGAAAACGATTGAACAAGCTGAACGGCGTCGCCCTACTTGAGCACGCGCATGAACAGGATGCGAGCACGGTACTTAGCTCTGTGAGTCCACATGAGCCCTCAGTAAGCGGTCGATCCATAATTACTATTGCACTCCGCCAACATTCGTTTCGCAATTTCGCAAAGTTACAGTGACGAGCTTCGGCATCCTTTGCATTTCATGCTTGCAGAGCGTCAAAACTCTTTAAGTCAAAACTCGTTACATTGACCAGTTGCACAACAAAGATATACTATTGCCGCGTTATGTAGTTCTTTTCCTGCAGGAAAACGAACTGATTGGAAGCAGTTTATTTCCAGCAAGTAAAAGGGCTAAATCGAAAAATTTCTTGCATAAAGCTTAATCACACGGGGTGTAGCTCAGCCTGGCTAGAGCGCTACGTTCGGGACGTAGAGGCCGCAGGTTCAAATCCTGTCACCCCGATTTTTTGGCCT
>CAZVBC010000307.1:0-9046 GCA_964625155.1 uncultured Pirellulaceae bacterium
CTTTGGTCGCTGATACTGGATTCAATGATCTCGATGCACCGATCAAGCGCTTGCACGGCGCGTTTGCTCCCACGCCCTACGCACCTTCCCTGGAGAAGGCGGTCGTGCCCAACGTCGAGATTATCACACAGGCGAGACGTGCTTTGATGCGAGAATAAACTGATGCCACAACCAATTACTATTCCCCGCCTCGGATGGTCGATGGAGGAAGGCGTATTCGGCCAGTGGCTGAAAACTGCTGGGGACGCCATCTGCGCCGGCGAATCGCTTTTCATGCTAGACGGCGAGAAAGCAACGACGGAAATCGAGTCACTTGAATCAGGCTTTCTATGTATTCCCATCGATGCCCCCAAGCCGGGAACGGTTGTCAAAGTGGGTGAAGTCATCGGGTTCATTCTCGCGGAAGGCGAGCTTGCTCCCCAAACAGTTTGCCACGAGCCGACAAAGCCAGTCGCAAAACCTTTCGTGGCGGCGAGTGCAAAAACGGAATCGGGTACTGCGGACCAATCGGTATCGCAAGCCCTAGCCGAGTCCGCGCCGCGTGTTGCTGGCCCAGCAGCGCGTAGGTTGGCCCGAGAGCTTGGCATTGACCTGAGCGCCGTCTGTACGCCAGATCCCACCGGACGCGTTCGCTGTGAAGACGTACAACAAGCCGCGAACAAACGTGCATCGTCCCGCCTTGTCGGTCCCTATGAAAATCGCACCATTGCCTCACCGCGCGCCAAGCGTCGCGCGAAGGAATTGGGAGTCGATTGGACGCAACTGGCTGGAACTGGTCGAAACGGTCGCATTCGAGAACGAGACGTCGTAGCAGGAACGACTGCATCCGTTGCCAAGATTTTTTCGCAGGTTGAGGATATCTGCCCAACCGAACCGGGAAACTTTGTCCCAGCTTCACAGCTCCGCTTGATCATCGCTCGACGAATGTTTGCCGGAATTCGTCAGGGCGCCGCTGTAACAATTACGACCAAGACAAACGCTGAAGCGATGGTCGCATTCCGGGAAGAATTCAAAGCTAATCCGACGAATCAAATTGTCCCCAGTTACAACGACATGCTGATTCACTGGACTGCACTTACTCTGCGAGAGCTGCCGGAACTCAATGCCTGCTGGTATCGTGATGGAATTCACTTCTATGATGACATTCACATTGCGACCGCAGTTGACACACCAAACGGACTACTTGCTCCAGTCGTTCGTCACGCGGACCGATTGAGCCTGCCAGAAATTACAAAACGAACCCGCCAATTGATCGCTGCGGCACGGTCTGGTCGCTTGAGCCAAAACGAACTTACAGGTGGCACTTTTACAATCTCCAACTTGGGTATGTTTGGGATCGATTCATTCACGCCCATCCTCAATTTGCCCCAAGCAGGGATTGTAGGGATTGGACAAATTGTCGAAGAGCCCGTTGTGCGGAATGGCCAGATTGTAATCGGCAAGACAATCACGCTTAGTCTGACATTCGACCACCGCGTGATTGATGGCGTGCCCGCCGCGCGTTGGCTACAGAGACTTGGAAACCTAATTTATGATTCCAAGAGCCCGAACCTTCCGTAGACTCGCCAAGCACTAGCGAATCGCTTGTTGGACCGACGTCATGATCCGATGAGCACACTTCGTCAAGATTCAGGGAGTCGGCAAGAACTCTTACCCCAAGCGACCGAACCTAATGCGTCTACGGAACGCAACCGCCAGTGAGCTTGCTCCCAGCAACAACATGCTCGATGGTTCAGGAACGGCTGAAACCGCAAACGTAAACGTACCTGTATCTTGGCGGAAGCCCAAAGTCCGGTGTATACCAGTGGCGTTGAGCGTGAGGTTGTAAATCCCGGTTTGTGTAAACGCTAGATTAAAATGACCGTGTGATCCCGGAGCAATCTGAAAATTATCTGTGGCACTTATGCCGTCCGAGCTAGCCATCCGCACATTGGGATTGCCGAGAGCATCGACCGAGAATAATGAAAACTGTGCCCCAGCAGGACCTGTTATCGCCGTTAGTGAGAAAGTAATTGCCGACCAGTCCGCAGGAACCAGTTCTTCAGTTGCAAAACCAAGAAATGGCTTGTTTGAATCTTCTGTTTGTGGCAGTATCCAAATTGGTTGCCCAGCAGTAGTTCCCATAAAATCCCACTGTGAACCGAGCGGACGAACAATGCTGGGATCGGGCACAAACGTGATTTGTTCGTTTGGCTCGAACTCCCTACCGTCAGGAGCGTTTCCCACCGGGCTTCCATCGACGATGGCGTTAGGACCAAGGTGATAATGCAGGCGCAAAGCAGTACCTTCTAATGCCACGCCAATATCACCATGCCCTCGCAAATAAACGCCTGCAATGGCGTTATGGCCTATGGCAATGAACAGAAACGCCGGACACAGGATCGACAATGGCTTGAATGAAATCATGAAGAACGGCCTTCTCGATAGCAGAAATCCTGCGAACCACGCCGTTACTCGCCAAAATCGCTGTACTAAACGGCCAGTTTTCGCAGGGCGTGTTTGATACGGACAAAGTGGAAGCCGTTGTTCGCGGTTATGCGTATACCGAAACACATCGCCTCCACTACGCTTGTGCATAGCTTATGCATAATAACCATAAAGTCAAGTGCTTGTGTTGAGTATTTGCGACTGTTATATTGTCCCACTGGCCTTTTTGCGCTTAGTACATTGATCGATGACATTGTTCACCAAAGTATGCTTACAGGAGGTGTGCTGTGGTTCGTTCACTCAGATCAGCCTTTACGCTAGTCGAATTGTTAGTTGTCATAGCGATTATCGGGGTCTTGGTTGGTTTGTTATTACCCGCTGTTCAATCAGCTCGAGAGAGTGCTCGTCGTTTGCAGTGCAGCAACAACTTGAAGCAACTGGGCCTGGCCGTGGCCAATTACGAATCTGCACTGCGCAAATATCCATTGACGACAACTGGTGCAACTCCCTCGTCGGCTGGTTGCGGCAACGGTTTTTATAGTTGGTTAGCTTTAATTTTACCGTTCATTGAACAGCAGTCATTGTACAATTCGATTGATTTCAGCACTGGAATGATGGACCAGTGTCGCTTGATGGCATCGGCCGATTACAAAGGTTTGACAATTTCGAACCGGCACGTCAATGCTCGAGCGGCTGCGACCGTCGTACCGGGATTCATTTGCCCAAGCGACGCCTACTCACTGACTGCTGCGCTTGGGACCGCACAAGTTGCACCTGGCAGCTACGCAGGAAATATTGGTTGGATACGTTACACAACTGGAATTTCGGGTACTGACAGTCCACTGATGAAGCACAACGGTGCGCTGCCGCTGGTAAACCCTCATGCAATAGATCCGTGGCAGAACGGTGCAATATCGGAACGTGATTTTGCTGACGGATTGTCGAACACAACATTGATAGCCGAGCGCCGTATTAATAGTGGAGTATCCATTCCAGGGCCGTTCGGACCGACGATGAATGGCCAGTTTGACGACAGTGTCTTATCATTTTGCGCGGCGTTCGGCAGCTCACGATCTCTTCCGAGCTGGATCACTTATTGTGAAGGGGCCACCCCAGCCGATCCTGCTTATTCGATCCCTCACGGCAAAGCGTGGATTTCCGGGTGGACTTTAGCAGCCAACTTGTATACGCATGTCATGCCACCGAATCGCAAGAATTGCCACGTTTATGGTGGTGAGGATAATGGCACCAACGTCGTTACCGCCAGCAGTCGACACACAGGTGGTGTCATGGTTGCTTTCTGTGATGGGCATGTTCAGTTCATTTCAGAAGGCATCAACTTGCCAACTTGGTGGAGCCTTGGATCTCGCAATGGCGGCGAAGTTGTCAGCGGGGAGTTTTGATTTCTTTCGCACCTTTGAAAGAATGATTGCTTGTGCGAATATCCTCAACAACAGAGATAATTTCACGCCCTGAAAGTGAGCTGACCGCAATTGTTTTTGAATACGATGTTCAGTCCATCTGGCGATGTTCAGCTCAGAGGATATCGGAACGGCGAATTGCCACCAGCTAAGCAGATCAGAAACCTGACCCAACGCGAATTGGAATCAACTAATGCTGCGTTAAGAACTCATTGGAGTTGACGAGCGCCCAAGCGATATCCTGCAACGCCGACCGCCGATCTTCTTTTTTCTTTAGATGCTCGATAATTATCGAAGTCTCACTTTCGGATGGTCGCCGAGAGTAGGCAGCCACATACAATTCTTCAATCAGTTGCCTGTCGTTGACGTTTTCCTTGAGGAGCTTTTCCAAACGTCCGGTCGGCGCGGTCAGTTTGTCGTGAACCAACTTGCCATTGGCGATTTGTAAAGCTTGAGACAAGGTGACTTCAGATACTCGCTCACATTGGCAAACCGTTTCGCGCTTTGGTTGACCAAAAACTTCGAGAAACTCACTATCAACATCGGGACTGGGAAGCTGGGTTGCACGAATATCCGTGGGCAAACCGCGAAATTGCTCGGGATGACCGGCAAAAGATCCGATCGCATCCAGCAGTTGTTCAGCGGTTAACAAACGACTTCGGTATTTCGAGAAATATTTTTCGTCATCCTTATTCCCGTCATGCGCCAGTGACGTTGATTGATAAGTCCGACTATTTAATATCAAACGCAATGTATGCCGTCGGTCGAATCCGCGTTGGCGGAAGTCTGAAGCTAAAAACTCGAGCAATTGCGGATTGCTCGGAGGATTCGAATCTCGAAAATCATCAACTGGCTCCACAATTCCACGACCGAGTAAATGACTCCAGATGCGATTCACTTCGACCGCCGCCAAGAATTCGTTCTCGTTGCTAGTCAGCCATTCCACGAGCGATTGACGTCGGTCACGCAAATCGATCTGCAATTCGCCTTGTCCGGGCAACCAAGGTGACATAGTGCGATTGGTTCGTGGGTGAGTCACCTCGCCAGTATCGGAGATCCAGATCACCATTTCGCCCGCGCGTCGCGTGGATTTTCGTTGCAAGCGATTAAAAAATGACGCAAATCCGTAGTAATTGTCTTGCGTCCACTTTTCCATTGGGTGATTGTGACATTTACAACATTCCAAACGTACTCCCATAAAAATTTGCGCCGCCGCTTCGGTTGTATTGGTAACATCGGAGGCAGTTCGATAGAAATTCGCTGGCGGATTTTCGAGCGTGCTTCCCTGAGCGAGCAACAGCTTTGTAACGAACTGGTCGTACGGCATGTTTTCTGCAAAAACTTGTACGAGCCAGCGGTTGTATTTGTGCAGGCCTACGTTGCCGACTTGTTGGCTATTGATGCGCAGCAGGTCTCCCCATTTCAATGCCCAGAATTTTGCATGTTCGGGCCGATTGAGCAGCGAATCAATGAGAGTCGCACGTTTGTTTTCACTTCGATCATCCAGAAAGGAAACTGTCTCCGCAACCGTCGGCAATAACCCGATAATGTCCAAGTAGACTCGTCGCAAAAACTGTTCGTCCGTACACACGTCGCTCGGCTGAAAACTGAGTTTCTTTAGCTGAGCGTCCACCAAGACATCGACCTGATTCCGTCCCTGCGGCCAACGATCAAAACTAGCAATTTGCTGTGGGGAGTAAGTGACGTACATCGTCTGCCAATGTTCTAAAAACCTTGCACTAATGCCCGCTTGCCCCCGCCCTTTTCCTTCGACCAGACCATTGCCATCAACCACTGCAACCGAGAGATCGGAACTTGCAAAGACAGCCAACGACGTCACATCACGTTCGGAACCATCGGCCATCACAGCCGAGACTTTTAATTGATGAGAGTTTTTGTCTGGAGATAATGACAGACTGTCCTCAGTCGCAAAACGGATCCCGATACATTCCGCTTTGGGTTTAGTGACCGGACAGCCATCTGCGATCCACTTGCGGAGAATTTCGTAACCTAGATCGGATGTTCGCAGTTGTTTTCCGCCACCGTGAGGAACTTTCATCAATGGCTTGTGGAGCAACAAGCTGAGCTCTGGCATGAGCACATTCACTCGCCGCCCTAGCTCGTCACGGAGAATTGCATGCCGATCAGCTTCCGGGTCGAAACCTCGCAAGCTAAGGCGAAATCCATTCTTGCCATTGGGTGACCCATGGCACGCACCCGAACTGCATCCGAGTTTGGCTAGCGCTGGAACAACTTCGTGATAAAACGAGGGTGATAATTCGTTATTAGGAGGTTGAAATGATTGACCTGCCGCCGGCGAAAACCACACGAACGAATGCCAAAAACACAGTAGCTTCAATAAAGCGATTGAACTCTGAAACTTGGTCACTTTATAACTCAACTGAGCACCGATCACATATTGTAAATGTCTTCACCAATTTCAATTTGGTGCAGCACCTTAAGTTTGAAAACTGACGAATTGTTACTCATCAAGGGAGTCGCTCAATCTCAATGGGTTTGCTCTCAACTTTCACTGGCTGCCCCTCGACGGTTGTCTCGGCTACGATTGCCAGTTGTCCCACGGCTGCGTGCGTAAAGTCTGCTGTTTCCGAACTTCCATCTTTACTTTCCCTTTTCATAACTACAACAGCTTCGTTTTTTCCTGCCCCAATGACAAAGGTATTTGGCCCGGTGAGCCAACTTGGGCGTGTCTTCCAGTTACAGCGAATCTCCTTGCGATCACCTCCGTCACGTGGAACAAATCGCTTAGCGTTGGCTCGCAAGGTCAGTTCCCCTAGTTCATGCTTCGCTGGCACTATCTCCAAGGAAACAATCAAGGGTTCCACAACGTGCAAAGGAATGCCCTTCAAACGAACTTGCTTCAATTGGCCTTGAAAGGTACCAGTGCCTCGGACCTCGATTTCGTGACTGCCAGTTTGGCTCATTTTTGGACCCTGCAAGGCAAAGCGATATTCGCTGTTCTGACTGTTACCTACCGGTCGCTCATGACCTGATACCTTGAACCCCGGTGGCAAGCCCACAACCTCCAAGTCGATCGCGTCTTTGAAGCCGTGGATGCGATCGGTGCAAAAAGTTGTGAAGTATGTTTCGCCCACAACCCGCGGAAATAGGACTTCTTTGGATGCCAGACGCAATCCGAAAAAGTCAGCCAGTGGCAGGGCAACAGCAACCGCCACTCGGTCGCAGGTTTCGACAGGTGGATATGGAAGGGACGGATATTGTTTTCGCACGCTCTCGACGACATTCAAGTACTTAGACAACTTTAGACCATTTGAGTCGCTCTCGCCGACGATGCGCAACATGTGCAGAACACCAGGCTGCACCTGAGCATCCGGAATGAACTGCAGGAGCGTGGAGTTCATTCCAGCTTCGATAACATTATCTTCGAGGCGAAATGGGGCTGACGAGTCTTCGATCCTCAACCTGATCGGGCCGTCGTATTCGTGACGCTGACACGCGATTGGCATCAGCCCGACGCCTCCCTGACCTACAATTACTCGATCGGCAGAAGAACTGAGATCGAAATCGGCAAGTCTGCTGGTAACTTCGATGCGAAATGAGAACTGAGAACCAAAACGACATTGAGTTTCCTGAGCTGTGAAGACATAAGCTCCACTCTGCTCGGCAATAAAATCAACGACCGCATCATCCAACCCAGAATCATCATTGGACACTAGGAGTTTCCCGTCCGGAGCAAGAACTTTAACAAACAAATCAGTGGGCGATCCTAATGAGCGGGTAATGCCTCTCAGTTTGATCCGTTGGCCAACAGACAGGTTCAGTTTGTAGTACAACGTTTGATTGGGTTCGCGAATGATACCATGCACACTGGCAGGGACTTCGACAGCCAATGCAGTTTCCAGGCGTCCGTTCGGCTGGTGCTCGACAAACCCGACGTTAGGTAGCGCACTGACAGCTAATTTCGCGAATGCTGAACCACCTGACGAGTGATTTCGAGTCGCGATGGGAACAATGGAGCCGGAACTCAGAGAGTTTAGTTCGACCAACGACGGTGGGACCGGGCTGTCATCCACCCCACAAAACCCAATCGCCCGAAAGCGTTTCGGGTTCGCAAACGCTTTTGAGAGTTGTTCGTCAACGTTGATCGCCAGTGGATAAGGTGTCGATATCAAGGGAAAGTCGCCAATGCGCAAGCGATATTTATGCCTGGCACTGCTCGAGTACGCCGCATCAACGACTTCCACAAAAAATTTATCTGTCTTGTTCACTTGAAAGCGAATATGACAGTCTCCATTCAAGCCAGGTGAGTCGTCAGCCGCAGCGATTTCACTCCCGGTTTCGTCCAAAACTCGCACGCGCGGATCAAACGCGTATCCAAGGCGCGACGCCACGACTTCAATAGAATACCACTGTCCAGCCTGACCTACAAAGCAATAAAAATCGCTTGACACTCCGTCTCCAGCACCGTCAACGGCGGTCGGCGGATGCAATTCTTGAGCTGAAGCTACCGATCGATGCTCACCTTCCTCTTGCACGCTCACAAGGTCGTCCAACAAGATCATCACCGGTGCCGAGACTCCTCGCAAAGTTGTCAACCTGGCACCATAAACGCCAACCGACACGTGGTCAGGTACTGCAATCGAGAATTGTGCCAGGGAGGAATTCTTAGTAGGATCAGCAGACAGTAAGTTCGCCTTACCAGGAAAACCGGTCCACAGGCCCACAGCATCCGCAAGTTCATTACCATGAAAATTAACTTCGACCGATTTTCCAGGCGCAACAGCCAGCGGTGAAGTAAACAACACTTCAGGCGGATTGGCGCGACTGAAACCGCAGAAACTGATCGCGAACCACACGAACCTTAGCCACGAAACGGAAGTAGATTGCATGCTTTTCCTGAAAGAGGCCTGCGCCGCAATTAAGTGGCCTCGTCTATTGGTCGACGTACAAACACTTAGAAAACTTGGGATATTGGAGAACCGCGGTGAGCGATAAAGACGGGGCGACTGCTTGGTGTGATTAAGGGGCGAGAACGATCAACTCCCAGTTTTTCGTAGATCGTCGCAGCATAATCATCGGGCGTGTAGGGGCTGTCTTGAACATAACCTCCTTCGCGATCAGTCGCACCAATAACCTGTCCGCCGGGTACGCCTGCACCCGCCATGACTATGGAGTAACCATGTACCCAATGATCCCTACCTTGGTAGAAATTCAAT
>CAZVBC010000308.1:0-9019 GCA_964625155.1 uncultured Pirellulaceae bacterium
GCAAACCTCTTGCCGATTGCCAGCCAAACGAACTCTGGAAAGGTGAACTCGATATGTAACTACTCAATAACTAGGTACACAAACCAAGCTTATCGAATATCGGAAACCGGAGGCTCGCGCGCGCCAACGCCCGCCATTTAAGGTTCTGGGATGCTCAAATCGCGACATATCTTCTTGGCAAAATGGTAAGGATCTCATTGTGTCGCAGCACTGCGGAGCGACTTCCATTATCCCGGTTGCCCCACCAAGAGTGATTCCCACCTTCACGTATGAGTTCGCAGCCATGATCGACTAAATGCCGGATAAGATCTCGACGCTTCACAGTTGGATAGCGACTTCTTCGTACGATTCACCAGCGGCTGCATTTCGTGCATGCTCTCGGTTCATCTGAATCGCCTCGCCAAGAGCTTCACGTAAATTTGAAAGCAATTCTTCTCGAGTTGAGCCCTGTGAGTTGACGCCTGGAACCTCTTCAATCCATCCTATCCATCATGGGCCATATTGTCGAATTACAGCGGTATGTCCGTTCGGCAGCATATTCCAACTCCACAAAAAACATGAACTAGCCTCCTCCATTGTATCCACTATTGCTTTTAGCCGTTCAAGACGGAGCTTTTTTAGAAATCCCCGGGCTACAGTTCATCGTCAAGATACCTGCGTTTATCAAAACAAATTGCTGGAAATCGATTGGATTGAATCCTAGATGCCACCCGAATTCTGACGCGGGATCATATTTATCATCAACTTTATCCGCCATCAACGTCAGCAGCGATGCCAATCTGCGGAAGGAATGTGCATCACCAAAAAGTCGAATTCGTGCACCATCTCCGCCTCGATTTGGGTCATATTCGAAGGTCAGTTTCCATCTCTTGTCTGCAAGCAGTTCCGATAAGTCATCCATCGCGTGCGCGGCCTTCGGGATATTGTTCTCGGCGAGTCGTCGAAAAAGACGTAACGACGGGAGGCAGTTGATTCGACAAAGCGTATTGCAAACTAACCAGGGTGAGAATTCTCGATGGATTTGGAATAGAATTCAATCCATCGAGAACTCTCACTCCGCTTAGATTGGGCGTTGACCTGAGTCGACGGAGCGGTGGGCTCTGGGCGAGGGCCGATGTGTGGCTATGCGGATTCCGATTGCCGGGGCTGTTGCCTTATGTAGATTGTAGTGGTGGTGATAGGCCAGTGGCAAGCGCGTCGACGAGAATCACGAGAATCAAGAATCATGGAGCGACCGTTTGAGAATGGTAACCAGAGGAGTGTACGAATGGGTTGCGGTTGCAAGCTATGATTGACGTATACCACGTAAGCTTGCAGCACTATGGGTTTGTGTTACTGTACCGACAATTTTAACCATAAAGGGGACGCTTGGCGCGGAACAAAAACTGAGCGTCAAAAAGCTCACGTCATCAGGAGATTTTTTGTGAGCCCAGGCCCGATCACTTAAATTAAGTTTGACAAAGTACGATTTGATTTCCGGCAGTAGCTACTCTGGCGTGAATCTGCGATCATAGAGCCGATTGTGAATTGGAACCAAAGGAATTGAAATGTCTCAGGGTAACTATGGTCGAGGGCCTTACGAGCCGCCTCAAGTTTCGGAAGAGCCTCCGGTGTTGATGGCACAGGTCATTGATGGCGACGCCGATGCCACTGGTGGGTTGATCCCTTACAAAAATCTTCCGGCCCTTACGGCATACTACTTGTCTGTTTTTTCACTGATTCCTTTTTTGGGTGTGCTCCTGGGAATACCAGCGGTTGTATTGGGAGTCGTCGGTTACAGAGCCTATCGAAAGCAGCCATCAATCCGTGGTTCGATTCACGCGTGGATCGGGATCTTGCTTGGAGGCGCGACGACGTTGCTGTGGGTCGGGCTGGTTATTGTGACGATTGCGTATTCCAGTTCCTGGTAGGGAACGCCTTGTTGTCGGCGGATTGGATTTGTTTTATATTCGTCCAAGCTTAGGATCGTGCAGTAGCTGTGCACGAGTCAGTTTTGGGACGAGTATTGGTGCGCAGTCGAGCATTGGTGCGTATTGACCGATGCCAGTTTCGTAGAGGGCTTGAAAATAGGCTAGTACCATTCTGGGGTGGGCAAAGTCGATCCCAGGGATGTTTGATGTCATGGAGATCTAAGTTAGGAAGGTGCATGATCAACGATCGCGGAGAACGATTATCAAACGACAGTGCTATTGATCGCTTGCAAAAAGCTCGGCAGGGGATACTGGGCGAGCTGGGCAAAATAATTGTTGGGCAGCACGACGTCATCGACGAATTGTTGATCTGTCTATTTAGTCGTGGGCACTGTTTGCTGGAGGGCGTACCTGGGCTGGCGAAAACACTAATGATCAGCACGTTGGCAAGGACGATGAGTTTATCGTTCAGCCGGATTCAGTTTACGCCTGATTTGATGCCTGCGGACATCACTGGTACCGAGGTGATCGAAGAGCAGCAGGGGACTGGGTCATTACAGCGCCGGTTTATGGAAGGGCCATTGTTTGCTAACGTTGTTTTGGCTGACGAAATCAATCGCACGCCACCGAAGACGCAGGCTGCGTTGTTGGAAGCAATGCAAGAGCGTCAAGTTACGGTGGGGCGCCAGCGACATGGGTTAGGCGATCCCTTTTTTGTGTTGGCAACTCAAAATCCGATTGAGCAGGAAGGAACTTATCCTCTTCCCGAGGCTCAACAGGATCGGTTCATGTTTAAGGTTCAAGTCGACTATCCGAGTTTTGACGATGAGTTTGAGGTTGCCCGTCGAACGACTTCGCAGCGTCAACCGCAAGTCGAGTCAGTGCTCAGCGGGGCTGACATTTTGGAGTTGCAGGATTTGGTACGCAGCGTGCCGGTTGCGGATCATGTAATTCGCTATGCCTTGGCGCTGGTCCGTCAGACGCGAGTTGGCACGGAGGGAGTGCCGGCATTCGTGGCTGAGCAAGTGGGCTGGGGAGCCGGTCCCCGTGCGGTGCAATTTCTTGTGCTTGGGGGTAAAGCTCGAGCTTTATTGCAGGGACGATTTCATGTGACCGTCGAAGACATCCAAAAGTTGGCGCGGTCCGTATTACGACATCGCATGGTGGTGACCTTTGCTGCTCAAAGTGATGGGATTTCCACCGACGATGTTATTCAACGATTGCTGAGCGAGACTCCGACCACTGAGAACGAGCTGACACAAGATGCCCGCTTCAAGAAGATTTTTGCCTCCTGAGGCGGCCAAGCGAGTAGCGCGACTGGAGCTGCGGGCAAGGCATATTGTCGAAGGCTTTCTCGCTGGTCTACATCGCAGTCCGTACTTTGGCCAGTCGGTGGAGTTTGTTCAGCATCGGCAATATGTTCCAGGCGATGACGTGCGTCACGTCGATTGGAAAGTATGGGCTCGTCAAGACCGATTGGTCATCAAGCAATACGAGGAAGATACGAATCTGCGGTGTACTTTGTTAGTCGATTCGTCGAACAGCATGCAATATGGACGCGGTGCCACGAACAAATTCGAGTATGCCTGTACGCTGGCAGCGTGCATTGCTTATGTAGTGTTGCGACAGCAAGACGCGGTAGCGAGCGTGCTATTCGATAATCGGGTGCGCAGTCGGTTGCCCTATCGGACCAATCGCAATCATTTGAACGACATATTGGCTTCGTTTGCTGATTCCCAGCCGGCTGAGAAGACCGATCTAGACGCCGTGTTCAAAGAAGTTGTGAATGCGTTTCCCGGTCGTGGGTTAATGGTTCTGATCAGTGATTTATTAGGGGCCGAGCAAAGTGCTTTGCGCGGCATCGACACATTGCGCAGAGCGGGGCATGACGTGCTGGTGTTGCACATTCTGGATGATGACGAGTTGGATTTTCCTTTTGCAGACCCAACTCGATTTGAAGGGCTGGAATCGTCTCAGTCACTTAATTGTCATCCGCGAGCGTTGCGGCAAGGATACCTGGAGGCTTTGGAGCGTTTTCTCGATCGAGTTCGCCGGGCGTGCGCGGCATCGAAATGCGATTATATGTTGATTCGTCCCAGCCAGGCGCCGGATGCAGTGCTGTCCAAAATTCTCAGCGACCGCATGCGATTGGTGCGTAGGAGATAATTTTGTAGCTCATGCAGTTTTTGTTCCAGCCACTCATATACGGTTTTCTGCTTGCGGCAGTGCCAATTATCGTGCATCTGATCAACTTGCTGCGCCATCGCAAGCAAAGTTGGGCGGCGATGGATTTTTTATTGGAGAGTTATCGCAAGAATCGTCGCTGGGTACTGCTCAAGCAGTGGTTGTTGTTGGCCGCTCGTATCCTCATCATGCTGGTTTTGGTTGCCATGCTGGCGCGGTGGATCAGCAATTCTCAATGGCTGAGTATCTTGGGTGGACGCACGACGCATCATTATGTGTTGCTGGACGATAGTTACTCGATGGCCGAGCAGGAGCAGAATGAAAGTGCGTATCAGCGTGGACTGCGAGCCTTTGCTGCCTTGGTGCGAGCGATTGCCGAGCAGCCGGGTCAACATCAAATATCGTTACTGCGTTTCAGTCGCGCCGAGCTTGCAGCGCGCAGCGGAAAAGAGAGTGCGCGCATAGATGCTGCAGCAGATCTGATCTCGCAAACGATTCCACGGGATCCCAGCCGGTTGCTGGAGCGAGTCAACGCATCTCAGCCGAGTTCGTTGCAGTTATCACCTGAAACGTCGGTGGATTTGATCCTGCCTTTACTTGAACAGCAGCCCGGTGAACAGGCGCAGGTGTATGTGGTCAGCGATTTTCGTCGCAATGAATGGAATCAACCTGAAGTATTGCGTAACAAGCTGTCGCAATTGCGCGGGATGAATGCCGAGATTCAATTAATTGATTGTGGCGAGGGAAATCGCAGCAATCTAACGCTGGCCCAGCTCGAGCCCCAGCAAGAAGTGTTGGCAACCGGAGTGCCATTGATGGTACGCCTGCAGGTACGCAACCCATCCGCTCAAGTTGTTCGCAATGTAGTTGTTCGTGTGCGCACCGTGCAGTATGCGCAGGGACAGACGGTACCCGCCAGTGAGCAAGCTTACTCTGGTCAGGTCAGCGACTTACCACCCTTGGTCATCGAACAGATTGGACCTAATGAGGCGGTGAGTCGGCAGGTGCAAGTAGTATTCAACGTACCCGGCGAACATGTCGTCGAGGCTGTACTGCCTGACGATGCGTTGCATCCGGATAATCGACGATGGTGCGTTGTGCGCATCCAGCAAGCGTTGAGGGTCTTGCAGATCGACGGCGATCTCAATCAAGCAAACGCTTTCTTTCTATCGACAGCACTCAATCCGGACGGACGCGGCAATACGGGTATGTCCATCGAGTCACGTGACACGGCTTATTTGCGCGATGTCAAAGAAGAAGAGTTACGGACGTGGGATGCAATTGCATTATTGGATGTTCCCAGACTGGATAAGCAGGCTGTCGAGAAACTTGAGAGTTTTTGCCGGCAAGGAGGTGGCGTGTTTCTGTGGGCTGGACCCAATTCGAACGTAAATCAATTGAACAACGAACTTTATCGAGCTGGTGAGGGACTGTTTCCGGTTCCCGTCGAAGGAGTCGCCGACGTGCCTCGCCCCGACGGTGAAGCGGAACCGCAAGTGGCTGCGAGCGAGCACTTTATTCTGGCTCCGCTGCGCGGTTTATCATCCTCTCCGTTTCCGTTAGTGCAGATCCGCCAAATTTTACAGATCCCAGCCGATTTCGATCGTGTTAAAGCGGGCGTTGAATTGGTGGCTATGGCCGGCAGGCATCCTTTGGTCGTTGATAAACAAATTGGTGATGGGCATGTGGTGGCCATTTTGACTGGAGTCGATTCGACGTGGAGCAATTGGGCACAAGATCCGACCTTTGTTGTCATGGCTTTAAGAACGATCGGTTATTTGGGAAGCTTTCGTCGCGAATTGGCTAGTCAAATGGTAGCAACATCGATCCAAGCGACGTTTGCTGGCCAAAATGTATTGCCGGATGGAGAAGTACTGCTTCCCAGCCTCAGTGGCCCACGCATGCGACTGCAGCATCAAGCGGAGCAAAGTGCAGACGGACAGGTTGCGAATTTAAATCTGGGAATCGACGTCACACGACAAGCTCCCGAAGTTGTCGATGCGCTGCTGAGGCCGGGGATTTTCGAAACTTGGTTACCAACTACTGCTGGCAAAAGCGTGGTACGGAATCTGGCGCACAACGTTGCTGCTGCCGAGGGGGATTTGGGTCGCATGACGTCGCAAGAGCTGGAAGAAAAACTGCGGCCAGTCAATTTTCGATATCGTTCTGCGGCATCGCTGAACGCAACTAGTTTGGCGGTGCAAACCAGTTCGCATAGTACTTTATTGATGATCATTTTGGCTGGATTGTTATTGTGTGAGCAGATTCTGGGATACGCGGCGAGCTTTCATCCTCCTCCTCTTGCAACGGGAGGGTCAAAATGATGCCGAATTGGATCTGGTCTTTTAGTTATACGCTTGCCCAAACTCGAGTCATTTACGAATGGACTCGTTTGGAGCAAATGGATCAGTGGTGGCATTGGCTGTTGTTGCTGGTATTGGCAGGGGCAATTTTAGGATATGTCATCTGGTGGTATCGGCACGATTCGTGCGAATTGCTGCGGCCGGTCGGATGGTCTTTGACTTTGCTGCGCATCGCAGCGTTTGTCGGCATCCTGTTGTATTTTTTGCAATTTGATCGGCGCACTGAACAGCGGGTAGTGCGCAATTCGCGAGTTGCAATTTTGGTGGATACGTCGCTCAGTATGACACTGCCTGGGACGCCTAGTGGCACTGGGATTGCCAACGTAGCGTCGCGATCTACGGAAGTAGCGCAGTTATTCACTCAGTCGCCGCTACTTTCCGAATTAGCTGAACAGCATGAAGTCGCTGTATATCGATTCGACCAATCGCCGCGACCGGTGCAGATCGCCGCTTTTGATAGAGCGACAAGGCGAGATGGACCGCAGACGATGGCATCCAAAGATGCTGATGGCTTGTCAACTTCGCGTGGTTTCGTGTGGCTTTCGTGTTTGATCGGCTGTATCTCCAGCGCCATGTTGGTGGTGTCGTTTTCCGGACAGGTGATGGGACGGCAGGCTTGGCAGCGTGGAGCGCGGTTGTTGTGGTGGGGAACCGTGCTAATGTTAACATCGTTGATTGTTTGTGCATTGGGGATTCTACCTGCCAGTAATTACCGGCTTGTTGATTTGTTTGACGTGACGAATTCAGCTGCGGTGCCGCTGACAAGTCCAATCGATCAACCAGCAATCACGGCCGAACAAGGGGACGATGATGCGCTGAGAAAATTTGTGCCAGATGATTGGTCGAAGGTTCTTGCTGCAACGGGAATTGAAACACGAATCGGGGATGCCATCCGTTCGATCCTCGACCGCGAGCAGGGAAACCCGCTCGCAGCGATAGTGTTATTGACCGATGGTCGCAACAACGGCGGGCTCGACCCCAAGACGACTCTACTGGCTGCGCAAAATGCTCGAGTCCCTTTGATGATCGTGGGTGTTGGGTCGCCGAACAGTCCGCCAAACGTCAAACTGGTCGAGGTGGATGTTCCCAAAAGACTGTATCCGGGCGACAAGTTCGCGCTAAGTGTTTTGGTTCAATCCTCTGGGTATTCTGGCAAGAGTGTTTCCGTGCAAATCTCAGCGGGCCCGAAGGATGCTGATCCCAAAACTTTTTCGATAGAGGAAGAAATTCAAATCACTTTGCCGGAGGACGGCGCTTTAGCGACAGCGAGGTTTGAACTATCACCTAAGCCGGTGGGGCATTGGACGTATTTGGTCAAGGCCATCAACATTGAAAATGAGGCTGACCTACGTGATAACGAATTGCTGACCGGAGTCGAAGTGATTGAGCGGCGCAATCGGGTGCTGATTTTTGCAGGGGGGCCGAATCGAGAATACCAGTTTGTGCGAAATCTGTTGTATCGTGATCGTGATGTAGACTCGCACGTGCTGTTACAGACGGGGCGAGATGGCATGGCACAAGAAGCCGCAAAGTTGTTGACGGAGTTTCCTAAAGACCGCTCGGCGTTGGCAGCTTATGACGCAATACTGGCGTTTGACGCCGATTGGGCAAAAATCTCTGAGCCGCAGGTTGAAGCTGTCGAGCAGTGGATTGCCGAACAAGCGGGTGGATTGATGTTGATTGCCGGAACGGTGGAGATGCCCAAGTGGCTGGCGCGTTCGACCGGCGGTTCACGAGCGACATTGTTGCGTGGATTGTCGCCTGTGGTATTGGAGCAACGAGGTAGCGCGCTGCTTGCCTCGGGGCGTATCGAAGCGGAATCACCTTGGCCATTGAAATTGACGGCCGATGGATTGCAGAGTGATTTTTTGTGGTTGAACGATGAACCGGTTTCCAGCGGTAGGTTGTGGGAAGCGTTTAAAGGTGTTTACAGTTTTTATTCTGCATACGAATTGAAGCCAGGCGCAAAGGCATTGGCCCTTTTTTCCGATCCCACGGCGTTGCTCGACGGTCAATCGCCAATCTATCTGGCCAGCCAGTTTTATGGAGCTGGACGTGTGGTGTTCCAAGGTGGCAGCGAGATGTGGCGTCTGCGCGAGGTTGGAGACCAATATTTTGATAGGTACTATACCAAGCTAGTGCGGTGGATATCGCAAGGTCGATTATTGATGGACTCCGATCGCGGCATGCTGCTGGTCGATCGCGAGCAAGCGCTGCTGGGGGACCAAGTCACGGTCCGAGCGGTATTGAAAGACGAACGCTACCAGCCACTTGTTCAGAGTGAGGTTGTTGCCCGATTGCTCGATCCACAAAATCGCAATTTGCCGCTTGTGCTACGACCTCTCAATGACGGTCGACAGCCAGGGGTGTACACTGGCCAGTTCACGGTCCAACATACTGGAGAGTATGCCGTACAATTACAATTAGGTGGTTTAGCTTCCGAAGAAGTTTTGTCCGCGCTCGTACAAGCAAAGATCCCGGCGATGGAAATGCAGCGTGGAGAACGCTTTGATGAATTGCTCAGTTATTTGGCTGTTCAGTCAAGTGGTAAGTATATGGTGG
>CAZVBC010000309.1:0-9001 GCA_964625155.1 uncultured Pirellulaceae bacterium
GAACAGTTCATCGAGCAAGCGGACACCGAGGCCATTACGGGTTGGTAATGGCAAATGCCCGTCGACCACTTGGACCGCCTCGTCAATCAAACGAGGGTAGATTGTGGCTAAATGAGCGCGGACGGTTTCTTGATAGGTAACGCCCGGTACAGAAGCGGCAATTTGCAAACCTGAGAACAACGTCAGAGGGCCGGTACAATCATGCATCAATACTGGGATATTGTACAACTGAGCCAATTCAGCAATACGTTTGGATTCAGAGATACCTCCAACCCACGTTGGATCAATCATCACAAAATCGGCCGCGGCTCGATCGAGCGCTTGTCGATAGAGGCTGCGGGTGACTAGCATTTCACTGACTGCAATGGGGACTCCTGCTCCATCGCGAAATTGTCGCATAGTCTCAATACAATCCGGTCGAAGAACATCCTCCATCCACAGTGGGCTGATATCGCGCATCGCATGAGCGATGCGCAGGGCTGCTGGTAGTGCAAAAAATCCATGACCATCGAGCATCACGTCCATCTGCATACCAACTCGCTCACGAATTGCTTGAAAAGGGGCGACGCCTCGTGCCACGTCAGATGACGCAATGCGCTGGCCTCCCGACTCCTGATAAATTCGATCGAAGGACCAGAGCTTCATTGCTCGATAACCGGCTTGAAGGAGTTCTTCAGCCAAATCACCGGGAGTATGGATGCTCGCCCAATTGTCTTGTAGTGGCCCAGGTTTACCCAAGTCACCGTGCCCTGGCCAGCCCTGGCGTCGAGGTTCTTCAGTTTTTCGGCCTCCATAAGATGGACCACCACAACTGTTGTAAACGGGAACTCGCTCGCGTACCGGACCACCCAATAATTTCCAAATAGGTCGTTCGGTCAACTGACCCAAAATATCCCATAGGGCCAAATCAACTGCTGACAAGGCGCGTAGTTCTGCCCCGGTACCACCAAACGCTATACAGCGTTCGTACAAAAAACGCCAATGACTTTCGATGGCTGTCGCGTCTGCACCCAAAAGGCGAGCGGACATCCACTCGTGCAGTACACCCGCCACCGCTTCGGGCAAATAATAGGACTCACCATAACCCATTACTGGAATTCCGTTTACTGTCCCGGCATCGGTCGAGATCCTGATTAAGACGAGACCTGGCATGACGTCGTACGGAATTACGCTTTCAATTGCAACGATTCTGGGTCCAGCAATATAGGCATGCCTTTCCTTGGCGCTGGAGGCCAGCGCGAGAAATCGTTCGTTCGATCGATTATGTTCCATGGTGAAATTTTCCTGAATACTCATCATGCCGAACCGCTTAGATATTAACCGCTGACAATTGTGGTTACGCTGGTGGCCGTATTAAAATACAATTCTTATCTGAGCCAGTGTTTATGTGCACATACATGCGATGATTCTAGCGAGGAAATGATGCTCGGAACCAGCCCAGTCGCCGGTCCAAAGTGCTGCCGTCTGTATTGGTACATTGCGACTTGCGTTGTTGCTTGCAGTACACTTTCAGCGGTAGAACCGACGGATGCAGAACTTGCTCGCCAAGTGCGATCAATTTTCTCGAACCGCTGTTTCACATGTCATGGGCCTGACAAAGACGAACGTCAGGCTGGATTTCGGCTTGATGACCGACAATCGGCAATTGGTGAGGCGGAATCGGGGCGGCGTCCGATTGTGCCGGGCAAGCCAGAGTCAAGCGAGTTGCTTGTACGTTTGCGTACCTCCAATGACGATCAACGGATGCCGCCGGTGGATGTTGGCAGCCGATTATCTGACCAAGAGATTTCGGCAATCGAATCTTGGATCACACGTCAAGCTCCATTTCAGCAACATTGGTCGTTTGTTGCGCCGCAGCGCCCCAACATTCCCGAACTGCAATCATCCCTTGAGGGAAACTCGATCGTTGGTGATCTGGAAAGACGCTGGTGGCGCCACCCCATTGATCGATTTGTCTTGAAAGCTCAACGAACAAAGCAACTTGGTCCATCGCAGCGTGCCGACCGCTCAACGCTGTTGCGACGTGTGAGTTTGGATTTGACTGGGTTGCCTCCCACTATCAACGATATTGAAGCATTTAGTAAAGACACGTCGCCAGATGCCTATGAAAAAGCAGTTGACCGTTTGTTAGCTTCTCCGGCGTATGGCGAGCACTGGGCTAGAAAGTGGCTCGATTTGGCACGCTATGCAGATTCGGCAGGTTATGCTGACGACCCCCCCAGAACGATATGGGCCTATCGCGACTGGGTCGTTAATGCCATTAATGATAATCTGTCGTTCGAGCAGTTCACTGTTGAGCAACTCGCAGGCGACCAGATTCCTGGTGCCACTGGCAATCAATTGGTAGCCACGGCGTTCCATCGCAACACGTTAACCAACAATGAAGGAGGAACAAACGACGAAGAATTTCGTAATGTGGCTATCGTCGATCGCGTCAATACGACGATGGCGGTGTGGATGGGTATCACATTTAATTGCGCTCAATGTCACAACCATAAATATGATCCATTTTCACAGGAAGAATACTTTCAGGTATTCGACATCTTCAATCAGTCTCGCGATGCCGACCGCAAGGACGAAAGCCCGATTATCGAGTTGTATACAGGCGAGCAGGAAACTGAGAAGGCTTTCTTAGAACGGAAAACATCAGAATTAGAACGGCAACTTGTTACAGTGACTCCTCAAGTGGCCAGCGAATTGTCCCTGTGGGAAAAAAGCTTAACAGAGCCTGCATGGATTCAATTGCAACCAACCAGCTTTTCCGCCAAGACTAACTCGGAAGCGACTTGGACACCGAGCGGCCAAATCAAGGTCCAGCCGCTGGGAAACAATATTGTTACTGATACTTACACGATTGATCTCGAAATTCCCCAGTCGCTCGACCAGCAAGCGCTTCGAGCAATTGGACTGCGCAGTTTGCCGAACGCCGACTTACCTGGCGGTGGAGCGGGTTTTGGTGGAGGTAACTTCGTCATCACTGGCTTGAAGGGTGCGGTTGTTCATCGCGCCGACAATCGTCGTGCTCGTTATGTGCGAGTCGAATTGCGTGGTAAGGATAAGATTCTCTCGCTGGCCGAAATTGAGATATTCAGTGGCGGCAAAAACCTTGCTGTGAATGGCGAAGCGACACAGAGCAGTACAGGGTACAATGGGCCGGCCAAATTGGCCATTGACGGTAATACCAACGGAGACTTCCCAAAGGGTTCGACCACTCATACTGCGAATGATGATCCAGATGCTTGGTGGGAAGTCGATTTAAAAGCCGAACAACCGATCGATCGGATCGTCTTGTGGAACCGCACCGACAACAATTTACAGCAGCGACTGGACGGAGCCGAAGTCAAATTGCTGGACGTTCAACGACAGCCAATCTTTTCCTACCGATTGGCATCGGCACCCAAGAAGGAACAGTCTATCGCGGTTCAACCCAATACTCCTTTCGAGTTTGTGGAAGCATACGCAGATTATTCGCAACCAGGGTTTTCCACCAAGAATTTAGTCATCAAAGGCAATGTGCAAGGCTGGGCCGTGGGCGGCCAGGTCGACCAAGTACACATGTTAGTACTCAAGCTCGACCGTTTAATGCAGGTTAAGGCAGGGGATAAATTGCGGCTCGAAATCGAACACAACTCGACTCACCGCCATCATCTGCTCGGGAGTTTTGAATTGTTGGCCAGCCACGACGAATTTGCCATCGATTGGTCGATGATGAGTGAAACATTGCAGAGAATTGTGCGGCTCAGCAGTGACAAGCGAACTCCTCAAGAGCAAACTCAGCTCGAAAAGTTCTTTGCGGAATTTCTAGCTCCATCCCTTAAACAAGTACGTCAAGAGCTCAAGGAGATCGGCGTTCGGTTAACAACAATGAAACCGGCAACGAGTGTTCCGGTGATGCGGCAAGTCGAGACGAGCTCACTGCGTAAGACCTTCGTACAATTACGTGGAAACTACAAATCGCTTGGTAATCAAGTGCGCGCCGCAACTCCTCAGATATTGCATCCGATCGATCGCTACGCCAGCGTACCTGATCGTTTGGCTTTTGCGAAATGGTTGATGGATCGCGAGAATCCGTTGACTGCACGCGTGCTGGTGAATCGATATTGGGAGGCTCTGTTTGGATTGGGATTAGTACGTACAAGCGAAGAATTTGGATCGCAAGGCGACCTACCTTCGCACCCAGAATTGCTCGATTGGTTGGCCTGTGAATTTATGGAAATCGATTGGGATGTCAAACGCTTGCTGCGATTAATGGTTACGTCAGAAACCTATTGCCAGACATCGCAAGTCGAGAATGCAAAACTGCGACTTGATCTCGATAACACTTGGCTGGCTCGAGGGCCTCGCGTGCGTTTAAGTGCCGAAATGGTGCGCGACCAAGCACTCGCCATATCGGGACTGCTGGCTCATAAGTTCTATGGACCACCAGTGAAACCGCCACAACCAGAAATGGGCCTTAAAGCGGCTTTTGGTAGTGACACTGACTGGCAAGCCAGCGCAGGTGAGGACCGATACCGACGCGGTTTATATACGACCTGGCGCCGTTCGAATCCTTATCCTTCGATGGCGACATTTGATGCGCCCAGTCGCGAAGTGTGTACATTGAAACGCGACAGCACGAACACACCGCTACAAGCTCTAGTAACGTTGAATGATCCCAGCTTTGTTGAAGCGGCGCAGGGGTTGGCGAGGAAAATCGTCTTGCATACGCCTCAGGCTACCAACGACGCCGAGCGAATAAAGCACGCCATGTTAACCTGTACAGCTAGGTTGCCCGATGCACACGAATTGGAGTCGCTTTCACGCTTATTGGCCGACAGTCGCCAAGAACTCGCACAGACCCCAGAAGCGGCAAATCGACTGGCAACTGAACCGATTGGACCCACACCACCAGGCGCCTCTGCGGTTGAATTAGCCGCTTGGACGGTGGTGGGAAATGTACTGTTAAATCTAGACGAAATTCTCATGAAACGGTGATTGCTCATTGCCGATTGCGTTTGCGTCGCAACCACATCACATGAAAAACCCTCTCCTCATCGAACTTGAGCAACAGTTTCGCAATACATGGCGACACCATGCAAGGCGTGACTTTCATGGATATTTGAATCAGGTTCCCCAAGATGAACGTGTCGAGTTATTGGGGATGCTGTTGAGCGCAGAGCTGGAATTGGCCTACCAGCCAGGTGCTTGGGAGCCGGACGCGCCTACGATTGCCGAAGAAGATGAACGGACCAAACCACGAATTCAATTGCTTTTGGCGATGTTCCCCGAACTCAAGCAACGCGAGGATCTCGTTCTGCAACTTGTAATGCTTGAGGTCGCGTTGCGATTGCGTTTCGATAACGCGGCGGTCAATTTTGGATCATACATCGACCTATGTCCGCAAGGAAAGGATCGAATTGAAATCTTGCTGGACGTCATGCACAGCTCGGCAAATCGGAAAAAGCCGGCGCTATTGCCAGTGCTACCGGTCAACTCATCAGAAACGACAGTGACCGAAGCCGCATCGCCACAGTCGATGTCACTGCATCAGCTCCCATGTAATCTTGGGTTCTTTCTATTGACCGATGTTATTGGCAAAGGGGGAATGGGATACGTATACGCGGGAATTGACCTGCGCAGTGCGGCTCACGTCGCGGTCAAGGTCATGCGTCGCATGGACTCGTGGAGCATCTATCGTTTTAACGAGGAATTTTCGTGGCTCTCGCGCCTTGTCCATCCGCATATCGTCAAGCTCTATGATGCATTCAGCGAAGGAGATGTGCGTTATTTTTCGATGGAGATGGTTGAGGGTTCTTCGATCCGATGCTGGTACCAAATGATCGAGAACCAGTCAGATGCTTGGTCGCGTTTGACCGAAGTACTGGGACAAGCGGCGTCGGCAATTTGTTTTCTTCACGAAAACGGCGTTGTGCACCGCGACATAAAATCCTCAAACGTAATGATTACGCGTCAAGAGCGGGCGATTGTGTTGGACATGGGACTCGCCTTTCGGGTCAGTATGGCTCAGAACACACTTCGTTCGATCGACGGATTCAAAATCGTGGGTACTTTGCAGTACTTACCTCCCGAAACTCTCGACGGCAAACCACCCAGTTTCGAAGGAGATTGGTACAGTTTTGGAGTGATGATCTTTGAAACGATTACCGGCGAATATCCGCCGATTCACGTGGTCGAAGACGCCGACGATTCTAAACGTAGACGTTATGTCGTTGACCGACCAGCCCTGAACCGCTTAACGGAACACTGGCCTAGCGACTTGGCAAGTCTGTGTACGGAGTTGTTAAGCGTCGACCCGGTTGCTCGCCCTCGCGGGTACGATGTAGCCGTGAGATTGGGTGGTAGTGTACCGACTAGAGCTTTTGAACCCAGTTCGGAAGAATGTTTTTGGCGTGAAGAGTCTTGGGAGTTCCTCGATCGCGCCTACGAAGTGCTTGCTTGTGGCGATCGAGCGCTGAGGTTGCTGCGCGGTGATTCAGGACTCGGAAAATCGACGCTGGTGACACAGTGGTTGCAATGCCGAACAGCCGCAAATTCTGATTGGTTAGTATTAAACGTTCGCTGTCATCGGCAAGACCACTCGCCTCTGCGAGCACTAAATCTGTTAGTGCAAGAAATGGTCACGCAACTGGCCAACGAACCGGTTGAATTCTGGCGTGACTTGCTGGCCGAGGGAGGTGGCGAATTGGCCCATGCATTTCCCCAGATCGAACGCTTGACAAGCATCCCATGGCCTCATGTCGATGCCGCAAGTTCTCCAGTCGAAGCGGCAGCCCGACGCGCCGCAGGACTACATTCACTGTTGGGATGGCTAACAGGGTTGAGCCAAAAACGCAAGTTGGCCATTATCATCGACGACGCACATTGGGCCGATATGGATAGTGGTCGTATCTTGGCGCAATTGTTTCAAGCTAATTCACAGTTCTGCGGTATGTTGATCGTTATTGACCAAGATACAAATGTGATGTCACCGTTGGTTGACGCATTGATAACTGGACTCGATTGCCGAGAGCCAACTTTTGCTCAGCATCGCATTCCACCACTAGAACATACCGACTGCCGAGAATTAGTGCACAATTGGTCGCAGCGCTGTGGCGTACATATCGGCGAGGGCAGTGCCATTGAATTGGTCAATCGATCGAAAGGCAACCCATTTCTTTTACGCGAACTGTTTCGGACATATCTAGATACATTGTCGCGGAAGAAGACCGACGAAAACTGGCTAGAAGGCGATCATGACGATGCTGGAATCGTGCTGCAGCGACGGTTTGCGATGCTGTCGGGTCGCGCCGAACAGATCCTGCAGTTTTTGGCGATAGCAGACGAGCCACTAGGTTTTCACCAATTGCAGATGGCCACACGTATCATGCCCGACCAACTGTTGGCTGAACTCAATCAGTTGAGCAGTAAAGGCTGGCTGCGACTATATGGAGCTACACTCGACTCCGAGATTGAAATTTCGCACGATCGGTTTCGAGAGGTCGTGTTGCAGGCCATTCCAGAGGAGCGGCTGTTTCGACGTCATTGTCGCATCGCGCGGACGCTTTCGGCTGAAACGCCTCCGCCCTGGCGTCGAATCGCCTACCACTATGACGCCGCTCGCCGGTTTCGCGAAGCCGCCGCATGCTACCTGGAAGGAGCTCGAGCAGCAGCGCGGATTGCGGCTTTTCCAGAAGCGTTGTGGATGCTCGATCGAGCCGTTCGTCCCGAAGCGGACCGTTCTCAAGAAGAGAGCTACCAAGTCGAGCGATTGCGAGCGGATTGTCTGACTGGAAACGGCAGCGCTTTGGCGGCCGCAAAATTGTATGATCGATTGCGGGAGTCGGCCACGGACCCGTCAGAGCGTATGTTGGTGGAGTGCCTCGCTGGTGAACAGTGGCTTCGCTGTGGACATTTACAGGTAGGATTATCTCGATTAAGTCCAGCCCTAGCATGCGTCGGCGTAAACTTGGACGCCCGTTCCCTGCGCAGCCGTTTAGGTCTGCTTTCTGCGGCCGCCAACCTTCTCTGGATGAAGCCGACGGAACTGGCAAATTCACTAGGAGTTCCCGCCTTTTCGCAAATCGAACAGTGCCTGAATCGAGTAAGTAGTCCCTTAGGTTTTCTCGACAATTTGCTAGGGGCTGCTCTGGTTACACAGCTTGCAAATTTGGCACTCAAGAAAGGAACAATGTCCGACCGGGCACAGGCGTTTTCGCTTTGGAGTGTTGTGCTTTCATTTTCTAGTCGATCGCACCAGATGCGTGCCTTGTGGTGGTTCAAAGTTGCCCGGACTTTGGGACGTAGGTCGAACTCTCCAGGTTGTATCGCCAAAGGGCACATGGCATCTTTTCTGCGGTATACGCTGCAAGGAAGATGTCGCAAAGCGCTGCAATATCATCAACGAGCTCAACAGCAATTTCATGCTGACGCGACCCTCGATCCTTGGGAACGAGGTTTCCTAAAGTGGATCGAGTTGAAGCATTTGTGGTGCCTCGGCGAGTTGAAATCATTGTGCGCGCACGCACAGGCATATCGAGCCGATGCCTTGGAGCGTCAAGACGAAATGGCAATCTATTGGATGCACATTCACGGTGCCCATCTCAGTGATTTGATCGAGGGAAATACAACGCAGGCTCGAAAATCTATTGACCTGGCTGCGGCGGTGGTGGGAGAGTCACCTTTCCAAACGCCTCAAGTATTCCTTTGTATTTCGCGAGTGCGTCAATTCTTGTACGACGGCCAACCCACAGCCGCTCGTGAGTTATTAATACGCTGTTGGCCAGAGATACAGCGGACACATGTTATTAAGGTAGACTGCTACGCTTGGACGACTTATGAATTACGCATTTGTTGTAATATCGCCTGCATTGTTTCTGGCATCGGCGATCGACAGAAATACCTTAAGGATGCCCGACGATACGTTTCTAAATTGCTACGCCTAAGTCGGTCGGTAATGCGTGCTCATGCATTGGGATTTTTACTGGTCCTCGACTCATTGTCTGGCAAAGTTGTTCGTAGCCAG
>CAZVBC010000310.1:0-8982 GCA_964625155.1 uncultured Pirellulaceae bacterium
AGCTGACACCCCGCATCAACGATCCATTGGCTCAACAATCGCGCCAGCGGCTCGACCTCCTTTTCGACTTGAGGCGAATGCAGCAGCATCAAGTCGACATCTGAAAACGGAGCGACATCACGCCGACCGTAACCTCCGTGGGCAATGATGGCGACGTCATCTTTGAGCTTGGAGAAATCCTCCACCGAAAAGGCAGCCTGATACAAATCCATCAGTACGCCGTCGACCAAGTCGGAAAGTCGCACGCAGACCTGCAATCCGGGCGACCCGCTGTCATGTTGAGCGCGTATCTTGAGTCGCCCTTCGACAAGTTTCTCGCGGGCAGAAAGAACCACGCTGGGCAACCCGCCGATTACAGCCACCTAGTATTTCCTGTACTAAATTGCATCTTCACCGGTCTCGCCGGTCCGGATGCGAACCGCATTGCTCAGGTCCGTCACAAAAATTTTTCCGTCGCCTATCTGACCAGTTTGAGCTGTTTGTAAAATGATATCGATCACCGTTTGCAAGTTCGCGTCCTTGCAAACGACTTCAATTTTGACTTTGGGAACAAAATCTACGGCATACTCTGTGCCACGGTAAATTTCGGTGTGTCCTTTTTGGCGCCCGTAGCCACGCACCTCGCTGACAGTCATACCGTGAATTCCGTGCTCCGTCAGCGCGTTCTTCACGTCCTCCAATTTGAAATGCCTGACAATGGCTTCAACTTTCTTCATCGCAAATCCTCTGGTCTATACCGATCTAGCCTGTGCAATAGCACTTCAACGGACGCAGGGCAGTTAAAAAGCATTACGGACAGCTTGCTCCGTTCCGCTAAATCAAGTCGCGGAAAGGCTTGAGCCGTCGCGTGAGTTGGAAAGTTCTTTTCTGCCTCTCGTCTAAATTGTAGCGTCGGCACAAGCATCATCCATAGTGCCTCTTCATACCGAACAAGGTCAAACAACCACATTCGCGTTCTCAGAGACACCCGTCTCGTACCTAATCAGCAAGCATCCCTGTTCTTTTCCGTTGCGTCGGCTTGCTGCATGCAAGCTGATGCAGAATCGAATTTTTCTTTGCTCCATGCAACGTCAGGAATTTCCAGCCTCAGATTGGCAATTCTTGCAAGGACAAACAATAAATCACTTAGTCGATTTAGATAGATGATGACCAACTTCAGCTCGCTAACCCCGGGTTGCTGTGACAGATGTACGACGTCCCGTTCAGCGCGTCGACAAATGGTACGAGCCCAATGCAAAGCCGCAGCCGGAGGTGAGCCGCCGGGTAAAATGAAGTTGGTCAAGGGGGGCAACTGCTGGTCGTATTCATCGATCCAACTTTCCAATCGCTCGATATTTTTTTCCGTAATCCAGCGTTGATTCTTAGTATCCGGGTTCGGGGTGGCCAATTCCGCGCCAATGCCAAATAAATCGTGCTGAATTGCAGCAATCACCAAGTCCAGACCAAGTTTGGCATGACGAGCATCTGCATCATCAAATTGGCCGTGTCCAGACGCGGCAACTCCTAGAACGGAATTCAGTTCATCCACGTTACCAAAGGCATGAATCCGCAAATCGCATTTTTGTACTCGCGGTCCACCGAACAAACCAGTTGTGCCGTCGTCTCCAGTTTTGGTATAAATCTTCATCGTATGTCTTCAACTGCTTTCACTGGCCGACCGGCACTATTACTTTGTTCATCCCGATTGAAAATCAGGGGTAAATCGATATCTTCACGGACTATTGCTCCATCCAGACTATCGGGTTGGGTCAACGGAAGTGGGAGGGCAACGATTCCCAAATTGCAGACGCTTCTGTGAACCTACTTAAACATCTGGATAAAGCTCTGGTGCTTTGTTACATCTAAAAAAATTGGGGTCGCAGAAACAGGAGTGTCCTATCGAGTTGACTGGCAATTGACTCGGCCGGAGCTTCGTCCTCCCGATCCCTAAAACTAAGTTGTAACAAGCCACTAGCGGATTACTAACGCAAAAGGTAGCACACCGCATGGATAGTTGTCATGGAGACCAAACCATGTTTCCAAAGATATCTGCTGCAGGATTCTTGTTGATCGCGCGTGAGCCCCTTCCAACTTTCTTGTTGATGCGGCATCGCGACCGCTGGGATTTGCCGAAGGGCCATGCCGAAGGGAGCGAGAGCCTGATCGAAACCGCATTGCGCGAGACGCAAGAAGAGACCGGCATCGACTTGGCTGAGTTAGTGAGAGATCCTGATTTTCGTTATGAAATCGAATATCGCGTACGCAATGCCAAGCGAGGCACTTACGATAAACAAGTTACCTATTTTCTTGGCTACTTAAAAAGCGAGATGCCAGTTACGCTGACCGAACATACTGGATTTCGCTGGTGGAGTTGGCCACCGCAACGTCCCATCCAAGCCAAAACGATCGATCCATTGCTGACCGCTGTTCGCGAACACTTTGGGAAGTATCCTGAACGCCTACAACTCGGGTAGTGCTTTGTCATAGCTTAATTTTGGGGACCGTGAGGGCGAAGGGGCGCAGCTCCGGCTGAGCCAATCGAGCGGCGGCTCGGTAGGAACCTCGCCCTCCCGTTTCTGCGAACCCTAATTCTTCGCTGTGAAGCACACTCCAGGTTATGGTAACGGAGATTAAATTAATTACTAAGCTGGCGAAGCGGGTAGACTGGCTTCACGTTTTCTGCGGTCGTGAAAAAGTAGAGATTTGCGGCGTACTTTTTGGAGTGCGTTCAACATTTCTCGTGCGTCGCCAAATCGCTTGTGAGGCCGCACTTCAATAGCTCGACGAATGATGTCGATCAGTTCTGGATGCGCCTTGCGTTTGAGAGCTGTATAACCGGCGAAGGGCCATTCAAAAGGCCATTCGGGTAACGAACCGGTAAATAAGCGGTAAATTATTAAGCCGAGCGAAAAAACGTCACTCTTTGTACTAGGTCGCCCCATCGCTTGTTCAGGTGCCATATAACCCACCGTGCCCGAGCCCGAGCCGACAACCGTTTTTTGCGCAACCTTGGCAATACCGAAGTCGGTCAACTGCAATCGCCCATCGGGCAAGAGGATCATGTTTTCGGGTTTCAGATCACAATGAATAATCTTCATTTGATGAGCATACGCGACGGCAGCCGTCATTTGTAGCGATAGGTCGAGAGCCGTACTAAACGAAATCCGATTACGCAATCGATCACTGAGTGGTTTTTCGCCTAGCCGCGAAGCAATGACAAATCTGCCTTCGATAAAGCTGGCGTCCTTCAGTGGCAAGATATTCGGATGATCAAGTTTGGCAACCATGCGAGCCTCGCGCTGGAACGACTCCAGCATCTTAGGCGTAACGACCTCGTTGTGAGGCATTTTTAGCGCTACTCGGATACCTTCGATCGTATCCAAGGCTTGGTAAACAAATGCGAACCCCCCCTGTGCGATTCGGCGTTCGATCCGATACTTGCCAAATCGTTGGCGCGCGCGCAGTTGATGTTCGTTCTTACGTTGCTTAACCATCTCCGAATTCAAAGCAATCATCGCAGCCTGGGCTCAACTGGGGAGTACGGTGTATAGATTTCGATCGGCAGTCACCAGAGAAATTCGCCGACTCACAATGCTTAAAGATAGCTTATATCGCACAACGTTCCGCAATGCTTGAAAATTCTTGCGAGTAATTTTTGTTTCCCAACCGTGCGATCTGTGAACGGACCTGCAGGCCTCCGAAATCCTCTCGCCAGCCCAAGCAAGTAACCACGGATTATGAGCACTTCCGTTGGGCTTTTTTTCTGCTAGAACCTGTATACGCCCTTATCGGCTGGCTCCCACCAAAAACTGCGATCAATTACTTGGTAAGAGCGAAACCGGTCCGTTGCTCAGAAGAAGTTCGTTTTCTTGGACACGTTTCGGTATTCGCTTGGCAATTGTTTGGCTGCAAACATAATCGCGCAGGTCTATACTGCCGAAGTTCCGGATTCTGACATCACGATACTCAATACACACAGCTCGGCAGAATGGACTTGATAGTTAGAATTCGCTCGCAGAATAGTCGTCGACTAAAACCGCTGGAGTAAACCGGAAATCGTGCCAATTCCCCAATTAACTTGGCGTCTCGAAGAAGCGACGTTAGACGATGTACGAAAATGCGCTTGGCAAGTAGCAGTCCTGCCTATGGGAGCGACTGAACCACACAACCTTCATCTCCCTTATTCAACTGACACGATAGAAGCGACGCAATTAGCGGATGCAAGTTGTCGCCGAGCCGCTGAATTGGGTGCCTCCGTGGTGCAGTTACCGACATTGCCATTCGGAACCGAAAGCAATTTGAACCGGTTTCCATTAGCCCTCAATTTGCAACCATCAACAGTTTTTCAAGTTCTGAGGGACTTGGTGAATTCTGTCGAAGTCAGTGGAATTCGCAAATTGGTAATCCTTAACAGCCACGGCGGTAATGACTTAAAACCCTTTTTGCGCGAGATCTATGGACAGACTCAGGTCCACGTGTTTTTGTGCAATTGGTTTCAGATGATTAAGGATGTCATCGGCCAAATCTGCCAATATCCTGATGATCATGCAGGCGAGATGGAGACCTCATTGATCTTGTATTTTCGACCTGATTTGGTGCGTCATCAAAAAGATGGCACCCTTGCCGCTGACGACGGAGCAGTACGACCCTTTCGGCTTGAAGCCCTCCAGCAGGGGTGGGTTTCGGTAACCAGGCCATGGCATTTGTTAACTACGAACTCTGGGTCCGGTTTTCCACATGCTGCAACCATCGATAAAGGTAGGCAGATCACAGAACAAGTTACCCAGCGGCTAGGCCGATTTCTGGCCGACCTTTCCAAAGCAGAAATCGACGAAACGTTCCCGTTTGCTTGATAAGTGGCTGCCGAATTGTGTCGCCATACGAGAAAAGTCGCTGAAAATTAATTACATTACTGCTTCGTCCGCAGAATGAATATGGTACTGCAACCGCATCCTAAATTAGCTTACATGTTTTCATGACAAACCGCTGTTACAGCAGCACTGCACCACTTCGATACAGACCAAGGAACGACTATGCATTCAATGCCGCTGATCCTGGGAGTTTTGGCGATCATGGCGGTGGCTTACCGATATTACAGCGCTTTCCTGGCTGCAAAGGTCGCCGCGCTGGATGATGCTCGCACCACACCAGCCTATCGTCATGAAGACGGACAGAACTATCATCCAACGCACAAGTGGGTATTGTTCGGCCATCACTTCGCAGCCATCTCAGGTGCGGGCCCTTTAATTGGACCAGTTTTGGCGGTTCAATTTGGTTACATGCCCGGTTTGATTTGGTTAGTTGTCGGCGTCTGTTTGGCGGGTGCCGTACAAGACATGTTGGTGTTGTTTGCATCGGTTCGCCATGAAGGTCGGTCATTGGCTGAAATCGCCCGTGGTGCCATCGGACCGCAAGCTGGAGCGGTCGCTTCGCTGGCCATTCTTTTTATTGTCATTATCGCGTTGTCGGGCTTAGGCGTGGTCGTCGTCAAAGCACTTGGGGGCGAAGAGGTCAAATTAGGGGCGGGGACCAAGGTCGAAGCTCCCGTCGAATCTCAGATCGCTCAGAACACGGTTGGTCCGCGAGCTCGATTGGATTTTCCTTCCGGCACAAAAGTAACGTATACCAGTGGCGCGAATGTGATGCGGAGCGATGATTTTTCCGTCGCAATTCCCGCTGACACACTCGCTACAAGCTTGCAGGGGAACGTATTGACTTTGCCTGACAAGGCAGCCGAAATCGTCCCCGGCAGCAGTTGGGGAACTTTTACGATTGCGTGTACCATTCCCATCGCATTTCTCGTCGGACTTTATATGTATCGCCTAAGAAAAGGGCGAGTGGTCGAAGCATCGCTGGTCGGTGCTCTAGCAGTCCTCGCCGCGACAGTTGCAGGCAACTGGATTCCTGGTTCTCCCTTGGAACCTTATTTTTCACTCAGCCGTAACGCAACGATCTTTTCGATTTGTGCATACGGTTTTATTGCTTCGGTGTTACCTGTCTGGTTACTCCTATGTCCACGTGATTATCTTTCCAGCTTTTTGAAGATTGGTACTATCGGCCTGCTGGTTGTTGGGGTGGTGGTGGCTAACCCAAAATTGCAGGCACCAGCGGTCAATCCGTTTTTTGCAAATGGAGGTGGTCCCTATTTCGACGGCGCGATCTTCCCATTTGTTTTTATTTGCGTCATGTGTGGCGCGATCTCAGGATTTCATTCCCTGGTGTCGTCGGGAACAACTCCCAAAATGCTATCGAAGGAATCGCACATTCGCCCCATCGGCTATGGTGCGATGTTGATGGAGGGGTTGGTCGGAGTCATGGCTCTACTCGCCGCCGCATCACTGCCACAAGGAGACTACTGGGCGATCAATATCGACTTGACACGAGTGGAAAAATACGCGGATACACTCGCCCAAATGAATGCAGATACTGACCATTTGGAGACCATTGAACGGCAAGTAGGAGGTGAATCATTGCGCGGGCGGACTGGCGGTGCAGTGACCTTAGCGGTCGGCATGTCGCAAATACTTTCATCAGCCATGGAGAGGATCGCTGGCGGTGCGATCAAGATCGATTCGGTAATTAAGTATTGGTACCATTTCGCCATTATGTTTGAGGCGCTGTTTATTCTAACAACCATCGACACTGGCACGCGCATCGCCCGTTTCCTCTTGCATGAGGCACTTGGAAAAATCTACAAACCACTGGATCGAGTCGATTGGTTACCGGGGGCAATTTTCTGTACCGCAGTGGTAACTGCCGCCTGGGGCGGACTGATCTGGACCGGTTCAATTGAAACGATTTGGCCCATGTTCGGAATTGCCAACCAACTCCTCGCAGCCATTGCCTTGTGCGTAGTGACTACGGTGTTGATCGAACATGGAAAAGCACGCTACACGCCGGTGACCCTGATACCGATGTTGTTCGTGATCACCACGACATTGACCGCAGGAACAAAGATGGTTACGGGGCGTTTTTGGGATTTGTTTAAACAAGGGGTGGACACCAACGACTGGACAAAGATCTTTTCCGGAGGAATCAACATTGTCGGTACTTTGTTCTTGCTAGGCGCCTTCGCTTTTATTCTCGTTTCCGCGATGAATCGCTGGTTGGCCGATCCAGTCAAGCGAGGACAGGCAGCAAGTGCCAAGTAACGGATAAAGGGGCCGGCCGAACCGCTTGGCTGCCCAGGAGTGTGGAGAGAAATTGAAATGCGGCTAGTTCTTTGTCACACCCTAATCTTTGGCATCGAGAGAGCCAAAGTGGGCGAAACTCCTGCTGGGTCAATTAGGACTCGCGGAAACGGGAGAGCGAGGATCTTACCGAGATACTGCTGAGCCCTGTGCTGTCGTTGCGTTCCGCGTTAGCACATGCATTCTTAATGCACGACACTTACAGGATGTTCAACCAATTGCCCACACGCGAATCGTACGATCGAAACTTGCCGTGGCCAGATTATTGGCTCGAGGCGAAAACGCTACTCCGTAGATCGAGTTCGCGTGGCATGCATGTGCATTCAAATACGTACTCGACTTTGCATCCCACAACATAGCCACGCCATCAGTTCCTCCCGAACCCAATAGATCACCTTCAGTGGAGAACGCCAAGCATTTGACAGCCCCTTGGTGCCGGTGGAGCTTGGACCGAATTTCGCCGCTTTGAACATCAAAGGAATATATGGCTCCATCGTCAGCACCGCAGACCAGCATCGGCTGCAACGGATGAAACGCCAAACTCTGAACATTACCCGAATAACCCTTGAGTTCTCGTATTTTGCGGCCAGAATCAAGATCCCAAAGGAGCAACTGACCGTCGTTGGCTGAAGAAGCCAAGCAATTTCCCTCCGCAGAAAACGCGAGCGCGTACACCGCCTCTTTATGCCCTTTGAGAACGTACCTCGTCGTCCCGCCTAACGAATTGACGCGGATCTCCTGATCGTACGAGCCCGTTGCGATCCATTGTCCGTCGCGCGACAAGGCCATGCATTCAACATAGCCCCCGTGCTGCGAAAACGTCGATTCGGCAGTACGGGTGGTCACATCCCACACCCGGACCGCGCGATCGAGTCCGGCAGAAATCAACTTCTGCCCATCAGGCGTAAACGCAACCGCGCAAACACCATCTCGATGACCACTCAATCGCTGCAACTCGTCGCCTTGAACACAATTCCACAATTTGATTGTGTTGTCGAGACTGGCAGTGGCCATAATCCGATCGTCAGGTGAATAAGCCACAGCGTAAACAGCATTAGGGTGATGCAATGTGTGGATCAATCGAAATGAACGCATCGCAGTTTCTTTCTCACACCAATTCCGGCAAGGCGTGATAGCGATCGTGATCGACCAAATACCTGGGTCGGCCATGCAAATCGGGAATCGTTGCTTGTTCGGTGTCGATACCCAAATTGTGGTACAACGTGGCGAGTATCTCTTGAAAGTGTACAGGACGCTCGATAGCATGGTCGCCTAATCGATCGGTAGCACCTATCACTTGCCCCGCGCGGATGCCACCACCGGCCATCAATGCACAGCCGACATTGGGCCAATGATCGCGGCCTCCATTCTTGTTAATGCGTGGAGTCCGCCCGAACTCGCCCCAAACTATAATCGACACATCTTCTAACATGTTCCTCTGTTCAAGATCTTCGATCAGCGCCGTCAAGCCCTGATCGAGTAATGGAAAATGATCACGCGCATTCTCGAAAGTAGTGCCGTGCGGACGACCATGCCAATCCCACCTACCGTAGGCCAAGCTTACAACTCGCACTCCGGCTTCAATCAGACGTCTGGCTGCCAGGAAATAATCGTTCATCAGCGGACCAGCGTCTCCGTAGCCGGCCGGTTATGAGGAACCTCGTCCATACCGGTCGCGCAGCGCATCATTTTCGCGACTCAAATCCAGGGCCTCAGCCAATCGACTTGAAGCCAGAATATCAAAAGCTTGCTGTTGATAAGCTTCAAGACCCTCGATCGAACCGTTTGCATCGGACTCGCGACGCAACAGACC
>CAZVBC010000311.1:0-8969 GCA_964625155.1 uncultured Pirellulaceae bacterium
TCTTGGTGCGAGGCTCGCAAACCATACGGCAAACCGTATAGGTGCAAGTCTTGCTCTGGCACTCAGGAACCATACGGCAAGTGGTGTAAGTGCAAGTCTTCTGACGGCACTCTGGAACCATCTTGCACACAGTGTATGGAACCGTGTTGCGAACGCATTCACGTTCGTATCGAACGCAATTGATCGTTTTTTCTTCGCAAGTTGGGTGCCAAACTCTCTTGCAAATCGTGCGCGGTGGGCATTGTACGCACTCGATTCGGCAAGCACCTGGGCAGTAGACACAGCGGCAGGTGCTTTCGTCAAACACCCAGTGACCTGGCTCACGAACTCGACGTTGCACCGTCGGTCCAGGAACTTCTTCAGTCACGTTGTCCCAATGTCCACCATTGACCGTAACAGTCTTAGTGTAATTGACCGGTTTGGTAACCCAGCTCACTACTTCCCGAGTACGGGTTTCTTGATGGGGAACCATCACGGTATAATTTACAACTCGTTCGTGAGTCTCGTAGACTGGCTTCATGACGGTGTAGTTAATGACCTTTTCACGGGTCTCGTACACGGGTCGCGAAACAGTGTAGTTGATCACTTTTTCGTGCGTTTCATACACTGGCTTCATCACCGTGTAATTAATATCGCGCGAATGAGTCTCGTACACAGGCTTCATCACTGTGTAGTTGATATTTCGGCTATGGGTCTCGTACACGGGCTTCATCACGGTGTAGTTAATGACCTTTTCACGGGTCTCGTACACTGGACGTTGCACGTTGTAGGTTACCTGCCGAGTATGTGTTTCGTACACAGGCTTCATCACTGTGTATTGCCGTGTGCCTGTCTTGGTTTCATAGACAGGTCGGCGTACCGTGCTGGTTACTTCGCGATGATGAGTTTCGCGCTCGTAACGCACGGCATTGACCTGACGATCTTCGTAGACCGTCTGGTACTCTGTTCTTGTGCCCTGTACAGTCTCATGTTCATGGACAACACGGCGCACATTTTTCATTACCGTATGGCAGGCTGGTACTTCACAGCAGCTTACCACACTCCCTTCGCAATCTTGGTAGCTGATCGCACCACAATAAGCGGCGCTGGCTACCTTACCAGCCATGGAGGCCAGGATGGCCACCAAGACCGGTATAACAAACAGCCTTCTCATTTCCCGTTCTCCTTGGAATCCGTTAAAACACGCTGGATGCAGCATCTGGCTGCGGACCACGATCCGCATAGCCACAGCAAACCTCTCGAACAGCCTCCGCCAGCTCTGCCCCTACAAATGTGCTACACCAACCTCTCGCCATTATTCCTCCCGAAGTCTGACGATCGGCTAGGAGCAACCAGCCGTATAAGCTGGGGTGTTCGCATAGAGTCTGCTCAAAGCACCTGTTTCATCGACCAGCTAACATTGCTTGAATAAGAAATATGGAAGGCATGCGTAAAATGTGACCTTTATGGATACTGAGATAAATGAGTGAATTGAATCTGCGTTTTGAATCGAATTTGTCGAATGTAGGAGGCCAGTGATGAGCGGATTAAACGAGGCACCTGGTGGAGAGCCAAATTTGAGCGAATCGCCATTGGAGGTTGATAGACAGCCCCTGCACTCATTTCCAAGTGCAACCGCCAATCGACTTGGGTTGTACCTACGAGAACTACAGCAAATCGAAAGATCGGGTACTGCAACGATTAAGAGCACCGACCTCGTACAGCGTCTGGGGCTTAGTGATTCGCAGATTCGGAGAGATTTGGCGTTGTTCGGGCATTTTGGGAAACGTGGGGTGGGTTATAGCGTCACTGGATTGGTAGGCGCCCTGAAAAAATCTCTCGGGACGGATGGCCAATGGGGCACGATTTTGGTTGGTTTAGGCAATCTGGGAAGTGCTTTGGTTCGTTATCGAGGATTTTTGCAACAGGGGTTCATTTTGAAAGCGATCTATGAATCCGATCCAAAAAAAATTGGCCGTCAAATCGAAGGTATTCCCGTCCTGGATATCCAGAGTCTCGAAGCAACACTCCCCAAATTGTCTGTAAAACTTGCGATTATCGCTGTTCCAGCGGAGCAAGCCCAATCAGTTTCCGAAAAACTTGCTTCGCTTGGCGTCCACGGCATCTTGAATTTTGCGCCAGTTGTCCTTCAACTTTCCCCAAAAATCGCGACGGTTCACGTAGATTTGGCAATTGAGTTGCAAAGATTGGCTTTCGCTGTTGTCAATCGTGAACAATCCGGATAAATTTCTACTCTCTTAACTGAGCCGCAACTTCAAACAATCGATTTTGCTGCACGACTACCCTGTGGTGTAATGGTAACACAGAAGATTTTGGATCTTCTATTCTAGGTTCGAGCCCTAGCAGGGTAGCTCCGCTTTTACGGCTTTTCCCTTAGGAAACACTCCTTTCTTGCTTGGTGCATTGTCTATCAAGTTGCGGTAAGTTATCACCAGATTTAGTGGTCGTGATCAGTATTGTTCTATCAGCCGCAGTTGCTGGGAACGCTGAGTGTGGGATGAGCTTCATCAATTCACCACGTCGGATGCGGCTTCATCTGAGACTGAACTCCCGATCTACGACCCTGTCAAAATCATAGCACGGTCGGAAATTCGCGTTCACCAGTCGTCATGACTCACTTAGCCCTAAAACATGGCAGAAAATTTATCTCGTGGCTCTGGTCTAGTAAGCCCAAAAAGGTCATTGTGCAAGTAACAAGGGCGAATAGAATCAACGGTCCGCTCAATTGCTAGTTTCTTCTCTTTGCTCGTTCCTGGGCTCCGCTCGCGAACTTAACGTCGTACCGGCTCTTCCGCTCTATTGGTGCTGCGGAAATAGTTAACTCGATTGGGCCGCAAACACGACACACTTTGACGAAGCGCAGAGTACTTGCCGTTGCCACACGGGGCGGAGCCGCCAAGGAACGATCGATTCCGTTTGCTTACGCTTCGTAATTGAAGAAAGAAACAGCCATGAATCATTGAATAGAATGCCTTTCAGAATTCATCCCAACTATCAACCCTAGAATTTTTGTATGGAGGTTTACATGTCACATTCGAGGCTAGTACGGACTGCGCCGCGAGGCTTTACTTTGGTGGAATTGCTGGTGGTCATCGCGATCATAGGCGTGCTGGTAGGATTGCTTTTGCCAGCAGTCCAGGCGGCACGCGAAGCAGCGCGGAGAATGCAATGTTCAAACAACTTGAAACAACTAGGTTTAGCGCTTCATAATTATTTAGATACCTACAAAAAAGTGCCGTTTGCCAGCAACTTTGTTGACTCCATTGCTCAGTGTGGAAACTTCGCTCTGATTGGTAATCCACACTACAGTGGCAACGTTTCGCTACTGCCTTTTCTCGAGCAAGGCAATCTCTACAACCAAATTGATTTTAATCAGTCTATTGATACCGGTGCGGCTAATCGAACACTGCTAACTGGCAGATTTCTGCCTGTCTTCACTTGCCCTAGTAACGCCCTGGCTGGAACGGGACGTAGGGCTGACGGTTCCAATTTCAGTGGCTTCAACGGACCAGTGCAAGAAGGCATGTATCGTTTTTGCGGCGGTACGATGAACAACACCATGTTGAACACGCGTGATTGCACAACATTGTCGCCGAGCTTCTGTTTGAACGCTGACGGAGGCATCAATGGAGGTTGGACATGCGTTCACAATAGCCCGGGGTCGATCCGCGGAATGTTTGCACGTGGTGTGACCAGTGTTGGATTACAGAATGTCACAGACGGCACTTCCAACACGATCATGATGGGAGAAACCAAGCCGCACTATACAGAATTCGGTGGACTATGGACTTGGAATGTGCCTACGACCCTGTTTTCGCTAAAACTTAATAGTGCCTTCTTGAAAAACGCCGAGCGCAACCGAACTGTTAACTGGATGAATGCCCAAGGGCATGCGAGTTACCATGTAGGCGGAGCTCAGTTCGTTTTTGCCGATGGATCGGTGAGGTTCATTTCCGAAGCGATTGATTATTCGACCTACTGTTTAGCCGGAGACCGGGCTGACGGCAAGGTTATGGACAGTCTCGAATAAATGCATTGAAACTTGTCTGTTTCGCATCAATTGGCGTCTTAAGTAGCTTGTCCTGCACGAATCAAACCATTGAATTGAGATGTTCATGAGAACAATTTGCGTTTTGTGCTTGCTGTTTATTTTCTCTATTGGCTGTCGAGATACAGGGGGGCGAGTTCCTGTCACAGGCGTGGTGATGTTTGACGGTAAGCCACTGGAAAATGGCAACATCACGTTTGGAGGTGATCAAGGAGCTGCAGGTGTAGGTCAGATTGTTAATGGAAATTTCTCATTAAACGAAACAGGCAACGAAGAAGGCGTGTTGCCCGGCAGCTACAGTGTCATCATTGGTTCTTGGTTTGAAGAACGAGGTTCGGTTCGCGAAGACGGCAGCTTTTCTCCGGGAAAGACTCGCATTCCTCTGGTCTATCTCGAACCGCAGAAGTCTGGCCTCAGTGCCGAGGTAAAACCGCAAGGGAAAAACCACTTTACATTTGAGCTAAAATCCGACGCAGGCAAGTCGTCCCAAAAGTGAGTTGATGAATCAAGCGGCTCATACGTGTGTTCTAATACAGCTAAGAATCTGGGTTCGCGGAAATGGGAGTGCGAGGTTCCTACTGAGACGGCGCTCAATCGACTCAACAGGAGCGAGCGTCGTCTCGATCCCTTGAATTAAGCTGTGACAAAACACTTGCAAAACGATCCAGCTCGCTCGAAGCTTTGTTTTCGCAGAATTTTCAGTACCGGCATGTCCTAATTGGCTAGCCCAAGTTCCCCAACTCAAATGATTTGATCAATGAAAACGTTGGGTTTCGGGAAATTTTTCTCACTACATTTGCGTTGATTTGAGTATGACGCGCTTGTCGTACAAAACATGATAGAAAACAAATTGGGACTTCAGTTTGAAGAAGTGCAAGTAGTGGGTACTCAACAACTCATTTGAGTTCTGCTCACCTAAGCTCTGGCAGAAGGGATCTGTGTTATGGACTCGCAGGGACGCACGTCAATTTACGTCGCTGTACCCCCTTCGCCCCGCTCGAAATCAGTCGTGGTTGGGTCGCGATCAATTTCCAGCGCCAGTACATCTGGCCCAGTATCGCCAAGTACCTGTTCGGGCTCGGCATAGTACTGACTGGGCAACAATCCGGTGTTCAAAACCTTGGTGAGTTCGGCGATCCATACCGTATGAAACCTGTGATAAGTGCCAGGTGAAACTAGCGTCCAATCATGCAAAGGCACGGGTACTTCTCAAATCGAAGTAATAATTGGCGAATATAATTTTCACTTGAGCGGAATCAATTCTACAATTATGCAAAAGTTGCCGGGCATTGCCAACGGATAAACGTGCCGCAAATTCCGTTCGAAGCCAATCGATTTAGCTGTTTCGATGAATGCGAGTCGAAAGAGTGTCGGTGGTTTGCGAAAATTCGACCTTTAAATTGCGGTCGTCAGGCAGTAGCCGGCGTGTCGGCAAACGTGGCCAACGTGTTGAAAAACAAAGCGCGACTTAGTGACCGGAGATTGGACGATGGAAAGTATTCACGTTTACTGGAAGTTGGTTGCTGCAGCTTGCGCTGGCTGCTGGTTGCTGGTCGGCAGCAACGGCGAAGTGCTTGCTACCAACGAAATCGTGTTTCCGGGCGAACACTGGGAAACGCGGAGTCCAGCACAAGTCGGCTTGAATGAAACGAAACTCGTACAGTTTGCTGAACGCGTTGGAGGCGACGGTTGCATTGTTCGCAACGGATATTTGATCAAGAACTGGGGCGACGTAACGCGTCACAAAGATTGGGCGTCGGCTGCCAAGCCAGTATTAAGCACTCTGTTGTTGCTTGCCGTACAAGAGGGACGAATTCCATCTGTCGACGGATTGGTGAAAGAAACTGGCTGGAACCTATCCGCCAAAGATTCGGCGATGACTTTCCGCCACTTAGCGAACATGGTCAGTGGCTACGGTCTGGGTGAGATGCCAGGTACTGCTTGGGGCTACAACGACTACGCCATTCAATTGTATGCAAAATCTCTGGAGCGCATCTACGGTGGATCACTCGACACGGCCTTCCGTTCGCGCATGTCCAGTCTGCAATTCGAAGATGGTGAAGTATTTGGTGCAAGAAACGCTACTCGCGTCACCGCATCGTCGCGCGACTTTGCACGATTAGGTTGGCTATGGCTCAACCGAGGCAAGTGGCAGGGGCGGCAACTGTTGGACTCGCAACTATTCGATGATTGCTTCCGAGTCGGCGTTCCCGCCGCGACTTCCCGTGCCGCAACCGGTAAAGATGATTACTTAGCCATTGATACGTATGGAGGTGGCACCAATCAAACGCCGTGGGGACCAGGCGTGTATGGATTCAATTTGTGGTTCAACGAAAAATTGCCTCTTGGCCAGCGAGTTTGGCCTGCCTTGCCGGACGATGCATATCAAGCCAACGGCATGTGGAACCGAGATACCCTCACAATCATTCCAAGTTGGCAAATGGTAATCGCCTCTCGGGGTGCACAGCCGGGCGCGTTTGAACCAGGTAATGCAAACGGAGAATACAATCAGAGTTTGCAATTGATTGCTCAGGCGATCCAAGCAGTGTCAGATTCCAGCAAAATCAGCTCGCCGAAAAACCAAGTCTCGACCCAGCGCTGGCATCCTCACGATTGGGAATTTCGGCTCGACACTCACATCGATCATCCATTTCAAGTGAAGTTTTCTGCCACGGTCACAAGTCCTAACGGGAAACAATTCCTACTGCCTGGGTTCTACGACGGGGATAACGTATGGAAGTTGCGAGTTTCAGCGGATGAGTTAGGAATGTGGAAAATGGTCACTCATTCTGATCAACCTCAATTGAATGGCAAGTCAAGCGAGTGGAACTGTGTCGAAAACTCTAACCCAAGGGTACACGGAAAGCTGCACATCGACGCTGAACACCCGCAACATTTTGTTTACGAAGATCGTGAGCGGTTCTTTATGCTGGCATATGAGTGTGATTGGCTCTGGGCACTTGATTGGCAACGCGCCGAATTGAGGACCGTCCATACTTTTTTGGATCGTATCGCCGCCAGCGGCTTCAATTATCTAATCCTGAATACATACGCTCACGATACGCGTTGGCGTGCAGGCACAACAGGCCCAGACGACTTCGGTCCACCACCAATGTATGCGTGGGGCGGAAGCAACGCATCGCCCGATCACAGTCGCCTGAACACGGCATATTGGCAACACTATGACCGAATTATTCATGCATTGTTCGAACGGGGCATGGTGGCTCACGTGATGTTGAAAGTCTACAACAAGCAAGTCCAATGGCCATCAAAAGGCTCCTCTGACGACGAACTGTTTTTTCGTTCGATGATCGCACGCTATTCGGCTTACCCAAATATCGTCTGGGACTTTTCCAAAGAAGCTCACAACGAAAAAAACTTAGATTACAAATTGGGGCGGCTGAAATTCATTCGTCAAACGGATCCGTACCGACATTTGATTACGACGCACGATGATACTGCCAATTACGACGCTGGTGTATTCGACCAGACCAACGACTTTCGATGCGACCAACAGCATTCTCGATTTCGAGAATTCGTATTGAACCAGCGAAAGCAAAGAGCGTGGCCGATTGTCAACGTAGAATTCGGCTATGAACAAGGTCCTGCGGGTCCTAATGACAAAACCTATCGCATCGCTCAAACACCTGAGGAACTTTCCGCGCGTGCATGGGAAATCTCTATGGCGGGTGGCTATACTGCCTACTATTACACCTACACAGCCTGGGATGTGCTGCGTCCAGGTGACCAACCGCAAGGCTATGCGTACTTTAGGCTGATGCGGCAGTTTTTTGAGTCGACGAATTATTGGTTGCTCGAGCCAGATGATCAAATTGTGCCCGACGGATGGGTATTAGCGAACCCCGGTCAAGAATACGTCATCTACCGAGCTCGTTCGGGGAGGTTCGAAGCTACACTCCCCAAAAATCAATTGGGGTATGTAGCCAAGTGGTTTCATCCCCTCAGCGGCTCGAGTTTGCCGGCCGCCAAATTGTCTGCTGGGCGACAATCCATTGATGTTCCTAGCCAATGGCAAGGGCCGGCAGTGTTGCACATACGGGCCGGAAAAGACGGAACTGCATTTGCCTCTCCAATAGCTCAGCTCTCGCCCATCGATATTAGCGGCTTTGGTAGTGGAATTCACCATTGGCGTAACCTGCGCGACGAATCACGCTTTATTCAAGTCGAGCCCGATCAGCGAGCTTACGACGTTTCTCAGGTGCATGAAATCGTAAAAAACATCTTGCTCCTTCAGCGTCGCAATGGTGGCTGGCCCAAGGACTATGACATGACTGCAGTTCTGTCGCCGAACCAGCTCAAGACTGTTAACGCGACTCACGCAAGATCAGATACGTCCTACGACAATGGAAATATTCATTCCCAGGTCGAGTACCTGGCTCGTGCGGTCGCACAAGTACAGGAGCCAGCATGGCAATCGGCTTGTGAGCGGGGATTCGATTTCATGCTCAAGTCTCAATATGCTTCGGGTGGAATTCCTCAGCGTTTCCCGAATGCAACCGACTTTCACGCCCACATCACATTCAACGATGGTGTAATGATGGGCGTGTTAAACGTCATGCAAGACGCAGCCGGCGGAGCACCCCATTTCGCCTGGTTGGATTCGAAGCGCAGAGACGCTGCGCGGCGAGCAGTACAGCAAGGAGTCGCGTGTATCCTACGGTGCCAAATACGTTCAGGAGGTCAATTAACCGGTTGGTGTCAACAACACGATGAACGCACATTTACTGCGCGCCCGGCTAGGACTTTCGAGCCAGCGTCGATCTGCCCTCAAGAAACGACAGAAATTGTCCGCTTCCTCATGCGCCAATCGAAACCATCACGCGAAGTTGTATTGGCGATCGAAGGTGCCATAAGCTGGCTAAAGAAAGTTCAGATTAACGGTATACGCATCGAAAAAGTG
>CAZVBC010000312.1:0-8965 GCA_964625155.1 uncultured Pirellulaceae bacterium
GTATCTCAAACATTTGGATCCTGCCTATTTGCGGTACTATTTCGCCAGCAAGCTTGGATCTCGAGTCGATGACCTCGATCTGAATACCGATGAGTTAATTGCGAAGGTGAATGCTGATTTGGTTGGCAAAGTCGTAAACTTGGCTAGCCGCTGTGCACGATTTGCTCAACCCCTGGGATTGGCAAATGTGTACCCAGACGATGGTGGGCTTTTTGAACGTGGTGCCCAAGCTGGAGATGCCATCGCCGACGCATACGAAAACTGTGATTACGCCAAGGCCATGAGGTTGATTATCGAGTTGGCTGATAATGCCAATCCATACGTCGAGGCGTCTCAGCCCTGGGTGCTTGCCAAAGATCCCCAAAGCGTCAACGAATTGCAGTCCGTATGTACAGTAGCATTAAATCTCTTCCGACAATTAGTGATTTATTTGTCACCCGTGTTACCCAAGCTGGCTGAGCAATGCAGTAATTTGTTAAATGATCCGATTACCAGTTGGCAACAGAGCCAGCGTCCACTGCTGGGTACGCAGGTGGGTGCTTTTCAACATATGCTTCAACGTATTAAACCTGAGGAAATCAACGCCATGATCGACGACAGCAAAGAAGCTCCATCCGACAGTCCATCTGCAAGCCCGTGGCAAGATTCAGACGAACCACTGAAAAGTGAGCCGCTATCGGAAACTTGTACGATTGACGATTTTGCCAAGGTGGACTTGCGCGTTGCTCGAGTCATTGCGGCAGAACAAGTTCCTGAGGCTCGCAAACTATTGAAATTGACGCTGAGCTTGGGAGGCGACGTGCGCAAGACGGTATTTGCAGGGATCAAGGCCGCTTACGAACCAGAGAAACTAGTTGGCAGGCTGGTGATCTGTGTGGCCAACCTAGCTCCTCGACAGATGAAATTCGGGCTCAGCGAGGGGATGGTTACGGCTGCTGGTCCTGGTGGCGAAGAGGTATATCTGCTCAACGTTGACTCAGGCGCTCAACCCGGCCAACGCGTGCACTGAGCTGAGCTGAGACAAGTTGGCTAGAACCAGTGTGAGCAAATCAGCGTTTGCGCAGAACTTTACCCGACAACGTGCCGGTGGGAATTCCGTCCGTTACGGCTAGATCTCCGTTGACCAGTACGAATCGGATTCCGGCTGAATAGCGATGAGGATTATCGTAAGTCGCAGTATCCACGTATGCGGCTGGATCGTACACCACGACATCGGCTGCCAAGCCCACAGTCAATCGACCGCGATTGGCAAGTCCAAGAATGTCGGCAGGCAGACCGCTGGCACTGTAGATTGCTTGTTCAACGCTCAATTGTTTTTCGCGCTGAGCGTAGAAACCAATTTTTCTAGAAAATGTACCGTAGCTTCGCGGATGCGGTACATCAGATCCAGGTAGGAATGCGCGACCATCGGAGGCGGTGGCGACCCAGGGCAGGGTCATCACGAACCGCACGTCTTGTTCGTCCATTCCAAAGTTAACGATCGATGCGCCCCCTTGCTCGGTAATTTCCAGCACAATATCAATTGGTGGCACTTGGCGTTCGGTTGCAATTTCAGCGATACTCTTGCCAGCCCAACGAGGATTTTTGGAATAGCGGGCGATCTTGATGCGCGCCCCTCCATCGGCCAGTCGTAGTTTTCTGTCAATTTCATTTAGGATCTTGGTACGTTGTTCCGCGTTGGATAATCGCTCAAGCAGTTTCTTTTCGCCTCCCGCGCGAGCCCAAGTCGGAATCACGGTTGCCTCCAAAGAAGTGCTCGATGCAGCGTAAGGATATTGATCAGCCGTAACTTTTTGGCCTTTTTGGCGAGCTGACTCGATGACTTGGGCGCCTGCTCGAACTAAACCCCATGCATCCTGCCCAGACGCCTTGAAATGAGACACGTGAACCGCGCAGCCACTACGTTTGCCAATTTCAAGAGCTTCATTGATGGACGTGAGTAAATCAAGATTCTCGTTGCGAATGTGGCTTGCGTAGATCCCACCATACTTGCCGACAACTTTAGCTACTTCCACCAACTCGTCGGTGTTCGCATAGGAGCTGGGGACGTAAATCAAGCCACTAGACATTCCCCAAGCTCCATCCTGCATCGCTTTATCTGCTAATACTCGCATGCGCTCCAGTTCTTCAACTGTCGCATCACGTTGATCGAGTCCCATGGCTTCGCGTCGCAGTGACCCCTGAGGTAACAAATGGGCAACGTTGACTCCAACGCCCAATTGCTCCATCTGTTTATAATAAGCACCTGTGTCCACCGGCCCTGAGCCGCAGTTGCCCGTTACGATTGTCGTACAACCCTGCATAAGGTAGTTGACGCACGCTCGAGTCTTCGGGGCAACGATTTCGCCATCGCTGTGATTATGTAGATCGATAAAGCCTGGCACAACAACCAGCCCTGTACAGTCGATGGTCTTGCCAATCGACTGCGTATCAAATTTGCCGACAGCCACAATTTCGCCAGCTCGTAGGCCAACGTCGCCTACATATGCTGGTCGACCGGTACCGTCGATCAGCGTTCCATTGCGCAGCAATATGTCGACCAACAAAGGGTCTGCCGAAAAACTCCAACGACCAACAAAAAGAAGTGCCCAACCGACTAAGAATCGAAGTGGCATGATTAAACGTACCATATGGTTGCTAGGGTCTCGGCCGAAATAAACTACCTCACTGCGGGTTCAACCATTGGATCGTTGTTCCAAACGCACTGGAGGGTTAACTTTTCGAGGCGAGTCCTATATTTGGCGAAAGTGCAGACTGTTGAACCCGCACTATTTTTGCACACGTCGACGGCGTGCTGCAACCCAGGAGAACGAACCGGCAAAAGCGGCCAACATCAAAGAAGATGGCTCAGGAACCACGACAATATTTAAAGTTGAAATCGTCTCGGAACCTCCGAGCGTAGTAATACTGGTGTTGATTTGATTGATATACGATGAAACCAGCGTATCGCCTGAGCCACCATTGGGAAAATCCATTCCTCCTGCCAAGACTTGAAACCAGTGAATACCGACCAACGAAGGTTGGCCGTTGATCAACACGAAACTAGGACCACCCGAGTCGCCACCTTCCACTCGCGCTTCATCAGCGCCAACTCCGCCTGGATTGTCAAAATCGTATACAAATACATCGCCAGCCCCTACCAAATTCGGATTCGAAAATCCCGGGATTACTTGATCAATGACATTTCTTCCGAGACGTTGGTTGGCCTGCGTCACCGCAGGTCCACTCAACCCGAAGACAAAAAGACTTTGCCCTAAGAAATCGGACGCATTCGGTGAAACGGCGATAGGAAATGGTGTGATGCCAGTCGCTGGAGCATTTAGCCTAGCAAGATAAAGATCTGTGCCCGCGACTTGCATACCTGAAATAACTGTTCGCTCAACAAAGGTTCCACCGGAGTTGTTGGATTGATAAAATCGAACGGCACCGCTCACCGGTCCATGAGCGGTTGTCAGCACGAATGTTGGGCTAATTAAAGTACCCCACGCACTTCCAGCGTTCTGACCTATTCCTGCCCAAACGTATGGATTGCCGATGAATGATGGGCTGTTGTTGAAGCGATCATGGCGATTGGGGTCAATGCCCTGCACCGTCAGTGCACCATAAATATCGGTTTGAAATAACAGCAAACAAACGATGATCAGATGTATCTGTGCGACCCGGCGTATCATTGAGATCTTGACTCACGAGATAGACAAAATGGGCACTCTGGGCTTTTTCAGTAATAGCATTGTAATTACACAAATCTCGGGTTCTCGGAGTTTTTTCACTATTTTCAAGCGATTCGTGAATTAGTCGATTATAACTAGCTCATCGTTTTCCCTTCGCAATCATCCCGCAACCCAATCATCTCCTGTACTTTTTGGTGGATGTCCGTGAGTATAGCTGAATTGGTAGCTTCAGCCTGGAAATCCTCCAAACTCGGACTTGCGGCACGGTGGTTGTCAGTTCACTTCGGGGAACCGAATTCGCCTGTTTACGATTCGCAGCTTACAAGCCATGCTTGAATCGCTTGCTCGATATTGAGCAACCTGCCAACCGTTCATATACTCTGTTTTCCAAAAGATGGCTAAACTTAGTGCTCCTCTAAGCGCAGGTATAGCTTTGGAGGCGACGGGGAATGGTCGGGGTATTCGGACAGCAAGTTCCTAATTATTGAACGGAACGTCGAAAATGAAGAGTGATCGTAGGCACGAGCTTGAAACGAACGTATTAGCAAATCGACTTGGCGCGGTAATTGAGACAGGCCGGCCAGTTGGTGGGCTGGTCCTTATTGGCATCGTGCTGATCATTGTTGCTGCTCTGGGTTATGGAGCGTTCACGAGTTGGACTCACAAAGCAAACTCCGAGGCTTGGACGGAATTCTATCTACTGGATGATGGTAACGCCGAAGCCTTCAACACGGTGGTGGAGTCCTTCCCCAGCAGTTCCGCCGCCCCTTGGGCACGACAAGCGATGGGGGATAGCCAGCTTGCGCGAGGAATTGACTTACTTTACACCAATCGCGCGACCGGAGAAACGATGATTGGCGACGCGGTCACCTCCTACAAAGCTGTCCTCGATTCGACTTACGACAACGAACTGCGATATAAAGCGATGCTTGGTCTCGCGCAGGCCTATGAATCGCTTGGAAAACTCGATGATGCAATTAAACAATTTGAACAAGTAGAAAAATCGCCAGCACCTGCTGCAATTACAAAGCTAGCTCGCGAACGCATCGAGTGGTTGCGCAATGATGCGAGCAAGAACTTTTATCGTTGGTTCGCGTCCCTGAAGCCTGCTCCTGACGCGCCTCCTCCCCTCCCCAATAATTTGTCCGTTCCCCCAACAGCCCCGGATATTTCTTTTCCGACCAAAGACGCATTGAATTTGACGACTCCTACTACGGCAGCCGATTCAAGGGCAGAAGCAAGTACATCAGGTACGGCAATTCAGATCAAATCGGATCCTCCTACCACAAACAGCCAGTCAGGAGCCGCCGCGCCGGTCGAGACGAAGATCGATTCTAGTAACAACACATCTGCTCCAAATGCGAATACTCCCGCAGCCAACCTTGCACCCGCTGGGTCCGCACCACCAGCGCCGTCCGGACCGGTGGTGCCTGCGCCCTCTCCGGCGACAAACGAGAATGCGTCGCAACCACCTTCACCTGTGAAATAGGTTGCTGCCAAGAAAACGCAGAATAAATCAGTGGCAGACGCTTCGACTACATTGTTTTGTCATCAAGTTGCCCACAACGAGGAAGGTGAGCGAGTCGATGCATTGCTGGCTGCGCATCTGAACAGTTATAGCCGCGTCTTTCTACGCAAAGTAGTTCAAGATGGAGGTGGCCGCGTCGACGGCGAACAAGTCAAACCCAGTTTCCGTGTGCGCGCTGGTCAGTTGATCGAAGTTGACTTACCGCCGCCACCTGTAGACGGCCCTCAACCCGAAGACATACCTCTAAATATTCTGTTCGAAGACGAACACGTAATCGCGATCGATAAACCACCTGCAATGGTCGTGCATCCAGCTAAAGGACACTGGAGCGGGACGCTGACCAGCGCACTGGCACACCATTTTAAACAGCTCAGCGACGTGGGTGGGCCAACTCGTCCGGGAATTGTGCATCGATTGGATCGAGACACTAGTGGCGTGATTGTCATTGCCAAGACCAATACTGTGCATTTGCAATTAGCCGCACAATTCGAGTCGCGAACAATCGAAAAAGAGTACTTCGCGATCGTTGTAGGCAAAGTCGAATTCGACCGAGACGTCGTTCGCCAGCCTATCGGGCAACATCCCTATCAGCGCGACAAGATGGCGATACGCCACGATCATCCAAGTTCGCGTGAAGCAGAGACGATGTATGAAGTAATTGAGCGGTTTGATGGTTTCTCCACCGTGAGATTGGTGCCCAAGACCGGGCGAACGCATCAACTCCGCGTCCACATGGCACACCTGCGAAGCCCGGTCCTATGCGATAAACTTTACGGCGGTCATTCGCAAATTACGCGCGGAGAATTGATGCGCCGCCATGCCCGAGGGATACCACTGCAACCAGGCGATGATGCTGTTGTTCTCAACCGACAAGCTCTTCATGCCAGGCACCTTGCATTCGAACACCCGGTCACTCATCAGCGAGTTGTCTTGGATAGCCCGCTTCCGACAGACATTCTGTTGACCATCGAAACGCTGCGCACTGCCAGTTCCGAAAAACCACCTGCTCGGAGTCGACAACGGTAGCTTGGACTGCCTGCCTCATATTGCCTGTGAACTGCGAAGGCTCGCTGTCCGGCCGGTTCTGGACCGTATTCGCTCAGCGTGTTTTTGCTCATCGAAAAGGACTGCGAAGTGGCGGGGCCATTGGGTAATTCCCGTCGAACCAAGGCGCGGGTTGATAGGGAGGAATTAGTGGAAAGCCGCTGCTGGAGCCTGGTGGTAAACTTGGGCCACCGGGATATGGTGGCATCGGAACTGGACCAGTCGTAGGTGGCGCCGGACCGTATGATGGCGTTGGACCGTATGGTAGCCCAGCCCCGTAACCCCAGCCTCCATTGATGATTCCATAGGGTGTTGGTGGTCCCCAAGCATCGTATGGGACGCCATATGGCCGGAATGGAAATCTCCATTGTTCATAGGGTTCAACCGGTCGACCCCATTGTTCAACAACGTGCAGATTGTCGGCTGACTGACCCGCTTGCAGAGTACTGCGATAATGACGAAAACCGCTACGCTGAAAATCCTGGCGAGCTGGCGCGACCGGCTCGCTGGGTATGGCATATTGATCGACCCGCATACCGTGAACTGGATCATGAGTATACGTAGAACGCCAGGTTAGCCAGTCCGATTTTGGCTCACTGGAGTTCACTACTCGGTTAAAGTCAACCAATGTCGACAACACCGCCACAAGGGAGCAACAATATTTTGCATAATCATGGTTCATGCCATTCCAGCTTAATCACCATGTTATGAAGTAAATATCCTCATGAATAATTGTGGCACGTCGCGAGAGGGCACCATGCAACTTATGTGGAAAGTGCGGATTGCGCAGCCAGTTATCAAAATTGTGGTTTCAGGTTAGGATTCTGGATTCTGAGGGCGAGGTCGGGATTTTTAAAATCTCACAATCTTTACTTGACCCAGGTGACTCCATGTTCCGCAAGTTTCTACGTTCAAAAATCCACCGTGCTACAGTTACGCAAGCTGATCTTGATTACGAAGGCTCATTGACACTGCCGCCCGATCTGATGCGGGCTGCCGACATCGCACCCAATGAAGCCGTGCACGTATGGAATATCACTCGCGGGAGCCGCCTGGAGACTTATGCGATCGAAGGTATCGAAGGCGCTCGCGACATTTGTGTAAATGGTGCAGCGGCACATTGGATTCGTCCTGGCGACGTAATTATTGTGGCGACCTTTGCTTATTTAGCCACTGAAGTGCAAACCGACAACATTGTGCCCAAGGTCGTCTTCGTAGACCAACAGAATAAGATTTTGAGAGTTGGTATAGAAATTCCAGGACCACGCAGGCGAGGAACTACACACACTGCCGATAGCTGTTGTTAGTTACCGGAAATCATCCCCGCGCACAACTCGGCTATTTCATGTTGGCGAAATAGAGTCCAGCAAATACTCGGGCATCGACCAATTTGCCAAGTGATCTCTGTTCATTCAGCCAACTTGCGACTTTGTCGATATGGATCAACACAGTCTGAATATCTTCGCTGCTGTCTCCACCACCGCTCGACTGCCGATGTAGGCCCGTGGTCAAAAACATGGTGACGATTTCATTAGTCAAGCCAGCCGACGACGTCACAGCCCCCAATTCTCGCCATTGATTTGCCACGAATCCTGTTTCTTCCAGCAACTCTCGCTGTGCAGCACGCATTAACGACTCATCTTCTTGGCCCATGATGTCGCCAGCCAACCCTGCTGGCAATTCGATCACGGGACAATTTACCGGTGGACGATGTTGTTCAACGAGAATAAGCTGTCGATCTTCCGTAACTGCAACGACACAAACGACGCGTACGTTGGCAGGTCTGCGCACGAATGACCAAGTGCCTCGTTTGACTAGTTGTAGATACTTGGTCTCTGCTATCAATTCGACAGGTGAATGAGCAGCAGGTTGGTGAGTGAGGCTGTTGAAATCATTTACTGTAGAGTGCCCAAGAAACTCCTCCGATCGTCGAACGGCGATGCCAGCTCGTTTCATTTCCGATACCGCACTTTCGATGTCTCCTTGGTTCAATTCTACACCTCGGCAAGCATCGATAATCAGATTGGTTTTAAATCCCAGTTTGAAAGCGTCTAGAGCCGTGAATTTAACACAGTAGTCGGTTGCAAGCCCGACGACAAAAACTTCCTCCACGCCCTGTTCTCGCAGAAAGGCTTCGAGACCAGTCGCATGGCAATGGTCATTGTCGAAGAAACCGCTGTAGCTGTCGACTTGCGCATCTTCACCCTTACGGACGACCTTCGCAATAAGATTCTGGTCCAGTGCCTTTACCAAATCGGCTCCGCGCGTACCTTGTACACAGTGGTCCGGCCAGGCGATTTGTGGAATCCCGTGTAACAAAAACTGGCTGCCACAAGTCAATCCAGGATGTTGGCTGGCAAAGCTCTGATGATCCGCAGGATGCCAATCTTGAGTGGCCACCACCAGATCGAATCGCGGGAGAAGGCGATTCACCAGATCAATGATTTCACTGCCACCGGGTACTGCCAACGCGCCGGCGTCCACAAAATCGTTTTGCAAATCAACCACAATCAACGCTCGCATTTGGTTCTCCCCAATCTGAAAAAACGCATGAGCGAACGCGTCAAGTGAAGAGCTCAGAAGTAAGCGTCGAAAACCGTGTTCTACACGGTCCTGCCATCTACGAGTCGCACTATGCGATCGCAATCGACTGCAATCGATTCGTCGTGAGTAACCATGACGACAGTCAAACCCTGCTCTTGGTTCAGTTCGATCTGCTGTT
>CAZVBC010000313.1:0-8906 GCA_964625155.1 uncultured Pirellulaceae bacterium
TCTATTTTGCAAACGTAATGGTCTACATTGGCGTGTTAGTTTGTCTTACAGCCTTCGGTTGTGTATCTGCACTCGGCGGGTGGCAGCACATGTTAAGACCACAACGATTCTAGAATTGGAACTTTTGAACAGGGTTTGCTCCATGCAAAAAAGTTGCTCCACTGACGCTCCGACTATTGTTGATCTTAATAAATCAATTGCAGGTTAGTCATCTGCAATTTTCATCTCAAAGAGGCACTAGGTCATGGAGTAAGACAAGCGGAAACTACTCTTGGACCAATTAGTTGCAAACATTCGGGAACGAACAAGATCAGAGCCCAGCGGTGAGCATCATGGCACAGCTTATCGCTGTTTTGGTTAGTATGGTGGGAGTGTCATGTGCATCTAGCTTAGAAAAATCGACAGACTCCGAAGCAAAACTCGTCATCTATGCACAAGGACGGTTCGCCCCGAGGCTCGAAAGGCTGGTCGCCTTCAAGATGGTGGGTCGTATTCATAGTCAAACCGCTTGTCCTTTTGGCATCCCAGTGCGTTCTCATTCATTACCAATCACTGAATCTGTCCAAGCGTTGCGGAACACGTTTCGCGAATCGAATTGCTCGCAAACCAGGAGGAATTCGCTGAGTTTCGGATATAGTTTCTTACTGCCTGTAGCATCGATAGGGCAGTACTTGCCCCAATGTGGTCGTGCGCCGAATAGTCGAATTGTAGTTTCGACTAACAGATCTGCGAAAGCGAAGAAGGAATCGCGTTCGCTCGGGCGATCGTAGCTGATGAAACTGATCGCGTAGTAGGCTTCAGTTGGGTTGCTCGCCATCGAGATCAGCGTATCGTCGGCGAGCACCTTTCGTACACATACGGGATAGTGATGCGTGTACGCCTTGCTAGCGCGAACACTCGTGTCCAGTCCATGTCTAGCTAATTCTTTCCAGGTCTCACTTTCAATCGCTTCTAGGTCCCCGTCCAGAAACTGCAGCAGTTGCTGCACAAACTCGAGTGCCGTCGGTAAATGTTGGTGCAACACAAAAATTTCAACTTCGATATGGCGAAACAACTCATGCTCCATGGTGAGCAAGTATTGAGACTTGTCAACGACTCTCCAACCACGGATCAAGAATATCGGAACGAGGTATCGGAAGAACATGCGAATCAGCGATTTGGTCCCCAGCCAACGGCGCATGGCGACGAGCACCACATGCAGGCCGACATCTACGGTTAGAAACCAATAAACACGATGTAGGCGTGTTAGACCGTTGATCTTTCTCGTTGTTTTCCTGCGATGCTGGATGAGATAGTCCCAACGGTAAGGCAAAAGGTAGAATTGCTGCTGCGGAAAATCAGCTTCTGCATCGAGCACCTGTGAAAGCCGGTCGACCAATTGAAAATGCTGCTCTAGCATATATTGTGGGCGGCAGCGGATGGCCACCGATAGAACCACTCCCAAGCATCCGAGCGAACAGCGCGCGGCTCGCAGTTCGTCGCCTTCAGTGATGCAACGCACCACGGGCTCACCAGTCTCCGAGTCGTAGTGCGCGATGCGGACCTCGTCGATATAGTGTGACAGACTGTGCATTCCCGAGCCGTGTGTGCCCGTAGCGGCCGCACCTGCAATGGACTGCTCGGTAATCAGCCCCAGTGACGGCAACGTTAATCCGTGTTTGTCTTCCAGCTCCGCGACAATGTGCTTGATCTGAGCACCACCACCGATGATCGCCCACGGCTCACCGTTCCGCTGCTCGACACGGACGTCGTTCAATTTATGAAGATCGAGAACAACACCATCGCCCACTATCGCCTTGCTCCACGAGTGCAGTCGCCCCACGACACGAATTTTTTTGCCCCGATGCTGCGACAACAATGCGAGCACTTCACCTTCAGCTTCCGGTACACAAAATTTTTCCGGCTCGAAAGAAACGTTCTTTCCGAAGTTACTGATTTGCATTGTTAGCTCCGAACCTGTTGCTCTTTAAGTACAGTTTGGCATTACGGTAACGATTGGCTTAGTGCAATCAGCAGTTCGTCAACGAAACTTGGAAATACACGGCCAGAACATTTGGCGGCGACTACTTGGACCAAGCCTAACTCCTTAGATAAAGATCGTGTCGTAAGGGCTTTGGTGAGTAAGCCCGTTGAAATGCCAGCAAGTACACCAATTCCCATTCCAGCTCGGACACAGGCAAGCGTGATTGCGCTGTTGTCGGTTTCTGCAACAATCTCCAGCGAATGCCTGAACCCATGTCGAAAACAAGCGTCCTCGAGCATTTTTCGGCCTACGGTATTTGTGTTACCAAGTATCAAGGGCTGGTCAATGAGATCTTTGATAGCGAAGGTGGCTTTCTTGGCCAGCGGATGTCGACGTGGCAAGGCGGCTAAGTATTCGATTGCATACAGGGAACGAAGCTCAATGCCTGGCGCAACTAGATCCGCAGGCGGCTCGATCATCAGCGCCAAATCAGCCTGATCTCGAAGCAAAAGTTGCTGGGCTTCTTTATTATCGGCGGTCATGAGTTTTAACGTCACGCTGGGATGTTTACTGCGGAAACTTGCCAATGCTCCTCCAAGCTCCTCTTGAATCATCCTTACGCCTGCCACTATTCGAATGTTCCTAGGTTTGGATTCGTCAACAGCGTCAATGACTTCAATGGACGACTCTACCGTGGACTTTACTTGTGAGAGCAAGCGATACAAGACATCCGCAGCTTGAGTTGGTTGGACCGCCCGGCCTTGCCTCTCAAATAATCTAGTCCGGTAGATACGCTCAAGCGTCTTCATCTGCTCCCAAATGGTCGGACCAGACAGCCCCAAATACTCAGCGGCACCGGCATATCCGCCTTGCTCGTAGACTGCGCAAAAAGAGTAAACCTGTTGTATGGAAAGAGATTCTGCGCGAAATTTGGCTTCGAGACTCATGGCAACGTGTCGAGCTGGGGGTGAGCAAATAGTATTTGGTTTTTCCTAATGAACACTAGGAATTATACAATTGTTCCGATTGGTGCGGATACTATACTCGGTCACATTATCAACCATCGAATTTGCTCCGCTCTCAATAAATGGCATGGCGTAAAAACGACCATTGCCTCAACGACTCTACTCTACGTTTTTAGTGGGTGATGTGGTTCCAACGAATTCGCAATGATAAGTGTTGGGGGTGTTATGCCTTGCAAAAGCAAATCCGCCGTGCGAACCAAATGTCAATTCGCTCAGTACGCGACCAGAGCCGAGCTTGAGTCGAATCATAAACGGTTCGGCGAATTACTCTCCGTGAGGAATTGAGGTAATGAACAGCTATCGAATTGCCGGCCTACCAGGAGATGGTATCGGTCCCGAATGTTTCGAAGGCACTCGCCAGGTTTTACGAGCAGTTGAGAAAACGTACAAACTGCGTCTTGAGATACAGTCCTATTCGGCTGGAGCAGAACATTTTCGCAAACACGGCGTGGCCTTGCCTAATGAGATCTTGCAAGAGTGCCTCAAAGCCGATGCGGTCCTTTTGGCGGCGATTGGTTTGCCAGATGTACGTCGGCCTGATGGCACTGAAGTGCAACCGGAAATGATGATGGGCCTGCGTCGGGCGCTTGGGCTGTATGCCGCCGTAAGACCGGTTAAGCTCTATCCGGGTGTGACGAGTCCGCTGACTACTGCGACTCACGGTATCGATATGGTCATCCTGCGAGAGAATCTCGAAGGGCTGTTCGCATCGTTCGATGGAGGTTGCATTCTGAACGACGCGGTCGCCAGCGATACGTTGATGATTACCCGCGAAGGGACGCAGCGTGTGGTTGACTTTGCTTTCCGGCTCTCGCAATCGCGCAAAGGGCGCCCCAGCGACGGCAGGCGCCGAGTGACGTGCGTTGACAAGGCCAACGTATTCCGCAGCTTTGCCTTCTTCCGGAAAGTATTCTTTGAAGTCGCCGAGCGTTACCCAGAGATTGAGTCGGACGCTGTGTATGTAGACGCCATGAGTCTCTACATGGTTACAACGCCAAGCCAGTGGGATGTACTGGTTATGGAAAACCAATTTGGCGATATCTTGTCCGATTTGGGCGCCGGCATCGTCGGAGGCCTTGGGCTGGCCCCGTCGGCCGAGATCGGAGACAAACATGCGCTCTTCCAGCCATCACACGGATCCGCGCCACAACTGGCTGGCAAGAACGTAGCGAATCCTCTGGCCACCATTCTCTCGGCTTCGATGATGCTGCGATACTTGGGTGATCGACATTCGGATCGCAAAGCAGAGGAAGCTGGCTTGGCGGTCGAATCGGCGGTGACCCAAGTGCTTGCCGAGCAGTCGATTCGCACTGCTGATCTCGGGGGCAACGCTTCCACTGTCGAAGTTGCCCAGGCTGTAATTCATAGGCTGGAAAACTTGACTCCAACAATTCCATCTCCACAATCTCAAGTCTCAACGCCGAAGGGCTTTCAAATTGCTTAGAGAGTAAGGAAATGATGAAGTGCAGACTCGTTTAACCGCGAGCCAATCGGGCCGCGCTGAGCCTGGCTCAACATCGCGCGTGGCGATGCCCACGCGGTTAAACGAAGAATCCGAATTTCACTCTTTCCTTATGCTCTCAAAGCAATCGGCACTCAGAGCAATCGGCTCTCAGAACAAAAGCTGAGCGAAACTCAAACCACCGAGAATTATTACAATGAAACCAATTACATCCACCTTGTTCGCTTGCATGTTAGCCGTCGCATCTTTGGCAACCGGCTCGACATTATTCGCCAACGACTCCACCTCGCCGATTGCGTCTACCGAACTTGTGTTTGAAGAGATGGATGGGGTCTTAGCTATCGAGTGCGAGCATTTCTTTAAACAATCGAAGACGGAAAATCGCGCGTGGTACATTTTCTCTGAAAAGAGTTCCGTGGATCTCAAGCCAGATCCCGACCGCTCTCATATCGCTGGCGCGAGTGGCGGAGCGTATCTCGAGATTCTGCCCGATACGCGCGCCAATCACAGCGAGAAACTAATCCAAGGCGAGAACTTCACGGACAAACCAGGCTTGATGGCCGTGCTGAGCTACAAAGTCTATTTCAATACACCAGGCCGTTATTACGTGTGGGTTCGCTCCTTCTCGACCGGAAGCGAAGACAACGGCGTGCATGTTGGGATTGATGGACAGTGGCCTGAGTCGGGCAAACGATGGCAGACCGTTCAAAAGCAAAAATGGGCTTGGGAGTGCAAGCAACGTACGCCGGAAGTTCACACTGGCGTGCCTATGCAGTTGTTCCTCGACATCGACAAGGCAGGCGCCCATGAAATCATGATCTCGATGCGCGAAGATGGCTTCGAAATGGACAAGCTGGTATTGTCCCGCAACAAAGATTTCAAACCGACCGGCAAAGGGCCAGCAGTCAAAGTCAAAGCGGGAAAGTTGCCCGACGCGTTTCCCGAAGTTGCTGAGCCGGCGCCTGCGCTTGAGGCGGTCGATGACAAGACGGCAAAAAGTGAAGCCAAGAAAACAGACGCACCGCACCTGACCGCCAAGGACTTTATCGAGAACGCTCAGGGCTACTATCTCGATAAAGGAAAATGGCTGGCCATCAATCCTGAAAAGAACAAACAGGCTGCGGCGCGGACTTGGTTCCCCTACCCCACTGGCAAGTACGACATTACTTTGCACGTCGTCGGTGAATCGGATGGGCAATCCACTTTTCAACTTGCGATTGGGGAAACCAAGGTTGGCGATTTCACGGCGCCACTTGGTGCGCAGACATTTGAAGAAGGGCCGCAGTTTTCTAAGTCGTGGAAGAGCGTCGCTGTCGCTAGAGAGTCGCAAATCATAGTCAGCTCGCAAATTGCGTCCGCTGATGGCCAAGAGTGGAGCCGCGCGCGCATCGCGCTGGTCGAATTTGTCCCGGCCGATGAGGCGACTAAAATTGCCGTAGCTAAAGTTACAACCGCAGTTTCGGCTACCTCGAGACCTGCTGGACCAGCGCTCGTGCAGCCTCGCCAGCCAGACGGCCAGGGAGATGTAGCGATTAGCGGTGAAATGAAACAATGGCATAAAGTCACGCTGACGCTCGATGGGCCATTCGCGCACGAGCAGGACAACCAGCCCAATGCCTTCACCGACCTGGCCTTCAACGTAAACTTCACTCATCAGTCGGGTTCGCCAAGCTATAACGTGCCTGGTTACTTCGCGACCGATGGCAACGCGGCCAACAGTTCCGCTCAATCGGGGACCAAGTGGCGCGCGCATCTGTCGCCCGACAAAGCCGGAACATGGAACTACACGGTCTCGTTTCATCGAGGCCAGCATGCAGCGCTGAACGGTGGCGGTGAAGCCATCAAACCATTCGACGGCGCTCGAGGTAGCTTTGAGATAGCGCCGACCGACAAGTCCGGTCGCGATTTTCGCGCACAAGGTCGATTGCAATATGTCGGCAAACGCTATCTGCAATTTGCGGGTTCGAAAGAGTATTTTTTTAAAGCCGGCCCCGATTCGCCGGAAACGCTGCTGGCTTACGCTGACTTCGACAACACCACCGGCGGTAAACTAGATAAAGTGCCTATCAAAACATACGGGCCACATCTGGCTGACTGGAAATCCGGCGATCCAACTTGGCGCGACGGCAAAGGGAAGGGATTGATCGGCGCTCTCAACTACTTGGCATCGAAAGGGCTCAATGCCTTTTCGTTCTTGACCTACAACGCCGCTGGCGATGGCGACAACGTTTGGCCATTCATCCAGCGAGACGCGAAACTGAACTACGACTGTTCAAAACTCGATCAGTGGGGCATCGTGTTTGATCATGCAACCAGCCTTGGATTGTACCTCCATTTCAAGCTCCAAGAGAATGAAATGGACGACAATCGATTGGGGCCCAGTCGCAAAGGGATCGTCGTTCCCGAGTCGCTGGACGGCGGAGTGCTCGGCCCCGAACGAAAGCTGTATTGCCGCGAGTTGATCGCCAGATTCGGTCACGCACTGGCGCTCAATTGGAATATCGGCGAAGAGAACACGCAGAGCAGCGATGAAATTCGCGACATGGTCAAGTATCTCCATGATACCGATCCGTACCGACATAACATCGTGGTCCATACTTTCCCGCCGCAGCAGGATTTGGTTTATCAGCCGCTACTAGGGAACAAATCTTTGCTCACGGGAGTCTCTTTGCAAAACTCATGGAGCAATGTTCACCAGCGCACGCTTCATTGGCTTTACGAGTCGACCGCTGCCGGGCGCGTTTGGATTGTACCGAATGACGAACAGAATCCCGCCAGCCTTGGAGTGCCGTGCGATCCTGGCTACCAGGGACACGATGGCGTCGCATTGGAGAAGAAGTCCTCGGGGTCTGCCGCAGAGGGTTTCTTATCTTCCAAGCCTTACACGATGCACGATGTTCGCAAGCTGACGCTGTGGGGCAATTTGATGGCAGGCGGAGCTGGCGTGGAATACTACTTTGGCTATCAACTCCCCGAGAACGATCTTGTGCTGGAGGATTTCCGCAGTCGCGATAAAAGCTGGGACTACTGCCGCATCGCCTTGGAATTCCTTTCAGACAACCATATCCCTCTAGGCGACATGGCCAATGCCGACGCTCTGGTTGGAAATCCGAAAAACGACAATTCGAAATATTGCTTGGCCAAGGAAAGTGAGATTTATCTTGTCTATTTGCCAATCGGTGGAACGACAGAGATTGACCTGACGAAGGCCAGCGGCGACTTCAAGGTCCTGTGGTTCAACCCGAGAAGTGGAGGCGAGCTAATCGCCTCCGATGTCAAGCAAGTTCGCGGGGGAGCCTCAGCCACGCTGGGGCCGCCAGCGGAAATCGACCAGGATTGGGTCATCGTCATACGCAAGTAAAATTCGGTCGCGCGGAAAAACCGACAGCCAGACCTTTTCGCCTGTAAAGAAGTGGAGCAATAGATCATGGCGAATCAGATGAGTGCTCAATCGCCGCCAAGTCTTTGGTTGGCCCCGGTTCAGCTCCTAATCATCTTGGTGGCTTGGGTTTTGCTGACGGAGCCGTCACGCGGGGAGTATCCTCCTGGCCCGATCGTGAGTGACGATCTTCTATTCGAAGCCCAAGAAGGAACCGCCGTGGTCGAGGCAGAGCACTTTCATCGACAATCGAACAATGCCGTTCGAGGGTGGTATTTCAATAGCGCTCTTCATCGGCCGAATACGCAACCTGACTTCGATGAAGCGACCTTCCAGGACGCGGGCGGACGATGGCTACGTCAATCGCGGTTCGGAAGGCTTCATCGCGGACAGCACCTTGTTTGATCCCGCCGGCGCCGTCGTGCGCCGTTTCGAGGGGCCATCCGTTAAGCACTTCGCCAACTTCACGATTGCGTGCGCAGCCGGAAGCGCGAGGATCTGAAAGCTGAAATTGTCGCGGGGCAACAATCGACGGACCTGTGTCACTTGGGAAACATCTCCTACCGCTTGGGCCAACCTGCGGCTGAGCGCGACATTGAACGTCAGGTTGAGCAAGGCGACTACACGAGGACGTCTTGAAGACCCTGCATCGCATGGCCAACCACTTGAAGGAACGCCGAGTGGACCTGGCCAAATCCCCACTCCAATCCGGCCCATTGCTGCGAATCGCGGGCGACGGCGAATCGTTTGTCGAAAATGTCCAAGCCAACGCGCTGCTCGGCAGGGAATACCGCCGGCCGTTCGTTTTGCCTCGGAAAAAGAGATTTAGGCGTCGCTCAAGCTACTTTCGCGTTTTACTTGGCGGGCGGCGAGGACCGCGATCTCGCGGTGCGTCAGTCAAGATGCCTTGCCAGCGACGTAATTTAATGTGGTACATTGGCGTTATTGAAATTTTATCTCATTCGTGACAGCTCGGAACCACAGTGGCTAGAATTCGCGAAACGAAGTCGGGCGCGAATCGCTTTAGCGGTAACCATCAGAAAAGTTCGCTGTGGGGTCGTCACGTCGTTGATGACA
>CAZVBC010000314.1:0-8891 GCA_964625155.1 uncultured Pirellulaceae bacterium
AACCAAGACTTGACGCGTTGTTTCAGGTCGGCAAAATCGAGGACTCGGCCAACCGCATCCACTTCATCGCCAGTGACGAAAAAGTCCGCAACATAGTTGTGACCGTGGAAATGTTCACATTTGCCACCATGTTTATATAAGCGATGGCCCGCACAAAATTTTATGCGGCGCATGATCTTCAAGGGCACGGCGCAATCCTCCTATTCCACCGACGATTCCGGGAAATGGACCACAGCACTTAGCTTCTGATTCTCTCTATGGCGAGTCGCATCCCTATTGGTCTTCTTGGCCAGATTCTGACGGAGAGCGGTCTCGAGATCGACACCTGTTTGATTGGCCAGGCAGATCAGCACGAATAATACATCTGCCATTTCATCAGCCAAGTTGCGAGCTTTGTCGGACTCTTTAAAACTCTGTTCTCCATAGGTACGGGAGATGATTCGCGCCAGTTCACCGACTTCTTCGACCAATTGAGCTAAGTTGGTTAACTCGGAAAAGTACCGCACGCCAATGGTACGAATCCACTGATCCACCAGCGACTGAGCTTGAATCAGTGTCATGGGTGATGTATCGGTGACCTGTGTCTCGCTGGGATGCATGATGTTGAACGGTCAGTTGGCGTCCAGAGGATTGACCACCAAACCGCTAAGCAACTTCGGATAGAAGTAGGTGCTCTTGGCTGGCATGCGTTCATTGTGCAAGCTGACCGCGCGAATATCATTGACCGAGGCAGGCATGACCAAAGCAGCTAGTGGATAGTTTAGATTACCTTCGAGTTGACCCTGTAATCCGGCCACTACTTCGTCGACCAAATGGACGTAGGTGGGTTTGGGCAGATCCTTCTCATGCAAGCCCAAAAGATCTTCAAAGATCATTTGGTGAAGAATGGCAACACCCAAACTGCGCCAATCGTCACTTTGGTTTGGTGCGATTGCACGCATGCGCTGCGCTGCACTCGCCTTGGCACTCAACAGGGTCCATGTTTGATCCTTAGCGGTATAAATTCCAAACACGGATTGTTCACCGATGTCATCAATATGCTTCCAAACTTGTCCTGCACATTGAGGCCCATTACCAACGGATTCACAGTCAAAGTAGTCCCCGACGCGCGATCGCAGTTGCCCGCTGTCGATAGCTTCGCAACCATGAATCAAACGGTGCGTCGGCAAAACGATCAGCCCTGGATCATCCATGCTGATCAACATCGACAGTACTGACTGGGCCGGATGGTCTTCCGGCAAATTGCCACCGGCGGCTGCAGCCAATTCGTCTCGGTAATTACAAGCTGTTTCGTAACGATGATGTCCATCTGCGACAAACATCGACTTGTCATCCACGATAGCGGCAACCTGATTGATCAAGTTAACATCGCTGACCGGCCATAGGCGATGCGTCACACCTAAGTGATCGTGACATTCAAGTGCCGCTTGCCCGGCTACATAATTTTCTAGCAACGACTGGGCTGCGTTCTCGGGGTCCGGATACAAGCCAAATATTTGGCTCAAGTTTGCTTGGCAGGCTCGCGTTAATCGCAAACGATCGTCTTTCGCTTTCGCGTGTGTCTGCTCATGCGGATAGATATTGCCTTCACCAAAGCGGACCAACTTGATGCGTGCCATGAACCCACGGCGCGTGAAGGTCTTACCCGCATAGTCGAAAATCTGGTGATAAACATATATGGCCGGATCGGGTTCCGGCTGCAATACGCCTTCTCGTTGCCATTGTCGGTAAAGAGTCGCCGCTCGATGATAAACCGCGTTGGGATCGGTATCCCCGGGTTCAGGTTTGGTCAGTTCCAATCGAATGAAATTATGAGGACTGTTGGCGTACAATCTAGCTTGCAACGAACCGTCCACCACATCGTAAGGTGGGGCCACCACATCGCTTAATGAACCCACTCGAGCCAAATTATATCGCAATCCTCGAAACGCTTTGATGTGGGGCATAGTCGTGATCAGCCATGTAGGCAGAGATTAAGTCGCTGAACTGTAAACCTCCAATGTTGTAGCAGTTCCCGCGAATATTCGGCAGGGGACCAGCAACAAATCGTGCGTCTAGTAAAACAGCCATTATCCGAATACCAAACCTCCGCAGACATTGATCATTTGCCCGTTGATAGCCCGCGATTCATCGCTGGCTAGAAAGACTGCCAGAGGTGAGATTTCATCCGGCTGGACACGTCGTCCCAAAGGCGAAGCTTGGCATTCAAGCTGAGCAACAGGGGTATTCAATCGCTGAGAATCGTAGACCATTCGCCGGTCGTTCATCTCCGTAGCAGTGACGCCTGGACAAATAGCGTTACACGTGATTCCTTGGCCACCTACGTCCTTGGCTGTCGATCGAGTCAATCCAACCAGTGCATGCTTGCTGACCGTATAAGCGACGCCATGCAACGCAGGGACTTGTGAATTAACCGATGAGATATTGATAATACGCCCCCAAGCGACTCGCAACATGTCAGGCAATACTAACTTGGTGAGTAAATATGGAGCTGTTACGTTTACAGCCAGGGTTAGATCCCAGATCGCATCTTTAAACTGCGGTAGTGGCTGCGGATCAATGCTGCTGCCAATTCCTGCGTTATTGACCAACACCTCGATCGGTCCCCAATGCTCTTGAACTCGATCTACGATACGTTGTGGAGCGAGTCGGTCCGATAGATCGTCGGCAACCAATAATGCTTGCCCTCCCTGCGCAGCGATAACTTGCGCCACATCTTCTAACTGGCTCGCTGTTCGAGCGGTAACAGCAACACGTGCCCCCTTGGCTGCCAGAGCAATCGCAATCGACCTTCCAATTCCTCTTCCAGCCCCAGTAACCAAGGCGACTTTTGATTCCATACAAAATTCCCACGTTCTTGATGGTCGCTAAATCTGAAAAAACACGATACGCTTGCCTTACAAGTTCGATATGGCCACATCACAAGCCAAAGGCAAACTCGCGCAAAAAAGAATTGGAGCCAGTATCCGCATCTGGATTCTACAAATCGAGCAGCGTTCCACGAAGGCTGCCATGAGTTACCTATCGGCGGAGTCGTTTTCGCCAGTGATCGTCAATAGGATCGGTCGTGAAGTGGAGGCTCCAGGAGCATCTGATTTAATGTGAAAATACCGTTGCTGTGGCTGAGTGATCTTCGAGGCAGTGATGAAGAATTCCCGCTCATCCGTGCCTTCGACAATCAGCAGACCATTTAGGCCAATATTGTCAACATACGCTCCGTGAGGCAAGTTTCTTCCAGCATCTTCCTTACCCAATGGTATACGCCCATCAAAGCCATTGCGTTTTGCGATCACGCGAGCCGAGATCGTCTCGCCTGGTTGGATGTGTAGTTTAGTCAACTCGTGTTGAGAGTCTCGAGCGTCCGTCAACACAATTTGTGCTTCCGGTTTATCGGTAATCTTGATCAACAACTTGGTGGTTAATGTGTGCTCAATCCACTCTCCTTCCGACTTGCTCTTTGCCCGCAAACTGACCGATACATTATCATGATTTGGCAAAAGTGGATTACCTTCAGTTGCAAACACACAGCCGTAACCGACCAATTGCCCTGGCTCAATGACGATCGGGTTGGTAGCTTCGAAACCCGAAGGCAAGCCATCTAGGTGGACTTCGATCGCGGATTCGAGGCCATCTAAGCGCTTGGCAGTGACCTGCCACTCGCGCCCGCTACCGACTGGCATGGTCATCTCGTTGCCTTTGATCGCGATCTCAAAGTCGGGTTTAGGACGGCGAACGGTCAGTTCGTATTTGTGCTGTTCGCTACCAAACCCTCGCGCATCGCGGATGCGCACCAAGAACTCACCTGTCGCGGGAGCAGTAAACGTCAAACGCGAGTCGCGTCCAAGTTGTCTTTGTGCGTCGTCATCATTGGAGTAGTAGACGGGAAATAGCGGCAAACCGTTTGGCAAAGGTTGTTCATCCTGATTTAACTCGCGCACAACATAAGCGGGCGCTCCTAAGGCATGCGCTATGGGGGTCGAGTCAAAGTAAGTAAACCGATCGCCAAATCCGGGATAAACAATGAAACCTGAATCAGGCCCCCGAGGATACATCCACAGCTTGACCACTTCTCCTTCAGAATACAAATACTCATTCAATTCCATTTCTTCCCAGTTATGCAAGCGAAAGTCACCACTGGTTGAGCTGTCTTTGCCGCGAAAAGTAAAGTACGATTCTCGCAATGCTTGTAGGCGAGTCTTCAATACGCTGGCACCTTGACTGTCCAAGATATCTAGCCAGCTATCCAAAGGAGACTTCAAACGATCGGCTGCAACCTCAAAAATCCACGACTCACCTTTTTCAGCTCGAAAGCGGAATAAATCTACGTCGGCTCCCAAGCCGGGGCGATTCTCAATCGTCCCAGTGATTTTCGCCGGGACCACAATGGACATGGCTTTCTCGTGCCGATCGTTTGGTTCCGCTTCAGTCACTGTCGTAAGCGATTCATGACTGAACGAACGGGGGGCTGCCGCACGCTTTTCTAAGGAGTCAGCCAGTTTCTGCGAGTTGCGCTGATCGATGGTCAGTGATTTGGGTGCGGGCAGCGCATGGAGTTGCAAGTCTCCTGACAAATCGATCGCCGCTGCTTGGGTCGCGGAAATAGTGGCTATGCCAACAGGGACGTCATTCGTGGTCGCAATTTTTCCGAGAGATTGCAAAGTGCTTGCCGACCAGGCTTTTATCGATCGATCATCGCCAGCCGAAAACACTTGGCGAGCGTCTGAGGCAAACTCGAGCGACGTAACCGCATTCTCATGAGCGTATGTCGCCGCCAACATTGGGTTAATCGCGGGCTTGTTCGTTGAGACCAATTTCCACAAGCGAATTTGGCGGTCGGCTCCACCACCCAAAACGGATTTTCCGTCAGGAGAAAAGCGGACCGCCATCATTTCCCCTTCGCCCTGTCCTAAAGTATCCAATCGTTCACCAGTCGCAACATTCCACAGCTTGATCGTTTGATCACCACTGGCGGTTGCCAATATCTGGCCTGTCGCATCAAAATCCAAGTCATAAATCGGACCATTGTGACCCGTGAAACTGCGGACAATTCTTTGCGCAGCCCAATCCCAAAGATGGATAACTCGATCATAACTTCCCGTGGCCACATACTGGCCATTTGGACTGAGCGCGGCACAGTAGATTGTGTCTTCGTGTCCTTCGATCTTCGCAAGCACTCGTTGCTCTGCGATATCAATGATCAAGACTTGCCCGCCAATTCCAGCAATACCTGTCGAAACAACTAAATTGCGTCCGTCGCGCGATCGCCGAAGTTGATTGACCTTCCCAGGCAATTGGTCGAGCGACCAAATTAACTTCTGATCATCGGGCGACATGAAGTCGATCCGCCCAATGCGACCCACAGCTAGAAGTTTGCCATTGAGATTGCAAATTGAAGTCGCCCGTCGACTCGCCTGCGGATCGCCGTTCAATCTAGGAATAATAATTCGCTCAGCCAGCGGCAGCGCAGCCGGCTTGCGCGCCCCTTGCTCAATCCATGTGGAAAGAATTGCCAATTCCTCTGCACTCGGGGCAGGCTTGCCCTCGGGAGGCATCCGCGTATCGTCCGTGGCGCGAATCACCTGCAATAACTTGCTTTCGTGTGGCTTACCAGCAGCCAATACGGCGCCCGCTTCGCTTCCAGACATCAGTGCGTCGTAGGTTGACAACGACAGGCCGCCTTCATGATCAGCATCGTTATGGCAACCGCCGCAATACTTGCGCAAAATCGGCTCAACATCACGGGAGTAGTGCAGCGAATCGGCTCCAAGTACGAAAGTGGCCCAACATGAACCCACGCACATAGCCAAGGGCAAAATTCTGGAAAAATTGCGAGACATCAACAAAAACTCCTCGCGAAACCACGGAATGCCGTTCACGATTTTTTGTAGCCTATACTTCACACCGATTTGTCGACTAGTGCTTTGTCACAGCTTAATTTTGGGGATCGGGATGGCGCAGCTCCGGTTGAGCCAATTGAGCGGCTCGGTAGGAACCTCGCTCTCCCGTTTCTGCGAACACTCATTCTTTAGTTGTGACAGAACACAAGTCGATTGCGGCAGAAGCTACGTTAGGCAAGCGGCAGAAAAAAGTCCTCGAACACAACAGCGCAAGCCGTCCGTCCATGTGCCCTCCTCGCCTTATTACGTAGCTTGCCTTATTACGTAGCTTTCTGTGCAGCATCGCATTCTACTATAAACAAATTGTATTTTTCGAGATAGCAAAAACTCTTTACGGCAGGTATTCACAGCGGACTCGAAATCGAATGGTAGAGATACAATTGAGAGATACTTTCAACTGCCCGTACCGAGCGGCACATAATATACAAGATGGCTGGCAATTTGGGGGAGCGGCAAGCACGTGGGCTCGTAGCGAGACTTCGCGTCGAGTTACAAACGCGACGCATGCTATCCGGGAGATCTGGCGTAAATGATTAGGTTCGGTGAAATGAGTTTAATTCCACAGGATTGGCGTACCAGCGATCGATTGACGTTTGTCTGGGCAAGCGTATGCTGCGTCGCGATTGTTGCGTATTCCCAATCGCTATACGCGCAGCGGACCGTCGATGGGCAACTAGGGGGACGAGACGTTGTTCATATCCAATCGACTGAAGATATCGTCCAGTCTTGGTCACCGGACAATCACTTGTATGTCAAAGGTGACGTGGGAGTGGGTTCAAGACAATTAGCGGATCTACAAAGTTGGCTCAGCGAAAACGGCCCGCATTGGACAGTAGTTCTCATGCAACGAGCTGAAGACGAAGTGTATATCGGACACGATGGACGACGATACGTTGGTCTTGACGCAGTTGAATACGCTCTAGGTTATGGCTTAAGTAATCGTACTTCATTCGGCAATTTGGAGCACCCAACAACCAAAGAGACCGATGGCGCTGTGTTTGCCCTGTTTCTTAACGAGCGAAAATTCAGTTACTTTGGTTCTGATGCGCAAGATCGACGAAAACTAGGGGAAGCGAATTGGGTTGGAGAATTGGACCAACCTGCATTCCAAGCCATGCGCGCCGGTGGTCGCATAATCGACGCCGTCAAGAACACCGTCAAGTCGATCAACTCACGTCTTGATCAAGCCATTCAAGCGGAGGTTGATGCTGCCGAACGAGCTCAGCGAGAATTACTGAGAGCTGTCTCGGAGTTTCGAGCATCGCTGGCCAGCACGCGCCAGATGATCGATCAAGCAGAGGCGGCTGCGACCGACTTCCGACTTCGCTTCCCACAAGCCACCGGGCCTCTAGCGAATCCGCCCCTGAGTGATTGGCGCCGAACAATTGACGAAATTGATACAGGGCTGGTGCCTGATAACGTGCGCGATTTGGAACAGCGACGCGCGATCGTCCTCGATGAAATCGCTAAGTTCCTTAACGAATTTGCGGCAGTTGTCGGATTCGACCAGCACGTGAATGAACTGCAACATCGTTTTGTTGCCTTGAGGTCGATTCAGAACCAGGAAATTCGCCAGCAGATCGAGCGCGCGTCCGCCATCGTCGATAAGGCAGACCAAGCTAGACGCGGTGGTAGTACGGTCGTGGCCGAGTTACTAGCCCAAGCGGAAACCATGGCCGCAGCCGCTGAGAAATTCGCGGCAGAAGAATCGCGCCGCATTGAAATCGTGCAAACTCGCTGGCGTTGGATTCGCATTACCATCACTTGCATGTTGGGAATATTGCTTGTGGTGGCTGTGGGCTTGCTCTGGTTATGCAATCGTCGCAGACGACCTTCGATGCTCCGCGCTCAACAGGAATTTGCTACCCGCGAGGCTTCTGTACGAGCTGAAACCGACAACCTTGACCGACTTTTCGCGCGCAGCGGTGACCTTCTCGGATCGACTGAAAAAATTTCTCAACGAGGATACGTTGGCGCTACGCGTGAAGTTGCCCTGCGCGCTCTTGGACACGTCGATGATCTGTTCATTTTGTCCAAAGAAGTCAAACGCGTTTTAGAAGAAGCCCGACAATTGGTCTATCCGCTGCGCCCAATTAGTCGGCTCGTCAATTTGTTCACGCGTGAACGCTACGAGCAAGCCATCCGTCATTTATCCGGAAAACCGTTAAAGTTCTCCAAGGCAAGTGGCTTGCCGACCATCGTACAGGAAATTAGTTTCGGCAAAAAATCTAATGCAACTCCACCAATCGTTGCACACTCCGCGCCAGATGAAATCACTTTGACTTTTGAGGATGCCTACGGAGCATTTCAAAAGCGAGGCGACGATGCCGAGGCTGCTTTGACAGAGTTCGAAAATGCTTTGACCGAGATTCATGATGTGTTGAGTAGTCTACAGAAGAGCCTAGAAACCTTAGCTGAGAACGAAAAAAAGTTGCAGCAAGCTGCTGTACAAGACGGTTACCTGGCTGTGCCAAATTTCTTCGAAACCTTGATTCCGTCGATTCAAGCCGACTTGGCCAGCGCAGACCAATTGGCGGCATTCGACGCAGTGCAAGCTATGCGAGGTCCAATCGCAGCAGCGCAGCGCAAGATAGCCGACTCGCAACTTTTGAGCCTATGTCTCGATTCGGCTCATGCCGAAATAGTTCCTGTCCTACAGGGCTGTGTGAGCGAGCTAAATGCATTGGGATTCTCGGGCGATTGGATCGATGCACAGCTTGATTCACTAACGAAAGAGGCAGACGAATTGTTTAAGGTAGCTGCGAATGATTCCGTGGCAGCTCAGTGCGAACAACTAGCCAGCAATCTACGAACATTCGAATCGAGAGTTAAAACAACGCTTGACGTTGCGAAGCAACTCCGACATGAACTGCGACAAGAACTTCAAACTCTGACCGAACGCATCGACCAGTCTCGCAACGCGTTTGCTGTACGACTAAAACTAGCCGCAGCCACGATCTTGGTTGAGGCCAATCTAGACCCCGATGACTATGG
>CAZVBC010000315.1:0-8882 GCA_964625155.1 uncultured Pirellulaceae bacterium
CAAAGTGAAAGCGGCACTTAATTAGGGCTGACCCTCGTCCGTCTAGCAAGTCATCGATCAGCAATGTGCCATTGCGATACGAGAATTTCCTACGGTGCATCCAGGAGTTCGACTTCAAGCAGCCAGTTAAATGAAATTCGTGTTCCGCCAGCTCCAGCTTTTCAACCACCGGAACACACCGTGAGCCAACTCGAAAGCTGCTCCAAACTTCGCTAGTGTTTTTGCCATTCACAGTGACTGTATTGTGTGCGGCAGTACTGCGATCGTATTCCCGATGAACTCCAGGTTTATATTCGAATGTCCCAGTATCAGTGATAAATCGTTGGCCGGCTATGGACCACTCGAAAGACAATGTGTCTGCGTGGGCGTGCCCAGGTTGGTAATTTGGACCAACTTCACCACAATCAATGATAAGGTAGTCCTGCTCGCGAGAACTCCATCCAAAATAACCCGAGTCGCTGAGAGCCCAACTTCCGTGAGCTTGAGTTGACACTGGGGGCTGGGAGTAAATACCCATCGCAGCATCGTTAAACAGCGCAAGCTGACCATCAGGATGTGTACAACGAGCCATAGCATCCAGCATGTTTGGCAATAATTCAGCAGCCAGCGCGCTCGTCGATTCGTCTCCATACTCTTTTAAAACTTCAACCAGCCAACAAATCCTTGCGTGGTACATGGGTGATCGCTCATAGTGCATGCCGTCCGGCAAGATTTGCTCACGCATTTCACGTAATGCTAGCGAGTTGCCTTGTCGCCGAAAATGTTCAGCATCCATACCTGCAAAGCACTTGCCAACCACGACCAGAGCTGCCGCATTCTCCAGCAAGTGGTTTGCCAAGAGGTGATATTCTAAGTGGCTCGCCAACCACCAGGCTTGCCGCCATATGCTATCGATGAGCTCTTTCTGAAACGACTCAGTTGTGCTCAGCCGATCACGCCATACACCTATAAAAACTAGGCACATGTTCATAAGACGCAGGCTTGAAGGATACGGCTCCCAGCCGGTTGCGTTTCGACATGGCAAATGGGATGCTAGCCAATCACTTGTGAGAGCTTGTGCAACTTCCCACCCCGTTTCACTTGGCTCGAGGCAACTCCATAGCCAATCAAAATAATGAAGATTGTAGGTCCAAAGTCGCGATGCTTGTGTTGGCTCCCAGTTACCAAGAGTCTCAATTTGCCGAGATTCGTTCAGAAATATAAAACTTCGTTCACGTAGGTGCTCTAAAGCTTGCGCGGGAACCGGCATCCAAACTTGCGGAACAATTACTTGTTCACGCAGATGCCACTGAGAAAATCTTGGCTGTAGCTTGGTGAGATGGGCCGGATTCTCCAGCCGTTTACGGAGGCGAAACAGAACTTGGTTGAGTATCTGTCCGCGTTTGAGCCAACGAACAGTTCGAATCAGCCTGCCGAACTGCACGGATGCTACGCCCAACAACCTCGCGTATCAATGACGACGCGCTGTTCCAACAATCGTTTGGAAATTGACTTGAATGGCTTATGATCGACGAGCAATACAACAATATCCGCAGCGCGCACAGCCTCCTCCGCTCCAGCTAAGACTGCGCAACCTGCGAGCGAATGAGGCAAAGTTCGAGCATGAGGCTCAGCCACGATGATCTTCCCCAACTTCTCTTGAGCTATAGCTTCAGCGATATGGAGTGCAGGACTCTCGCGCATGTCGTCCACGTCTGCTTTAAACGTCAAGCCGAGGCAGGCAATAACTGGATCGCGGAATCTAGCCGCCTTTTTGCGAACTTGTTCGATTACATAATTCGGTTTTGAATCATTGACTTCTCGGGCTGTTCGAATCAATCTCGCCTTTTGTGGCGCGGCCGACACGATGAACCAGGGATCCACTGCGATACAATGACCACCCACTCCAGGGCCAGGTTTGAGAATATTGACTCGCGGATGTCGGTTGGCGAGCTGAATAAGCTCCCATACATCAATCCCTAATTCCTCGCAGACTATTGATAATTCGTTAGCAAACGCAATATTGACATCACGAAATGAATTCTCAGTCAACTTAGCTAGCTCAGCCGTCCTTGCATCCGTAACAAAAATCTCTGCTGAGCAAAATGTTTCATATAATTGTTTTGCCCGTTCACTTGCCTCGACTGTCAAGCCACCTGCAATCCGATCGTTCGAAACCAGTTCTTTGAGCATTTGACCAGGCAGGATTCTCTCTGGACAGTGCGCGAAATAAAAGTCGCTTGCTGAGTATTTACCATTCAGTTCATCCATCAACCAATCGCGAACTAATTCTGTCGTACCTACCGGACTGGTCGACTCAAGAATCACTAATGCTCCTGGCTTGATGACATTGGCAATTGACCTTGAAGCCGACTCGACAAAACTCAAGTCTGGCATTCTTCCGGAAGATGATTCTTTAAAAGGTGTAGGTACAGCGATGATGTAGGCCGATGCGGCGGAGGGACTGGTGGAAGCTCGGAGGTTGCCACTCTGCACTGCGGCTCGCACTAAAATATCGAGATCGGGTTCTTCAATATGTATGCGACCCTGGTTAATGGTATCTACAACATGACTTTGCACATCGACTCCCAACACGCTCTTCCCTTTTGTCGCAAAAATGGAAGCCGTAGGTAAGCCAATATAACCTAAACCGATTACACAAATATCAAAATTATCAGTCACTGAGCAATCTCACGTTCAAGGACGTCGCGAATTCGTTGAGCTGCATTGCCATCGCCGTACGGATTGGCCAAAGCGCTTCTGCGTGCATATTCTTTGGTATCCAAGAGCAATTTGCGTGCTTCGTCACAAATCCTATTGGAGTTGGTACCAACCAAACGGCACGTTCCGGCTTCCACGCCCTCCGGCCGTTCTGTAGTCTCGCGCATAACCAAAACCGGCTTGCCCAGGCTGGGAGCCTCTTCTTGAATTCCACCTGAGTCACTGAGAATAAATTTACATTTATCCATTAGCCAAATAAAATCTTCATATCCAACCGGTTCGATTAATGCAATGCGTTCGTGATTTCTTAACAACCGCTCCACTGGCTCGCGCACATTGGGGTTAAGATGTACAGGATAGAGAATGCCTAATTCTTTGTGATCATCTAGCAATTGCAACAAAGCTTGACATATCGAATCGAACCCACCGCCAAACGACTCGCGTCGGTGGCCAGTTACAAGAATCCAAGGTCGTCCACTATCTGTCAGATAGTCCCTTGCAAACTGTTGAGGAATGGACAGTTTCCTGGCCACAACGTGACTTTCAATTTCTTGCGATCTAAGATGATTTCGCATCCAAAGAAGGGAGTCGATTACCGTGTTCCCCGTGACGATACATTGGTGATCAGGAATCCGTTCTGCTAGAAGATTCTCCCTGCTTTTTTGCGTAGGTACAAACGACCATCGGCTAAGCGGCGATGTGAGTCGCCGATTCATTTCTTCGGGCCAGGGTGCGTCAAAGTTGTATGTCCTCAAGCCCGCTTCAACGTGTCCGAGCGGAATGCGGGCATATGCTGCAGCCAAAGCCGACGCTAGGACAGTGGTCGTATCTCCCTGTACAAGGATTGCGTCGGGTTTACATTTCGTCAGATAGTCACCTACTGCCAACAAGACTCTTGATGTCAATTCTGGAAGTGTCTGACCCGGTTGCATCAAAGCTAAATCAAAATCAGGCCTTAATCCAAACGCAGCCAGCGCTTGATCCAGCATCTGGCGATGTTGACCAGTCGACAAGAGAATCGGCTGAAGTTGCGTGGATTTTCGCAATTCCATAACAACCGGCGCCATCTTTATCGCTTCGGGTCTTGTACCGACGACGACAACAATTCTTTTCATGTGCAACTAACTTTGCTCTGCTAATTCAACAGCAATACGTGACACTTCAATTTGTTCATGTAGCGGAATTGGCCATTCTCCACCCTGTCGAATGCATTTAATAAATGCATGCAATTCTTCTTGGTGGCCTTTATCTTGCGTACGAGTCCTAAAAGTCTTCCCCAAGGAAAAGTTCTTGGAAATTCGGAAATTATCACATTGAATGACATTTCCACCTGCGAACACTTCAACGCGTTCCTTGGGAAAGGATTTGTGGCCGTTTGACAGGTAGTGGACAGTCGCGACCGAGCCATCTTCAAATGCTAAACTAATCTCCGCGCTATCCCTGGGTGCCGCAAACGATGATCCCAAGAAGTTAATTGAAGCTGTCTGTATTGGGCATCCAATCAAAAATCTCGCCAAATCAATAAAGTGGCAACCCTCGCCGACGATTCTTCCACCGCCGACGTTGCGATCTTGCACCCAATGGTCGCTGGGGACTTGTCCAGCATTGATGGTGATTACCACTGCCTTGCTACCTGGCGTAGACCGCAGCCACTGGGCAATTTGGCGGCTGTGAGGCGAAAATCGTCGGTTGAATCCAATCATTAGGCAACAATTCGGATTTTCACTGCAAGACTTTTCTACCCTACCTAAATCACCCAATGTCAGAGCGAGAGGCTTTTCAACAAAAACATGCTTGCCAGCGCCAAGTGACTGGCAAACCAAGTCTGCATGGCTGTTATGCGGTGTAGCAATAAACACGGTATCCACGCTTGCGTCGCCCAGCGTACTTCGGACATCACTCGAAGCAGCTTCAAATCCAAATTTCTTTGCGGCATGTGTTGCAGTGGCGCCAGAATTGGAAACGACAATTTTCCTTTGCAACGAGAACTTGGACAAAATCGGCAGTAACATCCGCGTTGCAAATCCTCCAGCTCCAATGAACGCAATCGAGGGCTTCGCATTGCCTGATGAACCGCCGGGTACTAACGAGACGATACGTCCCAGCTTTTTATGATTTCCCTGTTCCGCGTGCGAGTAATTCAGGATCACTCCCAAGGCGTTGCCTTGTCCAATTGCCTCATATGCCTGGAGAGCGTCCGTGAAATCGAATCGATGGCTGATCAATGGCGATACATTTAGTTTGCCAGTAGCCATGAGTTGCAATATGGCCTCAAAATTCCGCTGTTCGGTCCAACGAACAAAACCAACTGGATAGTCTAGGCCTCGTTTCTCATAAACTGGATCATATCGACCTGGCCCGTAAGAACATGAAACTTGGAATGATAATTCTTTTTCGTAAAAATCAGCCCTTCTTAGATTAAGTCCAACCACTCCCACCAAGACAATTCGCCCCCGCTTGCGGCACATGCTGGCTGCTTGGTGAACGACTTCATCGCTTTTTGTTGAAGCTGTTATTAATACTCCATCAACACCAATTCCCTTCGACCATGCTTGAGCCTCAGCAACAGGATCTTGATGCAACGACAAATCGACAACCTGTGCTCCAAATTCTTTGGCAAGATTCAGCCTCTTGGAGTCATAGTCAATACCCAGCACCTCACATCCATTTGCTTGAAGTATTTGTACACATAGCAGCCCTATCAAACCCAGACCGGAAACCACAATGCGTTCCCCCAGCGTCGGCTGTAACAATCGCACTCCCTGCAAACCAATTGCGCCCAACACCGTAAACGCTGCCTGTTCATCGGAAACTGCATCCGGGATGCGAGCTGCAAGGTTGTCGGCTACCGTCACAATTTCGGCGTGCGGGCCGTTGCTAACCACCCGGTCACCTAAATGCCAGGCTGATTGAGGCTCGCTTTCGACAATCACGCCAACATTGGAATATCCAAGCGGTATTGGCTGATCAAGTTTCGCTCGGACGGCGTCCAGTGTTGTCCAAAAACCATCGGTTTTAATCTTCTGGAGTACCTGCTTTACTTTGTCGGGTTGCTGCCTAGCTTTCGCGATCCAGCCAGCTTTGCCGAAGTCGATCAACATTTTCTCAGTTCCCAACGAGACTAGAGAGCGTCGAGCTTCGACCAGCATTCCACCATGCAGACGCTGAGGTGAAGGGACTTCAGCCAACAGTGTTTCACCGGTACCCAGGTTCTGAAGAATTTGTTTCATGGACTACAATTCACGTAGCGTTATGCCGTGCTTGCGTAACGCATCAATCATTTGCGAAAAATGTCACAAAAAATATGAGCGGTCAGGGAACGGTCATGTCCCTGTTAATTGAAAATACATCCCACCATCGTACATTAATTACTTAGATGCTTTTCCATCCATAACCCAAGCATGCCCAATATCCATGCGCGATTCCAGGGAGTATTGGGAGGGCACTTTCCATCATTCCAGAAATTTTGCAGCCACTTGGAATCAAATATCTCAAATCGTTTCAGCGACTTGAATCCGCAATCCAATTGTTCTCGGAATGGTCCAAGCATCCATTGCCGGTATGGTAAAGCAAATCCCCTCTTGCATAACGTGCTAATCTCGTCAAGCCGAGCGTCATGAACGGCTTCCACAAGTAAGCGTTTGGAGACAGTGGAACGTGGCAGTCGCATCCACCCGGGAATCTTCATCATATAATCCACAAGTGGCCGATCAAGCAGCGGCACCCGAATCTCTATACTATGCGCCATGCCGAATACATCCGCATCTCGCAGTAATGTATTTCGCATGTAGACACTTAATTCAATGGCCGACATCGCTGTGATCAGGTCTTCGCCAAAACATGCTGGTGGGAGCGCAAACTCCAATGGCAAATGCCAACGATTGAGGGATTCGCTACGTGTTAGACCACCTGCAGCTAGTTCGGAATCAGAAAAAACTCGTCGACGCCTTAGTGCAAAACCAACAAAATCATCCAAATCCCCTGCCATTTCCATGGCTTTGAGCCTCGTGTTCTTAGTCTGACCAATTAGCAGGCAATTGGTCAAACCGGTTCGCCAACTGCTTGGCACTTTGCGGAAATACTTTAGTGCATTGTAAGCGGTTGGTACCTGCCGAAAGGTATCGTAACCCGCAAACAATTCGTCACCACCTAATCCAGACCACACGACTTTCAGGCCTGCGTCTTTGGCGGATTTAGAGACTATATAAGTATTTAGTCCATCCAGCGTTGGTTGGTCCATACTAGCACTGAAATCATGCAGGCATGTTAGTAAGTCACTATCCGATAGTGAAATGCTGACATGCTGTGTACCTAACTCCCTCGCAGTTTGGGTCGCTATCTTGGATTCATCGAGATCTGTAATTTCAGGAAACGATACATTAAGTGTTGTGAGCGATCTTGCTGATACACGCTTTGCAAGGGCGACTAAGCTGGTACTGTCGATACCGCCAGACAAAAATATTCCGAGCGGGGCATCACTTTCCAAATGTGTCTTTGCACTGTGCCCCAAAATTCTTGTCAGTTGATCGACCGCGACGCCTTGATCGCATTCAACAGAGTTAACCTCTGGTGTCCAAAATGCATTAGGAGTGCCTAAGTGTGGCCCCGCCTCGAGATTCATCTCAACGAAACTACCAGCGGGAAACATTTTTGCGCCAGCGACCATGGAAAGCGGTTCCGCAACTGAACCAAACGCTAGCAACGTCTCGATTGCGGCTCGATTTGGTTCTGCTTTAATCGCACCGCTGCGCAGCAAAGCTTGTAATTCAGAGCTGACAAAAACTCCTTCACTATTTTGGCTCCAGTAAAGTGGCTTGATGCCTAGCCCATCACGCGCCAGAATTAATCGCTTCTTTTCTTTCCAAAAGATCGCCAAAGCGAACATACCGTGCAGCTTATTGAATAACTCCGTTCCCCATCGGCGAAATCCTGCAAGTATAACCTCAGTATCGCTGTTCCCTCGGAATTGCTCGCCAAGCCTTACTAGCGATTCTCGTAAAGCACGGAAATTGTAAACTTCTCCGTTATAGATAATCACATTACCCGTATTCGGATCGGACATGGGTTGATGTCCGGCGTCCGTAAGGTCAATAATCGCTAGCCGACGATGTGCCATTGCCAATTCACCGGCGCCGATTCTTGTTTGCCAACTGCCACACGAATCGGGGCCACGATGCAACAACATATCCTGCATCCGGACACACGTAATTGCCGCTTGCCCTATGCTCCGAGTCCAAGCTAGCGCTATTCCACACATGCTCTGGCGCTCGTTCCCGATTCAGATATGTAGGTAGCTCGAGTCATTCAGCCTTTCCGTCGTGTAAAGAGGCATCCAATTCCTTAACGATTCCTAGTGCTTTATGCACGCCATCGTTATAGATTTTCAAAATAGCAATTTCATCAGAGGCTGTTAGCGCATCGCCACATTCAACGAACAGTTGAAATTGATAAGTTATTTCTCCTACGTAACGCTGTAATCGCCCTTGCAGACCAGAGTCCACTCCCGAGGAGTTCTCATCAAAATTGGCCTCCAACATAGAAAACCAAAGATAGCCATATTCCCCTAGGTCATTCACAAATATCGCATTATATACTGGCCAATTAATTTTCTTTGAGGACGTACTCGCCGCCTTCCGTATTTGCTCCGCAACTTCTTGTGGAGGACGCACTAATTCATAACCGTTGCCTAAGTAACATCTCCAGAGTTCATGAAAACCACGAAAGGGAAAATCGAGCGACATCACTACATTGCCCACGCGATGTTTGTATTGCCACGTTGCCGAGTGCTCCCCTTCAAAGCTGTTGGAGGGGCGCGTCAACTTGCGGAAATCTGACTGTACCGCACCCTCGAAGTCTTGGGGTAACTTGTTTGCGACCAGCGTACTGTCCAACAAACTGGCTTCGTAAGCTGGATGCAATACAAGATTTGTTTGGCGAGATACCTGGACTGCTCCAGCCACCCCCAAGCACACAAATAGCACGACGACGATTGCAAGTATATGCGAATAGTAGTTTGTACCAGTCGGTACAACGGGCTCTTCAATACTAGGAGCCTTGGGTTCTTTTGCGCGGTGTTTTTTGGCGGAAAAATACTGGTCTGAGTCGTCCGCAATCTTAGGCGCAGCGCCTGGCCAGCGGGCGAATCGATGATATGAAGAATAAACCGCTCGACCTTCCCGGGG
>CAZVBC010000316.1:0-8837 GCA_964625155.1 uncultured Pirellulaceae bacterium
GGCGATCGTCAGGCGTTCGGTGGCCTTTTCGACGCGACGCTCCAGTTTGTCGTAGAGCGAAGTGCGAACATGGTGCTGAGCATTGGACCAGGTGCGATCAAAATACGGGCGTCCGACTTCCGCGAACTTGCCAACCGATTCGACCTGTTGCCAAACCTCCTCGTCCTCGAATCCATTGCGAATCGCATAACAGCAAAGCGCGAAGTCGGTTTCGGATCTCGAACCTTCGCTAGCAATGGTGCAGGCAGCGATACATTCTGAAAGCTTGTCGGTCTTCGCTGCTGTTGACTTACGAATGGCTGGTAGCGGCATCGATTCTATGTCGCGTTGGCGTTTGGTGGTTACGCTTGGTTTATGGAACAGTGCGAACGCATTGAGCGTGTAACGACGGTTGGCATCGCATACGACAAGCTCTGATAATATCGGCTGGCGACCATTGCGTTGGTCCTTGCGGTTGTAAGTACCAGGCACTCGCAGCAATCGAGTGAGGTCGGTTGTATGATCGCCACCAATAGCCTCCGCAAGGCCAGATAGGATGTCTTGAATCATAAGAGCTTTGGGGCTGAGCTTGGTTAGGTGATGTCGCTGATCCAGGTAGATGCGATCACGACCTTCAAGCACATAGCGACGGGCTCTCTTTCGCAAATCGCCACTCTGGATCGGTTCGATGTGAACGGGAATTGCGGGCCCCGCATCATCGATGACAAAGGGTTGCTCCAGTCTCCAATAGAGGTGCACACCGTTGCCGCTGTTGACGACGGCCGTTGGATAAGGCAGTGCGGCTGATGAAACTCGCTCGAGTGCGACTGAAACATCGCAGTTGTCGATGTCGGCCCACAAGCAGCGAACCGTTCGAATCTGCCATGCTAGATCAAAGCGGCCTTGGTCAGCGACTCGCGGACAGACGCCAAAGAATTGATTGGTGAATTCCTTCTGAGACTCGAAATCGAAGTTACTAATAAAGCGTTGCAAGCCATCGCGGTTGGTATGCCGATATCGAACATGGCTATAGTCCACGCGACTCCGTTTGCGATCCCCTTCGGTCCATGTTTCCACCGGCCGAAACAGCAACAGGTCTTTTTCGTTGTACAACGTGGTTAACAGTGTGACCCCTGGATGCACATTGTCGGCAGATTCGATGTCTGTCGATTTCGGTTCAAGTTGTAGACTTGATTCCATGGAATGTGCCTAGGCTACGAGACTGGAATCCATCCGCGACATTGACAACTGCGAACCATTCCACGCTGTTCTGCTCGGTGGAGTACGGGAATGATTGCGTTAGGCTCGACGCCAAAGACCTCGGCCAATCGCTGCGTAGTGACCGGTCGGCAACCGTCGTAAAGCGCATTGAGTCGCGTGAACAGTTGATGGACGTTTGGTAGCGAACGAGTTATCACCGATGTGTATCGGAGTTGCTTTCGCATGTTGCCGTTTCTTCCAATTATGAATAGTGTTCTTCTGCCTGCTTGACGATCTTGGCGTGCAGTCTGACGAGCGCTTTGGCCCATTCCGCTGCGAGCTCTTCCGGCATCTCAGCTTCTTTGGTGACTTCCTCGATCTCTGCGTCCATGTTCCATAGCTTCCTAAAGTGTTGATCTGGGGCGCAGCACCGTGAGAGCAAGCCTCTCCAGTACTATCTATGCAATTTGCGCGGACGACGTCCCAAAAAGGTTTGCAAGGTTTTCTTTGGTACAGACGTTTTGAAGTCATAACCCTCTATCCCCTGAACTACTCAGTCCGCACGCACACTGGCGAAAGCAGAAGCAAAAATCATCGAAATCGTTGGTGGCTCATCGCTTTGAATCGCAGACGTCGCAAACCACGTTTCCCTATCTGTAGGGTTACACGCAAAGTCTGCATGTGGACGAAGGTCCGACGGAAAATTCTTTAGAGTCGTTGGTGAGCGTCGCTCGCGAATTGCAGACCTGGCGAACTATCGATTTCTATTGGTAGGAATACCCCGAGACCACTTCAAATGACGGAAGCTTGCGGTCGAACGACCCGAATTGAGAGGTCCAAGTATCCTCTGTGATGACGCACCTCTGTAGTGGCGCCAAGGCAACTCCACGCGTCCGATAGCGACTGTCCCCATACTTTTCTGCAGACTCGGAGGGATACTCAGCGGCCTCCTTATTATCAAAGTGTTTTCTGAGTCTTCTCGCACAATTGCGATCAGTCGCTTTTGGAGAAAAGTGTAAGGGCATTCGTCCAATCTATTGCACTTGGCTGGTCGAACTTTACATGATGACGATTCCCATTTCTCAATTGGCTTGGCAAACCGAACTCGAAAGAGGGGTTCAAATGTTGCAAGCCGCCCGTCTAGTGGATTCCGCCATACCAAAACTGGCTCGTCCTCGATGGGATCTCTCACGTCGAACTGCATAATTGGTGACCGATAATACGACCTAAGCAGTCGGATGAAAAAAGTTTCAGAAAAATTGTGACCTCCAGCGAACGGCCCAGGAGCCAATACATTGAATCTGCCGCTCATGCTCAACCGCCCCAAAATCCACACGAAACGAATAGTCGACATCGAGCACTCTCAAACAAAAACTCGACTCGCGCAACAACTCGTCCTTTCTAGCAGCTATGCCGACGTTCGCTGCATTCGATGTGAACTCCGCGATGGCGTTTTGTACCTGAGAGGCCAGGTCACATCCTTCTATTTGAAGCAACTGACGCAGGAAGCCGTCCGTTGGATGAAGGGTATTGATGCAATTTTAAACTGTGTGGAAGTTGTCTATTCCGACCGCCCTGTGCAGACGGTGGCCGATGCATTAATGCCGGAACGCAGCAACATACAGCTCCCAATTGTGCTCATGGATGTTACCGATTGCCGGTACAATTCGGCGGGTAGTCAATTAACTTTTGGACCGCGATGACAGACACTTCTGCTCCCAAGTCAAGCTACCCGACTTGCGTGCTTCCGCGCACCTCAATTGAGTCCGATTTTCCGGAGCGCCCTTTACGCGATGAATTGTTAAGTGCCGATCAATTGGAGCGGTATGCGGGTCATTTAGCCTCTTCGCATTCTCTCGCCGTTGGAAAAGTAGCCGACAAGCTCATCAATAGGCTCACTGAAAACGAAAAGGTGCTTCAAACGACCTATGATTTGGTTGCGGCTGCTGTCACTAAGAACCGCAGAATCGACCCAGCAGCAGAGTGGCTGCTCGATAATTTCTATCTATTAGAGGAACAAATTCATTCTACTCGTCGTCTTCTCCCCCGTTCGTATAGCCAAGAACTACCGAGATTGGCCGGAGGCCCGGCTGCTGACTTCCCTCGCGTATACGGAATATCTCTTGAGTTGATTTCGCACACAGATGGTCGCGTCGACTCGCAGGCTCTGGACGGGTTCATCGCAGCCTACCAGTCCGTAGTGCCACTTCAATTGGGCGAACTTTGGGCCTTACCGCTGATGATTCGGCTCGCTCTGATCGAGAACCTGAGGAGGATTGCCAGTCGAATTGCAATCGCACGACAGGAACGGGACTTGGCATCAGATTGGGCCGATAAGATGATAATTACAGTCGAGCAATGCCCATCCGATTTGATTCTAGTGCTGGCGGATATGGCTCGATCGAATCCTCCACTTTCCGGTGCCTTTCTGGCTGACTTGACCCGCCATCTACATGGCCAAAATCCAAGCTTTGTGATCGTTCACAGTTGGCTTGAACATCGACTGAACGACTCCGGTCTGTCTACCGAACAACTCGTTCTCAATGAAGGACAGGTTCAAGCTGCCGAGCAGATATCTGTTGGAAACTGTATCACCAGTCTACGCTTTTTGAGCGTTCACGATTGGCCGCAATTCGTTGCAACTCAAAGTCTAGTTGAGCAAACCCTCAATCGAGATCCTGCTGGGATCTACCCGAAAATGGACTTTCAAACACGAAATCGATATAGGCACGCCGTCGAAGCGATGGCGAGACGTTCGGAGCTCACCGAATTCGATGTGGCCTTTAGGGCAATTCAGTTATCGGAGAATGAAGCGGCAAGCAGCACAAACCTGCACACGCGGCATGTTGGCTATTATCTCGTCGATAGCGGCCGACCCGTTCTCGAGAAGCTCGTGCAAATGCGACTCACCGCTTCCGTGGTATTCGACAAACTGCGGAGAGCATTCCCGCTATCAATCTACATCCTGGCCGTGCTCTTTTTTACTTGGCTGGGGATCGCGGGACTATTTGGCTTTGGCGATTGGGGTTCTAGCTCGCGATGGTTACTACTGGCGATCGCGATCCCGATTCTGATGTGTGGAATTCAATTCGGTCTTGGATTGGTCAACTGGCTATGTACTATTCTGATGCGCCCCCAGGCATTACCAAGAATGGACTTTCGGGATGGTATCCCTGAGGAGCATCGCACGTGCGTGGTGGTTCCTTCGATGCTTTCCGGAATCGACTCGATAGATCGTCTACTTGAGGGATTGGAGATTCGATATCTCGCCAACCGTGATGCTTCACTTCAGTTCGCTTTATTGACTGATTTCCTGGATGCCGATCTTGAAGTAATGCCCAGCGACCAGGAACTCGTCGCGCACGCGCAACGCGGCATCGATCGACTCAATCAAGACTATCGACGCGATGGTCGCGACACATTCTTTCTGCTGAACCGAAATCGAAAATGGAATGAGTCCGAAGGAACTTGGATGGGGTTTGAGCGAAAACGCGGCAAACTTGCCGACCTCAATGCATTCCTCCGGGGTGCTAACGACCGTTTTTCGAGTTCTAGCGGAAATCTGGAGGATCTAAAGCAAATCCAGTATGTGATCACTCTCGATACGGACACTCAGCTCCCGCGAGACGCAGCCCGCAAGTTGGTTGAGGCAATGGCGCATCCTCTTAACCGCCCGCGATTCGATCCGAAGAACGGATTGGTAACTGCCGGATACACGATCCTGCAACCGAGAGTTGCCATCAGCATGACCAGCTCACGAAGATCCTGGTTTGTCCGACTGGTTGGATCCGATCCAAGTATCGACCCATACACGCAAGTCGTATCGGATGTTTATCAAGATCTCTTTGGTGAAGGTTCTTTCATCGGCAAGGGTATTTATGATGTCGATGCATTCGAAAAGTGCTGCGGTAACTTTCCAGTAAACGCGATTCTGAGTCATGACTTGCTTGAAAGCTGTTTTGGCCGATCCGCATTGGTCAGCGATGTAACTTTGTATGAGGATCATCCATCAAGTTACGCGGCCGATGTAAATCGCCGACATCGTTGGATCCGTGGAGACTGGCAAATTGCAGGTTGGTTACTGCCTCGCATTCGTGCGAACCATTCCACCTCAGTTAGTAATCCGATTACGGCCTTGTCCTGGTGGAAGATATTCGACAACCTTCGGCGGAGCCTCATGCCGATCGCGACGGTCGCGTTGTTACTTTGTGCCTGGCTATTCGCTGGCTCGAGTGCGGCGCTAGCCACGACTTGGTTCGTTGTTTTGGTAGTCGCAGCGCCGAGAATCATGGCTGCGTTGCTCGATTTCGCATTCAAACCGACCGATCTTTCGTTTGCAACGCACTTGCATTCCGTCGTAAAAGCATTGATTCGTCCGATTGCTCAGTCGTTATTCAGCCTTGTCTTCTTGCCATATGATGTCAAGGTTAATTCCGACGCGATCGTTCGCACTATTTATCGAGTTAACTGGACCAAACGAAGGTTGCTAGAATGGCGAACTTCGAGTGATTCGGAACTCAATGCCAACTCCGCACTCGTTGGATTTTGGCGAACGATGATGGTTGCTCCCTTGGTAGCTCTCGTCGCTTTCTCGAGCATTTCGCTTTTCAATCCCGATACACTTGCGATAGCAGCTCCATGGTTGATTTTCTGGTTGGTTTCGCCATCGATTGCTTGGTGGCTAAGTCGTCCGATTCCGGTGCCGCTTGTTCGGCTGAAAGCACCGCAACGTCGGTTCTTGCGCATTATGGCTCGACGAACGTGGCGGTACTTCGAAGTCTTCGTAAACCAGGATAGCAATTGGTTACCTCCGGACAACGTGCATGTGAACCCGAGAGAATCCGTCGCGCATCGAACTAGTCCAACTAATATCGGCATGGCATTGTTGGCCGATCTGGCAGCGACCGATTTCGGATACTGTTCTGTACAAAGGCTAATGAACCGGACAAGGAAAACCTTCGGTACTCTGAGTAAATTGGAAAAGTACCGAGGCCACTTCCTCAACTGGTACGACACCAGAACCTTAATGCCGCTCATGCCACGATACGTTTCCACTGTGGATAGCGGCAATCTCGCAGGCCATCTTAGAGTGATGGCGGCTGGTTTGGATCAGATGGTCAATGAGTCTATTGTGCCCAAAAAGATTTTCGAAGGACTGTACGACACGCTTGACGTCCTTTTGGAAGAAATGGCAACGATCACACCTCGTTTTGGCGACGTTGCTAAAAGACTGGTCGGAAGCTCTACCTCCCGGCGTATCGAACAACAGATGGCGATTCTTTCAAGTCGGTCACCCGACCTGCGGTCGTCGCTTGAACTACTGCCCAAGTTGCAAGATGAAGTCGATCAATTCAATAAGACTTTGCTTGCTGACACAGAGACTGCTCGGTGGAGCAACGTTTTTACGCAAACCTGTGAGGAGCAGTTGGCCGAACTGCAGACAATGGGCCAGTGGTCCACGATGGCGATGCCAGCAATGCCCACCGAGCTGGTCTGGGGGCAACAGACACATGCAATCGTTGAGTCGCTAAGGAAACTGCAGTTGGAGATCGAAGAACTCCAAGCACGCCCGACGCTTCGCTGTATTGCATCCTTGCCGGAATCAGTCTGCCTGATGATTGACTCGGTTCGGCTCCTCATTGTGGAAACAGGACGCATTGAGCCTGTGGCGAGTTCGGCGAACCATGATGATATAGCTGGAACGACGAGCGTCTCCAGCAAAGACTTAACAATCTTGTCTTGGTTGGACGCGGTGTCTACTTCCATGATGGAGGCGGCGGAATTTGCCGAAAATCGAATTTGTGAGCTTAAGCGGCTGGCCGATGATTGCAGAGGATTTGCCGATATGGATTTCCAATTCTTGGAAAGCAATCTGCGAGATCTGTTTACCATCGGATTCAACGTCACCGAGAACCAACTCGACTCGGGCTGCTACGACCTAATGGCCTCGGAGGCTCGACTGGCAACCTATGTACTCATTGCGCAAGGGCAACTTGGACAAGAACACTGGTTTGCATTGGGACGACTACTCACAAGTACAAAAGGAGAGCCGGCCCTATTAAGTTGGACAGGCTCGATGTTCGAGTATTTGATGCCTTTGCTGGTTATGCCCACTTACGACCACACGCTACTGGATCAAACGTATCATGCCGTGGTTTCAAGGCAAATGGAATACGGTCGGCAGCATGGTGTGCCATGGGGTGTTTCTGAGTGTGGGTACAACGCTTTCGATCTCAATCTAAACTATCAGTATCGGGCGTTCGGCGTGCCTGGACTGGGATTAAAACGAGGGCTGGCGGAGGATTTGGTGATTGCACCGTATGCTTCTGCATTGGCATTAATGGTATCCCCTGACGCAGCTTGCAAGAATCTTGAACGCCTTGCTCGTGAAGACCGAGCCGGAACTTATGGCTTTTACGAGGCCATCGATTACACCGTTTCACGATTGCCGCCAGGGACCAATAGCGTCACCATTCGCCAGTACATGGCCCACCATGCGGGCATGAGTCTATTGTCGTTCGCCTACGTTTTGCTGGACAAGCCGATGCAGCGTCGGTTCAGTTCGGATCTGGCATTGCGGTCGACGGAGCTGTTGCTTCAAGAACGCGTCCCCAGAAATACGGTACCACTGTTTCCGCATGCAAACGAAGCCAACGCGACTCGCACTGCGACGGCGGAGGAATCTGGTACCATGCGAGTCATCACCGATCCAGCAACTGCGGTGGCAGATGTCCATCTTTTATCCAATGGCCAATACCACGTTGCTATCAGTAGTGCAGGAGCTGGCTACAGCCGATGGCGTGGGTTGTCCGTAACGCGTTGGCGCGAGGATCCAACACGGGACTGCTGGGGTAACTTTTGCTACATCCGAGATTTGGACAGCGGAGGATTGTGGTCAACTGCTTGGCAGCCCACGACGAAGGCCGCAGATAAGTACGAAGCCATCTTCACGCAGGCACGAGCTGAGTTTCGTAGAATCGACGAACAAATTGAGATGCATACGATGATTAGCGTAGCGTCGGAGGACGATCTTGAGATTCGACGAACGAAACTGACCAACCGATCTGAACGAGTTCGGCGCATCGAAGTTACCAGCTACGCCGAGGTGGTTTTGGCACCTCAATCGCATGATGAATCGCATCCAGCATTCAGCAATCTATTTGTGCAAACAGAGCTTTTGCCTATGAGCGGGGCAATTCTTTGCACACGTCGTCCAAGATCCGCGGAGGAACAACCACCCTGGATGATGCATATGATGACAACCACCGGCACACTGGTTGACGAAACATCGTATGAAACGGATCGAATGCGATTCCTGGGTCGAGGTAAATCGCCCGCGTCGCCTGCGGCGTTTGACGGTCGAAGTCCTCTCTCCAATAGTCAAGGCGCGACGCTGGACCCGATGGTAAGCGTTCGCAAGACAATCCTGCTTAAACCCAGTGAAACAGTCACCGTCGACGTGATTACGGGAGTAGGTGAATCAAAAGCAATTGCGACCGGCGTGATCGAGAAATACAAGGATACGATTCTCGCGGATCGCGTATTCGAACTGGCCTGGACTCGTGGCTTGATCATGCTGCAACAGCTCAATGCGTCGGAATCGGAGGCATTGACCTACAGTCGCTTGGCGGGCTCTGTCATTTACGCGACCGGATTCC
>CAZVBC010000317.1:0-3334 GCA_964625155.1 uncultured Pirellulaceae bacterium
CCGCCTTTGTCTTGGCGGCGGCATCCATGACCGCCGTGTCGCTGCGCTCCCTCTCATTCAACCCGAACTTGACATCGCTACGGGCCAATCCACTTCAAGCCGGGGGACGCGTCCTGCTAAGACATGGGGCGTGCATCGTGCACGCCCTCTTCAGTTCAAACACTTCTCGCAACGCAAGCCATCAACGCGCTTCGAGCATCGAACATTGGAACGTTCACTCAGGTTCCGCCGGGCTTGAAGCATCACTACTTCGGCAACGTCCCTTGCCCGGCGGTTTCAGAATGCGCCGCTAGCGATAACTTAGAATGCACTCTTTGCGATAGTCCCAACGAATTGGCAGGCTGCCACTTCCTTCGATTTCGTACTGATCGTCGGTGATGGACGCATCCGAATTACGTTTCCTGAACGCATCATCGACAACACGTTCTGCATTTTCAATTTCAGCTCCACGACTGATGCTAGCCTCTAAGTCGATGTACGGAAGCCAATATGGTTCTTGCCCTTTGAGTTTTGCTAGTTTCTTTGGCGTGAATTGCTTGCCTTCGGTGAGTGCTTGTATGCCAACTCCGTACTCCTGCCAAAGTTTCGTGCTAATCGTCATCGAATCCGAACACGTAGCTACGGAAAGCAACGTCTCTTCCTCGCTCTTTCTTCCAAGCAACCTCGCAAAATGATGCATCACAAGTGCCAGGTAGTTTCCGCCTATAGCTGAACCGGGAATCTTCTTGCTTTCGATTCCCGCCTTGACCGCAGCGAGTTCCTCGCAATACCAAGCAAGATCATCTGCGAAGCCGTCCTCAACAAGCAACTTCAACGTTGATTCGCGACTATCTCCGTTCATCAACGCAATGCTAAGCCGATTTACAATCGCATTTGACAAGCAACGTACGACCCAAATTGGTTGACCTTTTTGTTTCCAGTCTTTCGCGTTGGAAAGACTCATAGTTATCACGTCGTTCTTTGACACGTTTGCTTCCTGCTATGGGACAAGTGTTGCTGCGCCAGGTGTTCTTCTAAAGTTTACGTTGTCAAAGAATATCGTCGGATCGAATCGATACAACCTACCACTTCGTGCGAATCCACCAAAGAGCTCCGCATTACCAGATTGCAATTCCTGAAGCAGGTCGAGTCTACCGCCTCGTTGCAGCCGAGTCTCGAAGAACCGATAGCTTCCTTGACGAATACCTAGCGAGTCAACCTCCAACGACCCCAATCCTCTACCCGCTTTTGCTTCTGCGAGCGCGATCCGAGAGGTGCCTTGGCCAACGCCTTTGAAGGTCAAATCGATTCCATGATTTGCACCATACTTTACGGAACCAGTGACTTCATACCCAAGTTGCTCAACGCGTCGAATCGTATGCTTGACGCCTGAGCGTTCTGCTCTCGTAAGCAATCTACCGCTGTTGTCGCTCAACGCTTCGCGAATTGCGGTCCACCGTGCAGATGGTGTCGCTGCACTAACTGGGGCCATCCTACCTATTTTTGTGAGATTTCTCAATAGGGAGGCTCCGCCGAAGGCTAGGCCGGCTAGGTCGTAGCTTAGGGCGCCTGCTTGGGCGGCTGTCGTGCCGCTGCCCAAAACGGATTGGATTAGGCTGCCGCCGATGCTGCCTACTGATTGGCTGGACCAAGTTGAACGCACTCCGGCTTGCGCTTGATCGATTCCGTATAGACCAGCACCGGCAAAGATCACTCCTCCGGCAACACTGCCGACGCCGCTGATGAGCGGGATGATGCCTGCAGCCGTGCCCGCCAGTATGCCTACCGTTCGAGATATTTGCCCGGCTCGGTATAGAAACGTATCGATACCGTCCGCTTGCACACCGCCACTCATCGCCGCAAAATATTCAGCCGTAAATGATGGACCGTTAATCGGCCGATTGGAGTTGATGCCACTGCCGCCTGCTACGCTGCGGTCTGCTGGACTGTTGCCTGCGAATATGTACAGGTTCGTGGCGCCGGCTAAATAACTACCGGCACTCTCTGATAGATAGCGTCCTGCGTATGGATCGTAGTAGCGGTCGCCGGCGAAGTAACGCTGCGTTTGGCTGTCGAGTTCCATGCCTAGGAATCCGACGGAGACTTGACCCAGCAACGTACCTTCTTGTCCGTGCAGCCGACCGTACGAGTCGTACCTGGCGGTGCTGGTGTGCTCGCCAAACGCGTACAAGTTGCTGACGCTGCCCTGATAATCTGGCAGCACCCAGACGGTCTTGTTGCCGATCTCTCCGGAATCGACGGCCAGCAATTGGTCGTCGGCGTACATTCTTTCGCGAACGAGTGTGGCAGTGCCGTCAAAAGACTTGCGGTACTCGAGCAACGTCTTGCCACCCTCGGGGACGAACGCCAGATCTGACTCGAATCCGGATTCGTTGAACACCTTCTTGCCGATGCGGTTACCAAGTGCATCGTAAGTGAACTCAATGCGATTGATCAGCTTGCCTGTGGTTGCCGTCGGAATGTTGAGAGTCCCATCTGCATTCCTTGTGACCACACGCTGAGTTGTCTCGACGATACGGTTCTGATGATCGAATTTATTGAAGTAGTAATCCGAGGCTCGTTCGACCACGAGTTCGCCAGAGGTAACGGAAAAGTTTAAACCGTCCGTGATGATGGGGCGTTCAACGGCGGTAACCAAAACTATCGAGGTCGACACGTCATAGGTGTCATTGTCGCTAACTTCGAGGTCGTAGCTGATCTGATCAGTGAATGCCAGTGTCGATATTCCTGTTCGCTCCAACAAGGCATAATACTGGCGAGCGAGCACTGATACGCCCCCTTTTCTCACCTCAACGCTTACCAGGGCCTTAGCGACACTGGCTGGAACGCCGCCGATGAAATTAAACTCGGCAGGCGTAACGCGAATGCGGTAGCTGCCGGTGGTCAGCGATTGTGCTGGCTTGTTTGCTAAAGCCAGCCCGTAACTAGGCAGAGCAAAGAATTCCTGGCGGGCCGCCATGTCGTGCGTCTTTTGAACAACGATATTGCCTTCGTTGTCGTATTCGAAAACGCTGTTACCTTGATCGAGTATCCGACCATACCCTTCCGTCGTTCCGAGCCGTTCCGAGTGGGCGTTAAATGCATACGACTCAGTTGCGACGCCATCCTCTTGCACGCCAATGACCTCGCCTCGAGCATTGCGAGTGTAGGTGCGATATGTGGTTGGAACTCCAGGTCTCTCCGAAACCACGTCGACGAGTCGGTCCTCGGCACCATACACCATACGCTGCGAAAGAACCGGTGTCGTGTCGTTGGGGACGTAGTTATGGATCTTCCAGACAACGTTGGTTCTGCCGCCCACGGTCTGTTTTTCGTAAACCGTCTTGCCGCCACT
>CAZVBC010000317.1:3434-8741 GCA_964625155.1 uncultured Pirellulaceae bacterium
TTTGGCAGCACAGTGGGTAGTTTCAGGGTGACGTCGTCGACGATTCCCATGGCGTCGTAGGTGAATTGATAGTCGCTGTTGTTGTCGACGACCGAGGCGACTTTGTTGTCGGCATAGTAACGAGTTTCAATCTTCTTGACGGCATTCGAGGATGCAGTCGACTCGTACCAAGCCTCGGTTATCGGGCGGTCCCAAGCATCGTAGCTGTAATCGATAACTCGCCCGTTGCGGTCGATCTTTTTGTCCAGTGCGCCCGTCGCAGTGTAGATGTATTGGCGCGAACCGAAGGTACCAAGAGTTTCCTTGACTACTCGACCAAATCCATCGACTTCGTATTCGACACCTTCTCTATTCGGAGTGACGATCGTGAATTTTCGGTTCTTATCGTCATACAGGTAATTCGTTTGAGCTGCGGGCGCTGGCGCATTGACGATCGTCTTGACTTTTACTCGGCCAAATCCATCGTATTGGTATTCTGTCCAAGAATTATCGCGCTCGTTCCTTTGCAATCTGAGCAGACCGTCCGCGAAATATTCGTTGGTGGATAACAAGACATCGTTGTAGGATGTGGAATATTCAAGCCCCAATGTATTCAACTCAGTCTTGGTTACATTATCGAACGAGTCGGTAACCGTAAAATACTTTTGAGAGTCGAAATAACGGGTAGTGGTGACCGGCCGAATACTGTTGACGGATGGGCCCTCTAATTTGATGGTGCGCCCGAGTGCGTCATAGGTGGTCGTGGTCGTGCCGGTGAGCGTATTGTTCGCATTCGTGGTGCTGATTATACCGTTCGGGGAATTCACAGCTCCACTGTACACGAATGTCGTGGTCGAACTAGGATCGGTCAGTTTCAGAGGGCGTCCTAAAACATCGAATTCTGAGGACGATATTCTCCCAAAGACGTCTGTGGATTCCTTGATTTGCCCATTATCCCAGTACTTGCGAGTTATCGCTTGTGCCACCTGTTGGTTGTATCCTGGTGCGGTAACGCTGGTGTACTTCTCTCGGTTAGCGGTATCGTACTGATGAACCGTTGAAGTGTATCCGCCATCGGCGTTGGTCACGAATTCGGTGGCCAAGTTACCGGCGCTATCGTAGGTCCTCCAATGGGATGTGTACTGGCCATTGGTGTTGGTGGTCCAGGTAATCCATGGTTGTCCGGAGGAGTAGTATGAGGTGTCGGTAACTCCGCCGTAGCGATTCTTTTCCGAGACAATCATGCCGGATGAATTAAGCTTTGTCGTTTCGGATTCGGCTCTAGCGTAGGTCTTGGTGATCGTACGATTGTTGTCGGTATAAGCGTACTCGACCTGGTTTCCGCGGACGCCAATTTCCTTGGCAATTCGTCCGCTGGAGTCGTATTGTATTTCCGAGTAGAGACCGGCGTAGTAGACAGTTTCAGGATAGATTTTTACAACGCGATCCAGGCCATCGTATTCTGTCTTGGTAACGCGCCCCAGCCAGTCGCCGTCCTCAATGACATTGCCATTCTCATCGACGATTTTGTAGGTCTCGCGATTAAGTGCATCGCGAACGGTTGTCCTGCGCGAACTAACGGGGCCGGGAATGTAGGTGGTGACTCCATACGGCGTGGTAACTGTCTTCAATGATCCATCGGCGAAATACTCAAACACGGATCGCTGAGCGATGCTGGTGCCCCAACCCACGATGGTGGCCGAATTAAACCCGCGAGCATCGTATTCATGTTTGGTGACCGAGGGGCCAGACGGGCCGCCCGACGGCGCCGTCTCTAGTAGCAGCAGGCCTGATGCATCGTATTGGAAAGTGGTTTTGAGATGGTCCTTGTATCCTTTGGATGTTAGTCGGTTGGCACCATCGTATACAAATTGTTCCGTGACGTAACCGTAACTGGACTGCGACAAGTTGCCGTTGGCGTCGTAGGAATTCTGAATCGTACGGCCGCCAAATATTCCGATGGTGGTGCGCCATACGCGATTGAATCCATCGGGTACATAAATAGTACTGGTCGTTGCGTCGGAGACCAGCGTTAAGAAATAGTCGGACCAAGTATAAGAGGTGGTCCCGCCGTACTGGTTCGTGCTGGTACTGAGCAAGCCGTTAGCGTTATAAGTCATCGAGGTAGTAATGTTACCGGTTCGAATCGACGTCGGCAGATGGAACCGAGCATCGTAGGTATACGTAGTCGTGAGCGCATTCGCCGTGCCGAACGCTTGCGTAACGGTCCAGACGTCTTTGGTATTTGGATGGTAAGTGTAGCGAGTTTGGAAACCACGCTGATTTGTGTAAGTTGTTACCTGACCATAAAACCTATCGGACTGGTCAGCTTTGGCCTCGCGCTGCCAGGATTCAAAGGAGTTGTCAGGATACTCGGCGCGCAGGATATGGCCGGTGCTGCTGATCTGATAGCGTGTAACAATTGGGGAAGTATCTTGGTCGGAGCGCTTGGGAGATTCAACCACAGCGCGGTGTGTGGCTTGGCTGAATGCGGCACTGTTGAGCGTGGTTGCTACAGCGCTGGTGATAGAGTAGGTGGAAGATGCATTGGGCGAATTGGGGTCGCCGAGAATGACTTTATCGACGCCACCATTTTGCGAATTGTACGTGATGGATGTGGAGAGCAGACCCCATCGATCGCGGACGAGTTTGCCCGAACCGTCTACATCGAAGACTCGTGTACCTGCCGAATCGGTAATGCTATGTAATCCAGAGGCATCAGCGTTCAAATCGATGATGCGGCCGCCGGGAGTAAGAATCTTGTCCAGGTAGTCACCGTCAGGCGTATACACCAGCGTTGACTGGCCGCCGTCGGGAGCGGTGATGGTGACGGGGCGCCAATCATCATTGTATTCGATCGTAGTAGCTTTTGATTGCGGATGTTTGATCTCGGTCAGCATTCCGAAATGATTAAACGTATACGTCGAACCGTCGTAGGCGGTATAAACAAAATACGGCAGGCCATTGGTCGCTTTGCGCTCCATCTTGCCGTAGTCGTTGGCTGGGCTGAGGTATATAGAACCACTCTTTTCAAACACACGAGAATGTCCATCGCCGGTGATCAACAAAATGTTCATCTTGTTATCGAAGATGAGTCGATCCATGAAGTTGAGATTCCAGCCTGCGCCGGTCGCGAATCGCGTATCAAAGGCGTCTGAGGGATCGGCATCACCGGTTTGTTGAACCGCGACACCAGCTCGGCCAGTGCGCTCGATGAGGACTGGCATATTTTGTCCGGGGACGTGGATCTTGATAGCAAGTTTCCAGTCGAAGATTCCGGACACCTTTACTGGATCTTCCAGTTGAACACCGACGACATAGTTGTCACCAGGTTGATGATTTGCGGGATCGGGAGTGAACGCAACCCAATCTTGGGGATCACGGTCGGCCCAGGTCAATTGCAATTCAATCTTGCTCGGGAGCGGCGTATTCGGTTTACTGGAGATAACGGTCTCGATAACAGGCCGAGCATCGATGGTGTTCGAGTTATACGACAGGTAGGAGTTGCCACTAACATTAGTACCCGGGCTTTGATCCAAGTCGATCGCATGGGTCAGCTTTGCATTACCCGTATTGAGTCCGACAGAAACGTTTCCGATGGGGACACCAAAGCCAGATTCAAACTCATCAGTACGAATCGTCCCGTCCTTCTGTCCCGTACCTTCGTTAGCAGACCAAGCGTCGGTGACTTGAACGGTCATTGATTTTGAAAACAGTACCTCTCCACGTCTTCTTCCTGTGACAATTACGCGTACGGTTTTCTCTCCGGCAGTCGCGTATGTTCGGGAACCGAGAACCTCAACTTGTCTAGTGGAGTTATTCCAGCGAACTATGCCACCCCGGGGATAGCCCCCTTCTCCCCAATCTATATCCGCATCGATGAAAGGAATATCATCTTCGGTCATCCCATCAATCACGGCGAGTACTATTTCGCCGGTATTCTCATTGACAGCGAGGGCTATTGGAAGGAGTGACAGAGGAAAGTCTCTCACAGACGAAACACCATATGGATCAAAGTAATGCTCCAACAACATTTCAGTGCCATCATTAACGCGAATAGTGGCAATGCCGCGTGAAGAATATGATTGATATTGGTGACGGTTGACTGAGACTCTATGTCCCGTAAAAAATGGTGCGACTGAAACGTAGGCCGTCTCTATTGTTCCATCACCCCAATCAACTGTGGCATTGTAGTTGGGTAAAATATCACTTCTCGAGCGGGTAAAATCGAAAATCGGTACTGGCGATTGCGACGTAGGGGGCCAAACGGTTTGCGTACGGGTTACTTCTGGGCCAATAAATACATAGCGCACGAAACTAGCGCCTGCAATTGTGGCAGTAATCGTTTTGACACCCGAAGAGTCGTACCGATGGTAGGCATAATAATGATCACCTAGTCGGCGAGTGGCGTAAGAGTTGGGACTACCGTCCCCCCAGTCAATCAATGCTACCTCATATGGCCCACCAGGATAATAAAACTGAAAGTACGGCTCTTCATACCCGGCGTATCCATCAAAACCATGAATGTTAATGGTGGAAATCTGCAAAGAAGTATTTACCCCAAAAACACTTCGCTCGAACCTACTTATTGTGGCTGTGTACGTGCCCGGAGTCGTCCCGATGTAGTCGGGATGAGCGCCGCCATAGCCATAGCCATAGTCGATCTCTTCATAGTAATCATCGGCTTCAAAGTTGCCAGTTGAGACTACAGCCGTAACGCCGAACCTTTCCTTCAACCCCTGGTTTTGATAATCTACCGTGATTCCATACAGACCTGTGCGGTCATACTTGTGTGATCCAAGAATCTTGAATTCGCCCCTCGCGTTTCCAGGGCGGACTATTCCCTTGGTAGTTGTTCCGTCTCCCCAGGCAATACTGATGTCGTGAAATGTTCCAAGGTGAAGTGGGCCTGTGTCACGGATGGTAGCAATTTCAGTTTCCGTAAACTCTTCATTCTTAAAAATGCCCAAAAGCCCGCCACTAATTGGTCGCAGAAATGTGTCATACTGCCATCCATTATTCGGTAGAATATTGACTTGTCGTTCGACAACGGCCAGCCTTCCAAAATCCTCGACTGTAATGCGAATGGTGTAAAATCCCGGTGAGTAGGAATGTATTCCGACAAGATCATCTCCGACAAATCCAATATAATTATTAACAGGGAAACCAGGACGGATTAAATCGCCTAACCCATCTCCCCACTCGACAGCCACTTTGGTCGTACTACTTACTCGGTTAACAGTTGCGAGCACGATACTGTTAAATTGGGCTTGTGTTCCTGTCCATGTACCTGGGGTAGATATCGTAAATTCGGGTACAACAACGAAT
>CAZVBC010000318.1:0-8724 GCA_964625155.1 uncultured Pirellulaceae bacterium
GCTGGACTTGGCAGACTTGGTATCGGTAACCACAGGTCAACCACTCGATTGGGCTCAGTATCGTGGCAAGGTCGTCTTGGTTGATTTTTGGGCATCTTGGTGCGTCCCATGCTTAAATGAAATCCCCAATATTCTAGAAGCGCACAAAACTCTGGCAGATCGAGGGTTTGAAGTACTGGGGATTAACGTGGACCATCAGAATCTCGCTGAGGTCGACAACTTTATTCGAGGTAAGAACTTCCCTTGGCAAACCGTGCGTAGTAACAATCCGAATGCTCTCGGTTTTGAAACTCCAATCGTTAAGAAACTCGGAATTTCCGCTATTCCATTCGTGATATTGGTAGACAAAGAAGGAAAAATTGCTGCCATGCATGTCCGTGGCGAAAAAATCATTCCGACGGTGCAAGCCATGTTAGAAATACCGGCCGGGTAACAAATCCTGCGGTCGGCAGACCAGTCACGTGATTATCTTGTGGAGGACTTTGCCTCCCAAGTCGGTCAAGCGATAGTTCCTGCCGTTGTATTTGTAGGTCAGCTTCTCATGTTCGATCCCTAACAGATAGAGAATCGTGGCATGTAAATCGTTAATGTGCACAGGATCGATCGCCGCTTTATACCCAACTTCGTCGGACTCGCCATACGAGACGCCACCTTTAACTCCCCCTCCCGCTAGCCAAGCTGTAAAGCAATGAGGGTTGTGATCTCGTCCTGGTTTTTGTCCGGTTTGGGCAATGGGCAACCTACCAAATTCTCCGCACCAAATCACCAGTGTCTGGTCAAGCAATCCTCGCGCTTCTAAGTCTTTTAACAAACCCGCGACTGGTCGGTCTGTTTCGCCCGCGAATTGAGTGTGATTTCCTTGGATGTCCGCGTGTCCATCCCAGGATCGTTGGTTTTCCATGCCGCCTGAGTAGATTTGTATAAAGCGAACTCCGCGTTCGACCAGGCGTCGCGCCGTCAAGCACTGCCTAGCGAAATGGTCACACTCGGGAACATTCAGTCCATAAAGCTTGTGTGTTGCCTCGGACTCTCCGGATAGGTCTAATGCCTCCGGTGCAGCCGATTGCATGCGATATGCCAGTTCAAAGCTCTCGATTCTCGCCTGCAATTCTGAATCTTCAATATGCTTCTCGGCTTGAAGTCGATTAAGCTGGCTCAATAAATCAAGTTGGCTGCGGCGTGCGGCGTTATTCACTCCGGGGGGAGGTTCAAGGTTCTCTATGGGAGTTCCCGTTGGACGAACATGCGTGCCCTGGAAGACTCCTGGCAAGAAACCGGAGCTCCAATTGGCAGCATGTCCTTTTGGCAATCCGCGTCCTTTGGGATCACTCATCACTACAAAACTGGGTAGGTTTTCACTTTCACTTCCTAGTCCATAAGTTATCCACGATCCCACACACGGAAAGCCCATGCGAGGTACGCCACAATTCATCATGAATAACGCAGGTGAATGATTGTTTGAGTGGCTGAAGCCAGAATGAATAAAGGCCATGCGATCGACGTGTTCACCAAGGTGCGGAAATATTTCCGCCACCATTTTCCCGCACTCGCCGCGAGCAGTGAATTTAAAAGGAGACTGCATCAAATTGCCGACGGAGTTTTTAAAAAAGCCAGTTGTGTTCTCAAACGTACCGTCGAACTCTTGCATCGATTTTCCGTTCCATTTGGTCAGTTCGGGCTTGTAGTCCCAAGTGTCAACATGGCTGGGGCCTCCATTGACAAATACCCAAATGACATGTTTGGCACGGGCCGCAAAATGACTTGCGCGAGGCGCTAATGGTCTGACGGATTTGCGTGCTGCCACCTCGGCTGCGTTTAAGTTCTCACTTGACTTCACTTGCCACAGTGCGGCCAGCGCCAATAACCCACATCCCGCACCGCTGTTTTGCAACCATGTGCGGCGACTCCAATGCATCGTGTTGTTCATGAGTTTCTCAAGGGCTATTAATTACGGCTGATCAGTCTATATAGATCAATTCGTTCATGGAAAGCACTACTTGGCAGAAATCAATTAGTGCGAGGCGCTTCGCATCAGTCGCGTTGGACGCCATATAGTTGGATAACTGCCGGGAGTAGAATTGCAGCATTAGCTCTTTTTCCTGCAGGGTCGGCAGACGAGAAAATGCTAACTGGTACGCTTGGTCCGCAGCATACGAGAATTCTTGCGAACCGATACGCTCGGCCAAAGATTCTGCAAAGTCGCGACACGCTGAACTGTTCATCAGCGCCAGCGCTTGAGGTGCAACCGTTGTCCTGCTGCGCTGGCCAATGGAAACTTGGTGTTCAGGCCAATCAAATAGTACCATCATCGGAATCAACTGGCTCCGCTTGATGAAGAAGTAGATACTCCTGCGGCGCATGGATGAGTCAAGGGAACCAGGACCGTAAGGGGTTGAATCCAATCGACCGGAAACAGACAACATGGTGTCACGCACCACCTCAGCCTCGACGCGGCGAGTTGGGAATCTCCACCACAACCGATTTTCGCGATCGATCTTCGCTCGCTCGGGATCGTAATCACTCGATTGCATATATGTCGCACTTGTCATTATCAGTTTGTGCAGACGTTTAAGTTGCCATCCATGTTGAACTAGGTCGACGGCCAGCCATTCCAGTAGTTCTGGATGAGTTGGCAGTTCTCCTTGCGCACCAAAGTCATTGGGCGTTGCGACTATTCCAGTTCCAAAATGGTGCTGCCACAATCGATTGACGATAACTCTGGCTGCTAAATTCCCAGCTCCAAACTGCACGTCAGTTAGCCAGCGCGCTAATGTGGCACGACGAAAACTGGTCCGAGTCCAATTTGCCGGTTTTTCGACTTGCCAAATCTCATGGCTGTGATCATCACGCGACAGGATCTGCAGAAATCCAGCCTGCACGGATTCTTTCTTTTGATGGACGTCACCCCGGTTGAGATAAAAGACGTTCGGGTAAAAGTGTGGGAACCCTCGACCGTCAGCGTGATGGGGCATATGCGGCAAGCCTTCAGTGCTGACTTGGACCTTGGACAGCTTTTGCGGTGGTCCGTCGTTCAGTAATTCAGCGACGGCCTTCTTTAACCGAGCATAAGGTTCGTGGTACGACGAGAACCAACCTTTGGCAAGTGAATAGTCTTGGCCAGATATGTCCCAGACCATTTTCAGTCGCTGCAAAGCGTCCCGCACGTCTATCGGTATTTCCACTGGACCAACGCTGGCGGGCAAATCTACTTGCGCAGCCACCGACAGGCGAAAGCGCCCGAGAATGTGTTTGCCGTTGGGATGTTCACAGCGAATTGATATTTGCAATCGTTGATCGGCAGCTAACCGGACCGACTGTGCTAAATCGAACACTGCGGCTTGATCATTGCCAATCCCACCTCCATCAACTGCCCAACCCGAATTGGGATCGTTGTCCAAGACTGCAGCGACGCCTAGGTTTTGAGCGTTTTGTTGGTGCGTTGCGCGTGCTGCAACCATTTCAATTTGCTTGAGCGGCTTGGAATTGGCATCGATAACCTGCATAGAAAGTCCAGTTACGACAAAGTTACCGTTGTCGGCTCGGCCCGGTCCACGTTTTGGAAACGCATCATCAGTCAGTGCTTCCAGACGAAGCGCACCAATCGCTTGCCCCTTGCTGTGGGCGGTAACAACTATCGTCTGTTTCGCTGGCACCGCACCTTGTGCAACATACGATTGGTCCTTTAGTTTTTTAAAAATTTTTTTTCCTGAAGCTTGGACTTCATCGATCGCGAGACTGGACCAAGTTGATTCATCTCGCTTATTGGGCTCAAACTCGACCAGCCAATTCTGAAGTTCGACCTGCAGTTCATTTCGTTCAAAGTCGCCCAGCGATCGTTGGGCGGCCGCTAATTTGAGCTCATATTCGTGTTTGAGTCGCAGATTTTCTTCAGGATCTAAATCCACATCGATCTCAGAGCGAATGGTAGTGGCAAAATTCGCAAGCAAGCGATAATAATCCATTGACGAAATCGGATCGAATTTGTGTGCATGACAACGAGCGCAACCGATAGACAAGCCAAGGATGGCATTTCCCAAAGTATTAACCATATCATCCAGTTCGTCGTAACGGCTGGTTTCAAATTCGGCCTCTGTTAGTTGTGTTGGAAAGACACCAGCTCCCAAAAAGCCAGTAGCCATCAAAGCCAGAGAATTTTCGGGTTCCAACTCATCGCCAGCAATTTGAAGCTGCACGAATCGGTCGAAGGGCATATCGGCATTCAGCGCCTTGATCAAGAAATCGCGATAGTGGAAGGCATGTGGACGATCATAATCTTGTTCATACCCATGCGATTCTCCAAAACGAGCTATGTCCATCCAATGCCTAGCCCATCGCTCACCGTAATGAGGTGAATCGAGTAAACGGTCGATCATGCGTTCGTAAGCGAATTCATCGGTATCGGCTATGAAGCTGGCCGCCTCCTCTGGTGACGGCGGCAGTCCGATAAGATCAAAATATGCACGGCGCATCAATCGTCGACGATCGGCGATCGAGTTCGTTGTCAGTTGAGCTGCCTGCAATTTTTCCAGAACGAATTGATCGATGGCATTGCGCACCCAAGGAGACTGAACATCAGCAGGGGGTGCTACCGGTCTCAGAGGGCGAAAGGACCAGAACTGGCGTTCTTTCGCAGAAACACTAGACCGCGTATTCTCGGCGACGCCCCCGTGTTCGACTAACGGCTTGTCAAATGACGCACCGAATTCGATCCACTGCGCAATTAAATCAATGGCATCGTTCGACAACTTCGCAGCATCTTTGGGCATATGGGGTTCGGATTGATGACGGATGACGGCCAGTAACTGGCTTTGCGCAGGTGCATCCAGATCCAACATTCCACTGGCCAACATGGTTTCGCGAGTTGCTAGATCGAAATCCCCTTTCGTTGACTCGCCACCATGACAGGCCAAGCAATTCTTGCGCAAAATGCTCCCGACCGCTTTCCTAAAAAGCTCGGCTCCCGCTCGCATTTTCTCGACATGATCGGCGGGAACTCGCGGTTTATCTGCAGCAGGAACCAGGGCGACTAAAACAGCCAACAAAAGTGGGCTGGCACAGGCTGACAAAAATTCAGATTTGTACATATTATTTCAACTGAATGAGCGGTAACCACTGTCCCGTCGCGAACGAGCAAGTCACGTTCTGGCAGACAATTATACCTGCATTTGGCCTTCACAATCCGCTCATCCGTCCTATCCGCTCAGAACTAACATTGAACGCTCAGATCCAACGGACAAATACAGCAACTTAGTTACAAATAGTGGATTCCGTGAGTTAATTTGGGGAAAGTAATTCGCTGGCGTTATTTGCGCGATTGATTTCGATCGCGCGTGTGGTAGATTGCATTCATGATGCTTGGTAGATCATTCAAAAACCAGGATGATTTCATTCAATCCAGGTGAGTTCTTGAGCAACGGTGCCAGTACTGACCAGCGACGATTGCGTCTAAAAGAGCTGATTCGGAAACAGGGGTTCGTATCGATTCCTGACTTGCGATCGGCGCTTGATGTAAGTGAATCAACAATTCGGAGGGATCTGGATTTCCTGGAAGAGGCCGGCGAAGCACAACGGACTCACGGCGGTGTTTTTTACACCGGTCCGACAGCTTCTGCGGGGATTTTTGAAGACCGCCGAGTTGGTCAATGGGAAAAAAAGAGACAAGTGGCGATTGCAGCCAGTCAACTGATTGACGATCACGACACTGTATTACTTGATGGAGGCAGCACGACGTACGAACTGGCTCAGCAATTGGTGGGACGGCCATTACAGATCGTGACCAATTCCCTGCCATTGGCGAATTTATTTGCTTCCAGTGATCGAGTCGACTTGGTGATGTTGGGAGGATATGTGCATAGCCGTACCGGCGTATCGCTAGGACCATATGCCAATCAGATGCTGGCGTCACTCAACGTTCAGAAAGCGGTCCTCAGCATTGCGGGAGCTGACCAGCGAGGGTATTACAACAGCAACTTATTGCTGGTGGAAACGGAGCGCGCCATGATGAGCGCGGCTGACCAGACGATCGTTGTTGCCGACAGCAGCAAATTTGGGCGTAGTTCCTTGGCGAGGCTCTGTTCGTTGGCCGATGTCAAGACCGTGGTTAGCGATCAAGGGTTACCGACTAACTGGTACGAGCGTTACCAAAACTTGGGCGTTAGACTCGTCATTGCAGAATCGAAAGACGAAAAAGTAGGATCGGTCAACAAAGATCAGCCTGAAGTATCGGCCAAGGCGTCATCACACAATCTTCAAATATTAGATTCTTAATTTCCATGTCTACCGTTATCGATCGCTCAAAAATCGAATCGCTGGTTCGGCAAATCATTCACGAAGCTTACCTCGGTAACGAGACAAGTGGCTCGGCGGGAATTACCGATGCGCGCCGCAAATTGGTAGTCAGCATTTCGGCTCGTCATGTTCATTTGACTGACGAACACGTCGAGAAGTTGTTCGGAGTTGGTCGTAAATTGACGCCCGGCAAAGGACTTTATCAAGATGGCTTCTACGCGGCAGAAGAGACTGTGATGATCGTTGGGCCACGTAGAAGGATGCTGCCGCAAGTGCGTGTTTTGGGGCCGACTCGCAAGCACAGTCAAGTTGAATTGGCGTTGACTGATGCCATTTCACTTGGGATCGAAGCACCTGTGAGGCACAGTGGCGACATTAAAGGAACGCCGGGCTGTGTGCTGGTTGGTCCTGCAGGGGCAGTGGAGCTAAGTGCTGGAGTTATTCGCGCTGCGCGGCATGTGCATATGAGCTTTGAAGACGCCAAATCCTATGGTGTTCAAAACGGTGATTTTATGGCGCTGAGCATCAAGAGTCCGCAGTGCAGTGTCTCGTTCGAAGACCTGCTGGTACGTGCCGATGCGACCAGCAAGTTGGAAGTACACATTGATACCGACGAAGGAAATGCATGCAACTTGGACGCAGCGACCGAAATCTTGCTCAAACCGCAAGGACAGCCCTGCAAGTGTCACGAACACTGACACAACGCGTGAATTTACCCCGCTGCCGGACAATAACCGCAGCGACTAAATAACCAGTTGGCAATTCTGCCAACGTATTCATTTCGAAACGAGGAGTTTCTACAGAATGGCAAAAATATCTGAAGCTTTAGGCATGATCGAAACCAAGGGATTCATATCCTTGGTTGAAGCGACCGATGCCATGATGAAAGCCGCCAATGTCCAGTTTCTCGGTTGGGACAAAGTTGGTAGTGGGCTAGTGTCGGCTTTCGTGACCGGAGACGTTGCGGCTGTCAAGGCAGCGACTGATGCCGGTGCGGCGGCTGCAGGACGAGTGGGTGAAGTTGTTAGTGTACAAGTGATTGCCAGGCCTCACGAAGATCTGTGCAAAATCCTCAAAGTTGGAGGCGCGGCCAGCGGAGGTGTGTCGTAGCTTGCCAGGCCTCGAATTGCGAACTGCACTGGAAGTAATCGATGCCTGGAGCCGACTTCTAGCTAATTCGCAGTAAGTTCATTTGCTTTCTCAGCCAAATTCAACATCAGCACTCGAAGAGAAAAAATACTATGCAAAAAGCCATCGGATTAATTGAGACCAAGGGATTAATTGGTCTAGTCGAAGCAACTGACGCAATGGTCAAAGCGGCAAGTGTAGAGATCGTCAAACGCGTGGATATCGGAGGCGGTTTGGTAACAACGATCGTCAGCGGAGACGTTGGTAGCGTGCGCGCGGCAGTCGATGCCGGAGCGAATGCAGCCTCGCAAGTTGGCGAATTAGTGAGTAGCCATGTAATTCCTAGACCTGCCGAAGGTTTGGCCAGCGCTTTTTTCGGGTAACGTGGGAGGGACAGGTTGCGGACCAACGGCTCAATGGAAAACTTGCCAGTCGAGTTGATTTGACGCGCGGTCCAAGTGCCCTGCCCAACTTCCACGCAAGCACACAACCAGAGCAATCAGTCGACGTTTGTTGCGATCATGGCATTACTGCAGGCGCAGGAGCAGGGATGAAGATCTTAGTGGCCAATCTAGGTTCGACGAGTTTCAAGTATCGTTTATTCGATATGCTCGACGAACGTCAGCTGGCTCGAGGTGGAGTCGAACGCATTGGCTCGCCGACCAGTAATTGTACCATCGAGATCGGCAGCTATCGTGGCGAAGTGGAGATGTCCGTCCCACATCATGGTGTGGCCGTGCGCGCTTGCGTTGAACAGTTGACCCATCCACAGCATGGTTGTTTGTCAAGCGCAAGCGACATCACCGCGATTGGCTTCAAGGCGGTCCATGGCGGCCGATTGCAAGGAGTCTTTCGGATTAATGAAGATGTGCTCAGCGCGATGGAACAAGTTAACTCGGTTGCGCCGGCGCACAATCCTCCTTATCTGGCAGCTATGCGTCAATTAGCAGCCACGGTACCAGAGATTCCGCTGGTAGCAGCTTTTGAAACCGATTTTCATCGCACGATTCCAGAAGCGTGGCGACGCTACGCGCTACCCAAAGCCTGGGCCGACGCGTTGCCGATTCGCAAATGGTGATTCCACGGTGCCAGTCATCGTTTTATCGCCGGGCGGTCTGCTGAACTGCTCAATCGTCAGGATGCACGAGTAATTTCGTTGCATTTGGGAGGCTCGAGCAGTCTGTGCGCGGTCCGGGCCGGGCAGAGCGTGGCGACGACGATGGGCATGAGCCCGCAGACCGGCTTGCCGCACAGTAACCGTGTAGGTGATTTAGATCCCTATTGCTTGCCAATGTTGATGCAACATAG
>CAZVBC010000319.1:0-1095 GCA_964625155.1 uncultured Pirellulaceae bacterium
TCACTAGCTCCGAGCTGATGCCGTTAAAAGTCTTCTGCTCGATGGCGGCGATTCCTTCTGGTCCGCTGGTCGCGACTGTACAGCGGTACCCGAGTCGCTCAAGGCTTTCCGTCATCGCTCGAGCGTGCGCTCGATCGTTATCGACGACCAACACCGAAAATTCACGTGGGTCAAATTGTTGGTCCGCATCGCTTAAAGTTGTTTGCTCGGTCATGTAAGTTTCAAATGCAGGGTGGGTCTGAACAACTGCCTGGCTCCTTGGTATAGTACAGCCCAGCAAAACTGTAAACAGTCATTGCGCCGAACTGCTCATGGACTTTCGCAGCAGGGGTCGGCAGAACGTAAAGTTCGGTAGTCGATAATCCGTTACTCAATCCTTAATTCTATATTCCCGTTTATTCATCCCCACATTGTCTCAGAAAGTACGATCACTGCTATGCCCCTGGTATGCCGAGGAGTTCGCGGCGCGACAACAGTTGAAGAAAACTCGCGTGAAGCCATTCTGAAAGCAACTCGCCAACTACTTGCGCTGGTGATACGCCGAAATAATATCGATCCAACCTATCTTGCCAGCGCCATCTTTACAGTCACCAAGGACTTAAATGCTGAGTTTCCCGCGTTAGCTGCCCGTCAGCTTGGATGGTTGGACGTCCCATTGCTGTGCGGCTACGAGATCGATGTACCAGGTTCCCTCGGTAAATGTGTGCGAGTGCTAGTCCACTGGAATACTGAAAAAACGCAAAAGGAAATTCAACACGTATATATCCACGAAGCCACTCGTTTGCGTCCCGATTTATCTAAACTCCCTCCTGTGGATTGGGAAGAGCTTGAAAACTGGATCGCCACTTATTTGAACAACAAAACCAATTGAAATCCCTTCATGAAGATGGTTGGAGTACGCAACCATGGTTGAACTCAGTTGCTGATATCTGAGCCGATGGCAAGCAGCGATCAAGATGCTACTCAAGTGGCGAATACAGTATAGATCCGGGCTGTTGAAAATCTGATATTGACGTGAGTTTTTGATGCGCAGTTTTTATTCCGCGCAATCGTCCCGATAGGGACGAAATATGATTAAACGGGTGACACCGACGC
>CAZVBC010000319.1:1195-8688 GCA_964625155.1 uncultured Pirellulaceae bacterium
AACCCTCTGCAATACCAAACTTTTTGACAGCCCAGGGTCGAGCCGGAGGATTAAAAGATAATTGATAACTGCGGCGTGTGGTTCGGACTGAAAGTGCTTGCTCTAGCCGGCTCACGCCGGGATTGGACATCTCGCGGACCCAGTCATCCCGGCGTGTCTTGAATAAAAGACGGCAGCATCAGTTGGGTGTAGTGTACCGAACTAATTGCGGTACACGTCTTCCATAATCACGGCATAAAAGGAGTGATCTCGCAGGATGAGCACAGATCAGCTTGACTACGAATGCGAATCCCTCAAGCTTTCCTTGTCTACTCAGCGGCAATCGAAAGCTTGCGCTAGATCAGGGACTCGAATTCCTTGATAATCTTCTGCACACCTGCAGTAATACCGTTATCGTCCAGCAAGTCCACTCCGGCGCCACCTTCAAATACGGCATCGACGGCCGCCGCAACTCGCGTAGCAACTATGCGATCATTTCCATCGTCTGTGCTGACAATAAGACTCTTGCCACTGGTCACATCTGTCAAGTTAACCGTGTCGTTTCCCTTTCCTGTGAATATCCCCAAGTCTTCAACTGTCCTGACACGAGTCAATGTGACTTGCTCAATTCCCAATACCCCATTTTCACCAGTGTCGACGAACAACCCGTTAGCTGATACATCCGTAAGCGTTACTCGATCCGTCCCTTCCTTAGTTTCGATCAAAAGATCGCTTCCAGCCGTTAGCCGGGCGAGAGTAACGATATCGTTAGCGTCACCCCCAATAACAGATAAGGTCTTGTCCACTGAAACGTCCGAGAGGGTTGCATTGAGTGCACCAAGCCCACCATCAACGACTAAGTCTTCCCGTACGGTCACACCGGCTAGTGCGATCGTATCCGCCCCTAGATCACCGAGTATGGAGGCGTTCCCACCGACCAAGTTTGGTGCTGCGAGGGAAGCATTCAAGCGGTCGTTGCCGGAACCCAAATCTACGTTTAAGTCATTCGCAATTTGCATGTTTCTCAGTGTGACCACATCGTTTCCTCCCTCCGTGCGAATGTCGACCGCATTCAGAGTCGGGCGAATAAGTGTAACGGAGGGCAAGCCATTGATTAACGTTCCATTTTGCCCAGCAACCACTACATTCCCAGCAAGTGTTCTCGTGAGCACAACTTGATTGTCAAGCTGGTCCCCGCGAAGCGTCAACAACTCGCCCTCCAAAGCAACTGCCACGTCTCCTGCTAGCGCCATGCGAGCTTCAAGCATCTCAGCACGTAAGCTAGTTGTGTTGCGCCGGTTCTTTTTCATTATGAAGATCTCCCAAAAATGGTGAAGATGCAGAATGCCATGAATTCTGCTCCGATCGTAGTTGGCCCGCATCAAGCCCTTAGCACGCGCTAAGAACTGCGGCATCACCTATGTAAAGGTCGAAGGATGCGAGGAAACCGCCAGAGTGGCATGAAAACCTGCAGACGCAATGCGGATACCCTAGTCCGAAAATGTTTAAAAAATGTTGGCGGGAATTGCTGTCGATTTGGACTTAACTTACTTGTGCTTCACAATAATCATTAATAACAATGGCTTAATCTCAAGATAATGTGGAGCCGGTCACGGTTACGAGTATTTCGTAGATTTCAGAACTCGAAGTTCGAGACATTGCTGTTCGTTTGCGGTGCGGAAACAAATCCAATGGTTAATCGCCTAATAGGAAAAGCAACTCAGTGACTGCTAAATTAGGTCCAGTGACCGACAACGCGTTGGTCAGTCAGATTCAAGCTGGTGATCGCCAGGCAGGAGGTGAGTTATATAGTCGATATGCTGCGAGATTGTTTGGGTTGGTCAGTAGTCAGCTTGGCGATCGGCTCGCGAATCGTTTTGAACCTGAAGACATAGTTCAAAGCGTTTTCAAAAGTATGTTGCGTGGAATCAACGCTGGGCGTTACTTCGCGCCGGACGCCGGCAGTTTGTGGCACTTGTTAGCTACTATCACCGTCAACAAGATTCGGCGCAAGGCCAATTGCCAAATCGCCGCTTGTCGTGATTCTAGGCGTGAAGTATCGATATCCGCGAACAACGAAGATGCTTTGGCAAGTGGAACGACGCTTGAAGAGTTCGAGCAAGCGATGCGTGAGTGTCTCGAAGTAGTGGACGAGGGGCTGCGCGAGACAGTGTTGATGAGAGTCCAAGGATTTTCCGTTGAAGAGATTAGCAATTTGACTCAACGTAGTCGCCGTACGGTTGAGCGACAGTTGCAACGCGCGCGTGAAAAACTCGCCGCCGCGATGAACGAATTGCTTTAGCAGTATTCCGGTAGCGTCGTATGTCAAACTCCACGTCATCGCAGTCAAAATTGGACATGGCAATCGACCAATTCGAGCGGAATTGGACTGTGCGGTCCATCGAGTTGCTCGAAACGTTTTTGCCGTCTGCGCAGATTGAGAGTCGGCAAGATTTTCTGACAGAATTAGTGCGAGTCGATATCGACAAAAGATATTCGATTGGTTGCGAGGTTCGATTAGCGGATTACTTCGATCGATTCTCGGATCTGCTGTTATCTGCCGAACACTCGCAGGCCATCGCTTACGAAGACTTTCGAGCACGCTTTAGCCGTGGGTTGCCATGTACACCGGAACGGTGGAGCATAATTCCAGCCGTTGAGTCTCGATCGTGGTACATTGAAGCGCTAAAGCTTATGGATGGAAAACGAATGCCCGTCGGAGGTCGAGAGTCGTTGTCGATTGCATTCGACAAGTCTCTTTCGGAACGCAGCTCGCAGTCAGCGAACGATCGCGAATTTCCAGAGGTCGGTAGAGTTCTTGGCGATTTTGAATTGTTGGCGCTGCTTGGCTCTGGCGCGTTCAGCCAAGTGTATTTGGCGCGACAATTGTCGCTGTCTGGACGATATGTCGCGGTGAAAGTAGTAGCGCGTCCACTCCGCGAACCTGCCAACTTGGCGCGATTACAACACACTGGAATCGTGCCGTTATACTCTTTCCATCAAGTTGCACCTTGGTGGCTACTGTGTATGCCCTACAACGGATCGGCGACACTAGCGGATTGGTTGAAAACCGAACGCGTTCCGGGATCTCGAACAGGCGAGAGCTTAGTGTCGACCATTCGCAATGTTCAGGATCGGGTAACCCATGTGTCAACATTGGCAGAATCAGCAGCGAACTTACCATCCACGCGAGATAGTCGAGCTTGGCTGCGCTCTTGGAATTCAGTTAACGCACAGCCTTTAGAAAAACTGCGCGGCCTTAATTCCGAACAATTCCCGATCTGGTTCTTTCGTAGGACCTGCTCAGCCCTTGCGCATGCACATCAGCGAGGTATCGTCCACGGAGACCTTAAGCCAGCCAATATCCTCATTCGAAGTGACGGCGAGCCAGCACTGATCGACTTTAACTTGTCCCATGCTGTGGATACCGAAACAGAAGCTTGGCTCGGAGGTACACTGCCATATATGGCTCCTGAACAACTGGATTCGTATCTGTGCAGGTCGCCAATCAATACCTTGCCAGCCGTCGATGTGTACGCGCTGGGAACAATTCTTTATGAGATGGTCGAAGGTAGTCTCCCGTATCCGGCGCCCGCCTCAGCGGCAAGTTCGGATCTGGCGGCCGCAATTGAACATCGACGAAGATCATTACCAGTATTCAGGTCTCGCACCCGACTAGGCTTGGTGGCCATTATTTCCAAGTGCTTGGAATTTGATGTATCGAATCGCTATCCATCGGCGATGGAGCTTTTCGAAGATGTTGAACAGGAAAGCGAGAGCAAGCGATTAAGGCATTGTCGCGAACATTTTTGGTTCAGTCGCATTCCGAAATTTGTCGCGCGACACCCGCGTGCGTTCTCCGTTGGCTCAGTTTCCGTGCTGTCAATAATCGTGGTAGGATTGATTACGGCGGCGCTCTTGGGCTACAGAGAGCGTGCGATGCGATTGTTGGCGGTTGAGACCTTGGCGCGATTTAAACTGATCAGCGATTCTGCTTTAGCAGGATACATGGTTGCCGACGAGGCGCGCGATGATCAACAGTCAGCGCGTGTTCAAAGTGCACTCGAGATCTACGGCCTGGACGAGCCCTCTCGAGTACAAAACTGGAAGCCGTCAAAAACCATTGTGTACTTGAATGCGCATGAACGCAGCACCGTTGCTCAGCGCCTTTTGGCAATTGCGTTTTTGTCAACACTTGACGACACGCAGGCTGGGCCCGGCGACGAAGTGAAGGGAAATTCACTGGCGCTCTCGAAATGCGCCCGCTTAGTACATCCTTATTCTTCGAGTATCGATCGATATCTGGCAAGCCACGATCGACAGTCGCTTGAGCCTCTCAGAATTGCTGGTGATCCATTGGATCGCTTGCTGTATATGTGTGGCTTAGTATCGCTAAGGCAATTCAGTGATGCACATCAACACTTACCCAGCTTGGAGGTTTCCGGATCGTTAGAAGCTGTGTACTGGATGACGCTTGGTCGAGCACAGCTTGGAGGAGGAAGTTTGCGAGAATCGATCGTATCGTTTTCAATCGCGACACGCTTGATGCCGCAGGTTTCGACCTGTTATATCAATCGCGGATTGGCCAAATTTCATTTGCGAGATTACACAGGAGCTCGCAACGACTTCGCGATTGCACTCCTACACGATCCCAAATCGATTCCCGCGTTAGCTAACCGCCATTTTGCGTCAACTGCACTAGGAGATTACGAAGGGGCTCTGAATGATCTGGATCAAATCCTGAAACTCTCACCCACGTCCAATCGAGCCCTCGTCATGCGTGCCCGCACGCTCAAACAATTAGGGCGGCACGACGAAAGCAACCAAGCCTTGCAACTCGCCCTACAGAGCGCACCGAGGGACGTAGCAGATTGGGTCTCATTGGGGTTAATTCGATTGCCCGATGATCCAGCGAATGCATTAAACGATCTCGAACAAGCGGAAAAGAAGTTTGGTTCCGACCCAATGATTTTGCAATCTATGGCTCACGTGTATTCCGAGTATCTGCATGATCTCCCACGCGCTATTGCGTCCCTCGACCGACTACTGGTCAGTCGTCCCATGTTCTCTAAGGCTCTGAGCGGACGAGCAGTTCTTCACGCGCGATCTGGAGAGATTGAAGAGTCGCTCAAAGATATTCGCAAATTGGAAAGCAATCCTGCAGCGATGACTGCTGAAACACATTATCAAGTGGCATGTGCGTACGCCATTTGCTCAAAACCACGTCCCGACTTAATGAGTCCTGCTTTGCGCCATTTGGCTAAAGCTGTCAAGCAAGATTATGGCGGCGAATTGATGCAGTCCGACAAAGACCTTGATGCTCTCAGAGATCATCACGAATTCCGCATGATACAAGAATACTGGATTCTGACTAAGAAATAATATGGGTGCCATCTTGAAGAGAAGTCATAATTCGTTCGTCAAGTCGTATCGCTCGCACGAGCCTCGCAGATTACTCGGAGAGCGACTTGAAATGCGGCTTCAAATGGCTACGTTTGGAATTCCGTGGGCCGCACCACGGACATTAAGCGTCAGTTTCCCGAGCGATAGTGCGCAAGTGGGTGGCTACGACAATTCTCTGCGGACCGTTCTGGATCAAGTTGCCGATCGCAAAGCTTGGCAAGAAGCGGCGTTACGAGCCTTTCAGACATGGGCCGTGTTTGGAAATATTAACGTGGGGCTGGTTCCTGATCGCGGTGACGATTTCGGAACAGTTGGACTGGCAACCGACGACCCACGCTTCGGTGAGTTTCGTCTGGGCGCTTTTCCACAGCCCGGAGTTCTGGCCAATGCCTTGCCATTTCAGCAACTAGCTGGGACTTGGTCAGGCGATGTGCTGCTGAATACTCAAACAAATTTCTTTCTCTGGGATTGGTCCAGCAAAGGGGCTGTGCAAGTACCCCAGCCAAACTCAAAAGGCCCTGCCATTGAACTGTTCTCGGTCTTATTGCATGAGGCAGGCAACGCGTTAGGAATTGCGGACAACAATCTGCCTGGAACAGTCATGAACGGAAATTATGAAGGTCCAAAAGGATCCTTGACCGCGACAGATATTTCCGCAATTCGGCGATTGTATGGCAGCCGTCAAGATGTTTTTGAACCTGTAAGCAATAATACTCGCGGAACCGCGTCGCGTATCGTCGCAGCGCCACGTCATTCGTTGGCGGAGCCCATCGTGTACCACGGTAGTCTTAACACGCTGAGCGATGTGGATTTTTACCGGTTCACACCAATTGCTGGTCAAGAAAAAGTTACCGTACGACTTTGGGCTTCAGGCATCAGTCTGCTCAAGAGCAAACTGGAGGTATTTGATCGGTTTGGCGTCAAGCTGGCGGATGTAAAAGCTGACAGCATTTTTGAAAACAACCTACAGATAGAAATTGGTTCGCTGAAAGATCATCGCGAATTGTTCGTCCGAGTAGCTAGGAATTCCAGCGATGTATTTGGGATTGGCGACTATCGCTTGGAACTCGACTATCGCCCTTCCAACTTACAGCCGGATATCAAACCACCACTTTATGATGAAGACGACGATGATTCTAAAGTGCTCGACTTCGTCTCGGTCGACCAATTATTTGCACAAGCTGGTTTGATCGATCGGGAGCATGGAGCGAACGACACTTTGGCAACTGCGGTCGCCCTGCAAACGCCTCTAGGATTTCTGCCGCAGACCCGATATCAAATATCATCTGCCCTGTCGAACGCCTCTGATCGAGACTTTTTCAGCTTTCAGGCTCCAACCGACTCTCGTGTTGCCTACGTCGACGCTTCACCTGTCGGGCTAGAGAACCCCGATCTTGATATCGTGGTTATGAATTCGTCCGGTGACCGCGTTGCCAGCTTTTTTCGACAGAAGTCGGGCGGAGGAGGCTCGCTTGAGATTGCCCAGCCAGTGGCTGGCCAGGTCTATGTACTAGGAATCCGAACCAAAACAGGGTCAGCGTTTGCCAGTGGAAACTATGTGGTGTCGATCGATTTTGGAACGGATATCGCTGCCACCAAACCTCTGATAAGTGGCTCGGTCAGTTTTGGGCAAGACACCACCACGGGTCTGCGCGTCAACAAAACTCAACTCTTTCGCTTCGACTTGTTGGCTCAGTCGGGATCGTTGAACGATGGAGTGCAAATCACCATATACGACGCACGCACGAAACAGATCATGCTCGAGATCTCCAGCGCCAGCCAATCGGCAGCTAAAGACTACGTCTGGCTGTCAAAGGGAGAATACATCATACGTGCCAGTAAACGCTCGCGGGCGGGTCGGACTCTAGATCCGATCGACTTTGTGTTGTCGGCCGACGGAATCAGTGATGACCAAGGACCTAATCCAATTGATCCAACAATGCCCCCTCAACCACCAACAGAAGTGGAAACTGAGATTTTCCCATTCAATGGCCTGGACATCATAGATTACCCCATCCCGACTTTTGAAGATCCATGGTTTGACGAATACGAACTTGGGTTTGTCGACGATTTTTATCCGACATTCGTTTGATGACTTTCCCTGCCGTCGG
>CAZVBC010000320.1:0-8669 GCA_964625155.1 uncultured Pirellulaceae bacterium
TTGTTTCAAATCGAAATCAAAGAACTGCGACCGTAAAACGCGAGGCGTTGTTGAAGATCTCGCCAAACGGGAGTTCGGACAAGGACAGTGAATTGCTGAACTACAGTTGAACGCGCACACTAACTTGCCAGAATTGGCAGCAGGGGAGGTTCTGGAGTTCGCAGGTTATTCCAATCCGTAGAAAGGACGGTAGCTTGCACATATTCGACCACTTGTTCAGCGGTTTCGAAGTATTTGTCGTAAGTTGTATCGTCGTCATACTCACAATTATCGGTGGAGTACTCTCGGCAGATTTCTGGCCGTGTATGGTAAATGCCACAGCGGTTATCATCTTGCAGGTGTTTGCATGTTGTATGCACCAAGAGATACCAATTCTCGTCATCGATAAACACAGTGGCGCGATCGTGAAGTAGATACCAGCGAATAAAATCAAAATCGCGTAGCTCGACGGGGCGATCTATGGACAAGGCGAAATAGCGGCAACATTTGGCATTGCAATAGTCGCACAGGCATTTACCGGAAGGTAAAGTCTCGCGTGTGATTTTTTTTGTCATGTGTCTGAGTCCAAGTTCTCTTCCCATGCGAGCAGCAGGTTTGCCTGAAAAACCCGTGATTGGCTATCGGTAGATTAGCGACGCGCGGCTAGGTAGTTCGCTTTTATGATCAATGCAGATTGTAAACGGAATCGCCAGTGGATTGAAGTCGGCTTGATTTGTAGGCCCACGATCTTGATACAATCGTACCCAAGCAAGTGTCTGTAGTTCACGAACGTAGCAAAGATGGGTTGGGGCGACATCTGCAAGCGTGACTGATCATCGCAACTGTAATGCGAGTGCCAATTTGAGTGACTTGAAAATTGAATACGATTTCCATCGCGAGCCACCAGTGCTGGCAAACTCTGCTGTGGTGCAGTTCAATGAAGTTCTTCAAACCGTGGAATTGCCAAAGCTCTATCACGTCCCCAGAACACTAAGTTTAGCTTCATTACTGGGGGGAATGTTAGTGTTCTCGGTAATGTTCACTATCGTCAGATTATCGGGAGGCAGTTCGCTCACTTGTATGGGAATCATCGTCTGGGTGAGCACCATAAGTATTGGTCAAATGATGCTGACTAAGATTCCTCGCTTTGCCTCAATTGTTGCAGGAGCAGCTTGCTTGCCCACGATCTTTTTAGTCGCTACTTTGTTTTCTGCGAAAAGGTATTCTGGTGTTGAGTTGGTGTTCTATGCTTATGGCTATGCAATACTCGGTCTATTTTTTGGCTACCTTAGTGGAGGATTATTGGCAGGGTTTTGGCTTGTGGCTGATCAGCTTGAGCAATTACGGGTGAGAAGAATGCAACAAGTGCGTTCGACTTAGACAATTCCTGCAACACAGACGCGATCGATCGGACAGAAAATCGTAAGGCAGTATTTCCATATGCAAGTTTGAGGGTTCCTCATTGGCAGAAGAATTTGTATACCGACCTGACATGCGAGATTTTGGAGCCTATATTCGTTGGCCTGAACCTGGCGACGCTTGGTACCACGCGGACGATGCAGCGATTGTGGCGGAATTGATTCCGAGCAACCGAGTATTGAAGAGGCTTTGTTTTGACGGGGTCTATTACCACCTCAGTTATGGAGCCAAACGACTTCGCGTATTGCCGACGATGTGGCATAACGTGCCAACAATCGATTTGGAAATTGGACAAGGAGTCGAAATACTTGCCAGCTACGGTCAGAACGAACCTGGCATCGGTTTTGTTACGGACATTTGTTACGACACACACGCGGCTTGTGTTCGCTTCTTTATTCGACGAGGTGACATGAGATGCCCTGTCCCCTACGAGCGTCATGACCTGCGTCCATTAGACGTCAAATACCATTTGCGCATTGGATATTATCCGCATGAACCACCGCGATGCGATCCTAGTTGGCTGGCAGATTGGTTGAATGTTGGTCATTTGACCGACTGAGATCCGCCATCTGGGGCGCCGGTGGCAGGCGTAATTCAAAAATGCTGCCAATGCCAGGTTGACTCGATACGCTCAAATCACCCTGATGAGCCTCGACAATGCTTTTGCAGATGGCAAGTCCTAAACCTGCACCACCGGTAGCACGCGAGCGAGCTTCTTCAACGCGATAGAAGCGGTCAAACACTTTTGTGATTGAGTTGTGAGGAATCCCAATTCCCGAATCTTCGACCTTGAGAATCGCCTTACCATTTTCGACGCTGGTTGTCACACTTACGGTACCGCCAGGCCGATTGTAAATGATCGCATTGTTGACCAGATTCGTAACAACTTGGGCGATGCACGATTCGTCACCATAGCACCGCGCAGTGGTTCCGGTTGCTATTAAATCAACGCTGTGTTCACTCGCAAACGGTTGCAGCATACCGACGGCTTCGCATGCCAAAGCGTGCAAGTCAATCTGTTCGCTGCGCAAGTTCAACTTCCCCGCATCGGCGCGAACTAACAATAGCAGGCCTTCGATCAACGAACGCATCCGCCCGGCCGCACGTTGGCATATCGTCAGCGTGTGCTGATATTCTTCGGTTGAGCGCGTGCGATTTAGTGCTAATTCACAGTGGGAAAGCAATACAGAAATCGGTGTGCGTAGCTCGTGAGAAGCATCAGCGATAAACTGAGACTGCTGGCGAAACGAATCCTCCAGTCGCTGTAACATCGAATTCAGAATCGTGGCCAATTCATTCAGTTCTCGATCCAGGTGGGCGGTTTCGATTCTTTGCGAAAGATTTTCGGCGGAGATACGGCCCGCAGTTTGGCTGATTGCCGTGATTGGGCGCACCGCACTACCTGACAGCCACCAGCCACCCAGTAAACCGAAAAACCAAATAGTCGCTCCTCCTGCGATCAAATTGATAAGCCATTCGTTAAGCCTGCTTAGATGACTCTGCGTATCTCGACCGACCACGATCACGGTCGAACTTGGTCCACGTACCCAGACTTCGCGCCGAGTCTCTTTGAAGCGGTACTCCAGCGAACGAAACGGCTCGCTGTATAGCATTTGTAAGTCTTTGGGTTCGGCTCGTAAGATTTTTCCGTCGCTTGCAAAAACGACAAAATAGTCAGGGGAATCCTGCGGCCCAAGGCTTCGCGTTGGAGGCAAACGCAACGCGACGTCCAATAATTCTTCCAGTGGTGGAAGCCTAGCACCCGAGGGTGAACGAGGCCGTCCTTTGGTTTGTCTTGGACGCTCTCCATCCGACTCCGATGGCCGCGGCGGACGGGAACCAGGCAAACGCGGACTCAACGTTCGCAGCGCACCTTCCAACATGCGAGCTCCGCTAAGCAGTTCAGCATCAATTTCTCGGAGCGTCGAATGCCGTAATTGAACGTAAAAACTGGCTCCTAGCGACAATACAACTAGCCCTAGAATGACCGCGTGCCAAATCTGTAAACGCCAGCGCAGCGACCGGATCACTTCAACAACCTAGCATAAAGTACGAAACGCTGTCCGCCGAATAAGTATGTGTCGTAGAAATCAGGCCTGCTGCCGAAGTTCATGATGCAAATTCTAAAGCCACGGGAATTGCGATGTCACTCAATGCACGATGTAGCCTTGTCCACGTCGTGTTTCGATGAACTCGGCCCCTAGTTTCTTACGAATATGCGAGACATGTACTTCGACCAAGTTTGATAAACTTTCATCGTCTTCACCAAATATATGGTCGTAGATCTTCGCTCGCGTGATCAGCCTTCCACGGTTCAATACCAACAGCTCGACCAATGCGAATTCACGAGCCGTTAACACCACCGGCTGGTTTTCTTTGGAAATCGTACGGTCTGTCAGGTTCACCGTAACTGGCCCGACGATCACAATGGAGTGAGCGAAACCCGATCCACGTCGTACCAGCACACGCACTCGTGCCAACAATTCCGCGATCGAAAATGGCTTGACCAAGTAATCGTCGGCGCCACTGTCCAGCCCTCGCACACGATCCGGGATTGCATCGCGAGCGGAGAGGATTAGTACTGGAGTCCCTTTCGTTTTGCGAAGTTCGCCGAGGACTTCCCAACCATTCTTCAGCGGCAACATGAGGTCCAAGACAATAGCGTCGTAATCCCAAACTTTCGCTTTATACAATCCTTCGCTGCCGTCAGCAGCCTGATCCACTGCGTAGCCTGCTTCAGCCAACGACTGTACGATCGCACTTCGCAAATCTGGCTCGTCTTCGATGACTAACAACCTCAAGCCGATAAATCCCTATGTGAGCCAATACCGAAGGATGAGAAATGTTGGTAACTACTCATAAGCCAAGTACATCGGATTTTCGCAGTAGTCATTTGTCTTGCAAGATCATCGTATGAACTTGCCTCGTGCACCAGATTATTGAGTAGTTACGATAAACGCATCAGATAGAAACCGGACGCTAACGCGTTCCGGTTGATTAGTCCATTATCCAATTAGCTGATTAGTCCCAACCCTTACACTTTATCGAATGTACAGAGTTGTTCAATTAATTGTCCTCCCCGGAGCATGGCTGCAAGTGCTCGACGGTCTCATTTTGCAAATAGTAAACCGCATAAGTCAAGCGTCAACTACGGCCCAGGTCAAGAGAATTGCGGAATTCAGTGAGTTGGCGGTCGTCCAGTAGGTGGTCGATGGCGCGAGTCTCTCGAGTGCGGGCCATGGCCATTATGTCGCTGACGATCGCGGCGTCCAGCACCATCACGATCTCCACCATCACGTCCAGCACCATCACGTCCTGCACCATCACGTCCTGCACCATTGCGATCCGCATCATCCCGTCCTAAATCATTGGGACCTGGGCGATCACGATCTGGTCCAGCGCGATCAGGACGATTGGGACGACTTGGTAGCGCCATGTGTTTGGCAAATTGCTCCAATTCTGATTGGCTCAGTTGGCTGTCCCCATCAACGTCATATTCTAAGGCGTGATCTACGAATCTTTGCACGTGATCGTCTTTATTTCCCCGAGCAGGACCGCTGGACTCACTGTTACGCGATTGCATGTGATGAGGTGTCCGATCGCCATGACGCCGCTGTGGCTCATGCACTGAATCGCCTTGACGGTTACCTACTGGATGGTCGCTTGAGCGATGAGAACGCGATCTTTGCTCAATGTCTGCATGCCGCGATCCTCTGTGGCTATCTGGGCCGGGACGGAAATGTTCGCTCGGACGATCCCCCGTTTCTGATTTCTGCTTTGAAGAGCTGTTTGACTTATGCTCACTACCCTTTTCAGTAGTTTGCCTAGCAGGGCGACGACGTACCGAGTCATCATCACGACTGGGAGGCTGGGCATAGCCAGTGATAGCCGTCGCGTTTCCGACCAAAAAAAGTATTAGGCATAACAGTCGCATCATGATTCTCCTTGCGTTGGTGGTTCAGTCAAACACTCATTACGTTAGCAAGGAAACCTGAAGCAAAGATGAAGGTGGCGGAAAACGTAAACTTAAAAAAGATGTAACACAATTGTATGTCTACTAAGTGCTTGGGCTACGATTGTTGATAAATTGCCGGATCTGTCAGTGCATTCTCCGCGAAGCCCCTCAATCGCAACAAACATGCATCGCAGTGTCCGCAAGCACGGCCTGCAGTGTCCGGATCATAACAACTGGTGGTCCGCGAGTAATCGACTCCCAATTCCAGTCCTCGAGCGATGATCTGCGCCTTGGTCATGTGAATCAGCGGGGCATGAATCTTTATTGATTGAGAACCGCAAACGCCTGATTTGGTAGCCAAATTGGCTAGCGATGCGAATGCTGCGATATACTCTTGTCTACAATCGGGATATCCGCTGTAGTCCAGTGCATTGACACCTATAAAAATATCCGCACTTTCGATGGTCTCGGCATAAGCAAGTGCCAAGGACAAAAACACAGTGTTGCGGGCCGGTACGTAAGTAATTGGTATTTGCGAGCCAATGTCGTCCACAGACGAGTGCTTAGGCACTTGAGCAGAAGTTGTCAACGCCGATCCGCCGAATTGAGCTAAGTCAATATCCACAATGACGTGCCTCACCACATCATAATGTTTACCAATCATCGCAGCGCGTTCCAATTCGACTTGATGGCGCTGGCCATACCGAAAACTGATTGCGTAAATTTCGTAGCCCTGTTGTTTCGCGATAGCCAACAATGTGGTCGAGTCCAATCCGCCACTGAGCAACACAACTGCTTTGCGAATTCCTGAGTGCATATAAACTATAAGCCGAAAAAAACGACGATACTGCTGAGAAACTCGTTGCTTGTCAAGCGAGCGGCAGACGAGAAATCATGCACTACGAGACTTGCAACTAAGCTCGTACAAAACGCATTGAGACGAAGTTCTTGACCACGCCTTGGCGCCTGGGGCGACAACGGCAAAAACTCAACTACCGCGCACCCTACAGAGTATCCAGCAAGCGCGTCGTATTGGCAACGGTTCATTGGGTCTGCGCGCGACGGATGATTTTCAATTAATTGCTGAACAATCTCCGCGGACATGCAATGACAGAGCCGGATTAGTAGGTCAGAATACGCAATCGATTATTGCAGTCATTTCGGAAGAAATCTGCTCACGCGTGTCCCTAATGCGTTTAACCCCTGGGAGAAGATCGATGACTCATTTACGCATCCGTTCCTTGTTCAATTTCATGTTGGCAGCGTTACTACTGTGCGTGGTGATGAATTTCGGACTTGCACAGCGACAATCTAGTTCGACGCTTGCCAAATGGCAGCTTGGGAAAGGTTGGGGATGGGTTTGGGGACCGGACGATGAAGTTGGAAGCTTAAATGAAATGAACGACGCCAGTCGTTTGGCGGCACTGCGCATTGCTGAGCGTGGCCAAGTCTTTGATCTGGGAGTGGTATACGACCGCCATTCCTTTAAGTGGCCTGGTCACAGCCCGGGAGAAGTGATTACGTTTCGATCGCCCGAAAATGTCAAACGGCAGGGAGATTTTGCACCAAGCAAGACGGATCCGCGTGGTACGGCTTGGCATAGTTGTGCAATTTTCATGAGCGACAATGTGGGAACGCAACTCGATGGCCTGGCACACGCAGTCGAAGGAGCGGATAACCATTGGTATAACGGTTTTAAGGTTGCTGAATGGGGCGGTAACTTTGGACCGCGAAAGTGCGACGCAACAACGATCCCTCCGATCATCGCGCGTGGAGTTTTGGTCGACGTTGCGAAATTCAAGCGTGTTCGAGCTTTGCCTGCAAATTATGGAATCACGGTCGACGACTTACGTGGTTCGCTCAACGAACAAGGAATGGATATCCACCCCGGTGATGTCGTGCTCATTCGGACCGGCGCCAGCCAGTTTTGGGGTGGGCCGGAACCTGAGCTGCGCGACAATATGGTGGCACACGACTCGGCGGGTATTGTATTAGAGACGGCAAAATGGTTGGTTGAACAAAAAGGGGCGATGTTGATCGGCAGCGATACCAGCGGTTTGGAAAAAGGGGCACCAGCTCAAGATGCCGCAGCATATCAACAAGCGACCGGATCGTTTATGCCGGTGCACAATTACCTGCTCATCGAGCAAGGAGTTCACATCGGAGAATTGCATAATCTGGAACAATTGTCGCAGGAAAAAGTTTACGAGTTTTGTTATATGTGCACGACGGCCAAAATACGTGGCACGACAGCGGGATTTGCGCTCCGACCGCTGGCAATTCGATAACTGCAACAACATTAGGGCGATGCAAAACTGTAGTTTCCGAATTAGAAAGTTAGTGGGGCGCGAGCTCGGAGTGCTAGAGGACGCGAGGTGGTGAATTCGCGCCGTTGGCGAGCTCAGTGCGTACAACGAAATTCTGAGCGGCCCCGAAATTCGGTCACAGCTTGTTTTGCAATGTCAAACATAGCAACTCATGAGTTGAGGACACTGTTGAACGCAAATGATGGCGACCGCTTTTGAAGGAAAACGATCATGCCCGCTTTGATTCTTCGAATGGGAATCTTGGGACTCGATACTTCGCACGTAGGAGCCTTTACACGGATCTTGCATGGACCGGATGCAACCGCGGAAATGCAGCAAGTACGTGTGGTTGCAGGCTTTCCCGGAGGCAATCCGAATTTTCCGCTTAGCCGCGATCGGGTCCAAGGGTTTACACAGGAGCTGCGCGAGATGGGCGTAGCCATTGTGGAATCGATTCCAGGACTGCTGGAGAAATGCGACGTCGTAATGCTGGCCAGCGTCGATGGTGGCCAGCATCTCGCGCAGGTTACTCCCGTGTTCGAAGCTGGTAAGCCGGTGTTTATCGATAAACCTTTGGCTGCTTCGCTGGCAGATGCGCTGGCCATTAATGAACTTGGTCAACGACACGCTGTTCCCTGGTTTTCCTCTTCGACCAGTAGGTTTACTCCTGGCTACTTGCCGCTGAGAAACGAACCTGAACGCGTGGGGAACGTGTTGGGTTGTGACGTATACAGCCAAAATCGGTCTGCGCCCGGCCATCCCGATTTGTTCTGGTACGCCATCCACGGAGTCGAATTGTTGTTTACCATCATGGGGCAAGGTTGCGAATCGGTCTCAATGGTTCAAACACCGTTAACTGAATCGGTGCGTGGCGTTTGGGCGGATGGGAGAATTGGAGTATACCGCTCGATCCGCGAACAAACTGGCAAAACGGGTGTCGGGGTCACCGTGTTCGGCGATCGTGGAATTGTGCATCACAATCAGTTTTATGATTACTTGCCCATGTGCCA
>CAZVBC010000321.1:0-8636 GCA_964625155.1 uncultured Pirellulaceae bacterium
GGAAATGGACAGCGCTTGGATATGGCAGTTTGGGAATGGCGGCCTTAGCCAAAGGGCCGGTGGGAATCATCCTCCCGGTGGCTGTAATAATCCTGTGGAGAATGCTCAACATTCCCGGCCGAGGTTCTCGAAGTCTGGTTACTCACTACTTCTCTCAGGCTTGGACAATTGTCAGCGAAACGCGAGTCGTCCTTGGATGTCTGATCGCTTTATTAATAGCCGTTCCCTGGTACGTGGCTGTCGGGTTGGCTACAGATGGCGAGTTCCTCCGTGGTTTCTTTCTAAACCACAATCTGGGTCGCGCGATGACCAGCAAAGAGGGCCACGACGGTTCAATTTTCTTCTACCCAGCGGCAGTTCTTGTAGGTACCTTTCCTTGGTCCTTATGGACAATTCCTATTATCATGTGGGCCTGCAATAATTTTCGCGCACATCGAGTGACAATTACACTCGCAACGGCATGGTTGTTTGTCTATGTAGGAGCATTCTCGGTCGCCAGTACAAAGCTGCCTAGTTACGTTACACCTTGTTACCCAGGCATTGCCTTATTGATCGGTGGTTTCTTAAATGATTTCGCCTCCGGAGCGAAAATTCCCAGCGCGAGGTGGCGACGAACTGCCAGTACGCTGGGATTGATTGCGCTCATTTCCATTGCCTTAGTCATCGCGTGGCTTGCTTACGCTGAGACGATGCCGCTGGTGGCCTGGACCACAATCGGCTGTGTGAGCATGGGTGCTCTGATCGTTGCAGGTTGGATCCAAGATGAGCACCATCGCTCTCGAATGATCCCCGCAAGCTGGCTTGCCGGAGCCGTGTCGTTTTTGGTTGCTCTTTTTGGATTGGGTGCCAGCCAAGCGAGCCATTATCGAGAAGACTTGCGCACTTTAATCGGTATCCAAAGCCAATTTCCCGACGGCATATGGGTATCGGTAGGGACGCTCGAACCGAGTTGGATCTACTACTTAGAGCAACCATTTATCGAGTTGGATAGCCCCAATACTGAAATCGCGCGCCAGCAGTTTTGGCGGACACTCAATGATCGGCTCGTCCGCCACCGCCAAGTAAAAATTGTGCTGACCGCCGACACTGCGAATGTCCTGGAATTGCCATCCGCCAACCAAAATCCAGGAACTTTAGACACCAACTCCGACCCAATACGTTCGCAGATTGAATTTCGGACTATTGCACGCACCAAGCGATTCTTGCGCGCTGGCGAATTGATAATTTGCACTGTTCGTCTACGGGAGCCTGTCAGCCAGTTTGCCGAACGCACAACCAAAGCTGTAAACCGGTAGCCTCTTTTTCCTCTAGAATTGTGCGCCCGCACGGCCAGCGATGGTAGTACAATGCAAATTGAACTGGGTTAGGGTCTAGAAATTTTGGCAAACCAGTTATTGATATGACTCTGGGTACGAGTGGTGACGAAGGTGCGTGGAATCGGATCGACATTATTATTGGCGCTGGCGTGCTGGTCGTGCCATTCAATGACGTGGGCGGATCAGCCAAACGCTGAATTCTCACAGGAACAGCTCGTTTTTTACGAATCGCATATTCGTCCGCTGTTTGCGCGTCGCTGTTATGAATGCCATGCCCAACGCACGGGCAAAGCCGAGGGTGGTTTGCATTTAGACCATCGCGATGGCTGGACGCGTGGAGGCGAAAGTGGTTCCGCAATCGTTCCCAAAGATCCCGCTCAAAGCTTGTTGGTCAAAGCAATCCGGTATGCGGATTCTAATCTGCAAATGCCGCCGTCTGAGTCGCTTGTGGATGAGGAAATTGAAGTCATCGAAAAATGGATTCGCATGGGAGCGCCAGCTCCTAGCGACCAGCCAACCACAGCCGTGCATCCCCATCCGTCAGATCCAGTTTTTGGACGGAGCCATTGGGCCTTTCAGCCGCTACAGAATAAACCAGCCCCAAGCGTTGAAGACACGACGTGGATGACCAATCCTATTGACTGTTGGTTGCAATCGGAGCGGCAGAAATCTGGGATGGCAAGTGTTGATTTGGCTAGACCCTTCGACTTGCTCCGCCGAACTTGTTTTCAATTGGTCGGACTACCTCCTACCGAACAACAGACTATCAAGTATCTACAAGCTCCGAGCGAGCAGAATTATCAAGAGTTAGTAGACGAATTATTAGCCTCTCCCCAATTTGGACGCCGCTGGGGTCGTCACTGGCTGGATCTTGCACGGTACGCAGATTCCAATGGTCTAGATGAGAATTTTTTGTTTCGTGAAGCTTGGCGTTATCGAAATTGGGTAATTGAAGCACTCAACGATGACATTCCCTACGATCAATTCCTCACCGATCAAATTGCTGGGGATCTTCTCCCTTACGTATCGCTTGAACAACGAGATCGACGGCGCATTGCGGCTGGCTTTCTTGTGGTGGGCCCGAAAGTACTGTTGGGTGTCAATCCTCAGAAGCAACGTATGGACGTGGCCGACGAGCAAATCGACACTTTGGGACGAGCTGTTTTAGGACAGACCTTGGGTTGCGCGCGTTGCCACGATCACAAATTCGATCCATTCCCGACCGCCGACTATTACGCTCTGGCAGGAATATTCACCTCGACACAAGTCATGGAAAAGCGATTCATGCTCAACGAGCAACGTGTGATGGAACGTTTGGTCGGACTTGGTCCAGAAGGTGAACAGTTAGATGATGCGTACGAACAATTCTGGCGCGAACAACCCAAACTTAGGTCGCGCAAAGAAAAATTGAAGACTGTGCTGGAGACGTTGAAGTCCGGTGATATCCCTTCGATCGACCTGAAACTCGCACAAGCACCGGACGATTTTGCTAAACCGGCACTCGACCGCCAATTGCCTTTGCCTGAACGCATTGCAGCTCAAGAGGCGTTGTTGAAGGAGGTTAGCGATACGATGGCCAAAGCTCCTCCTATTCCACCCCGAGCGATGATCCCCAGCGACATCGAACAACCCGTGGATGAAATGGTGCGTAAAAGTGGCAGATTCGACGACCTGGGAGACCGGATACCGCGAGGATTCTTGACGGTTTTGTGTGCTGACTCCACGCATCCAGTCAATGTAAAACAAAGTGGTCGCATCGAGTTAGCGCAATGGTTGACTGACAAACGTGGACCATCGGGTTGGTTAGCTGCGCGTGTGCTGGCCAATCGAATCTGGCATCATTTGATGGGACAAGGATTGGTGCGCACCGTCGATAATCTCGGTCGAACCGGAGAGGCTCCTAGCCATCCAGAATTGCTCGATTATCTTGCTACTGACTTGATCGCTGGAGATTGGTCAATCAAGCGGTTGATACGCAAGATCGTCCTTAGCCGTACTTTCCAACTGAGTTGTCAATTTGATTCATCTAATGCTGCCCGCGATCCTGAAAACCGCCTATTGTGGAGAGCCAATCGCCGTCGACTGGATGCAGAATCGCTGCGCGACGCCATGCTGGTGGCTGCCGGGAATCTTGATTTAGGAAACGTAGATTCAACGGTCTACTACTTGGGTGATCAAGCCACTGCAGTCGGTAAGAACTTGGTCCGAAGAAGAACCGACTTCAACTGTCGCAGCATCTTCTTACCAGTCATTCGCAACGACTTGCCTGAATTGTTCGACGCATTTGACTTCGCTAATCCACAGGCTACAACCGGTGCGCGGCCTGCGACAACCGTGCCGAATCAGGGTCTGTTCATGTTGAATGATACGTCAGTGATCGGTGCCTCGCAGGCTATGGCTAAACGCATCTTTCGCGAGGCTCCCACGACGTCGCTGGATCAACGAATTGAACGACTATTCATACTGGCACTTGGCCGACCACCGTCTGCCGCCCAGCACAGGACCATGCACGCATTCTTGAGCAAATCTGAGTATGCAACAGAATCGCATTCGACCGTAGAGGCGGCTGAGCAAGTTCTTGCGTTAGCCTGCCAGGCTGTGCTAGCGTCCAGCCAGTTTCAATATCTTGATTAGCCAAGGTTTATTAGCCATGCCTTGTAATCGATTTCACACCAACATTTCACGGCGCGAGGTGTTATCGCACAGCGCATGTGGCATTGCCCACGTGAGTTTAGCCGCGATCGCTGGCCAACAACTCACAGCCTCGACTGCGACAAAACCGAATGAGACCAGCGATGTAAAAAGACATTTTATTGCGCGTGCGAAACGTGTGATCTTTCTTTTTATGTGGGGCGGTCCCAGCCACGTCGATTTGTTTGACTACAAACCTCGGCTAAATGAATTCGCCGGCCGGTCAGTAACGGCGGAAGCTTACGGAGGCAAAAATCCGCCGGGGGGCGAAATTCTCGGTTCGCCATTTCGATTCGCTCGGCATGGGCAAGGAGGAATTTGGATCAGCGAGCTGTTTCCACAGTTGGCTAAACACGCTGACGAATTGTGTGTGGTGCGTTCGATGCACACCGATGGTTCAGCCCACGGTGAGGCGTTGCTAAATCTACATACTGGCCATTCCAATTTAGTGCGTCCCAGTGTTGGCGCCTGGGTCAGTTACGGACTCGGCAGTGAGAGCGAAAACTTACCCGCGTTTATTACGATTTCTCCCCCTCGCGGACACGGCGGCGTACAAAATTACGGAAGTGCATTTTTACCTGCCAAGCATCAAGGGACCGCAATCGGATCAGCAGAAACACCAATTGCGCAAGCCAAGATTTCGAACCTTCAAAATAACACCATCGACCGCCATGAACAACGCGCACAGTTGGACTTGATTCAGTCCTTAAATCGCGAACACCTTCAACAAGCGAACGATGATTCAGCGATCGAAGGCTTGATCGCCAGCTATGAATTGGCCTATCGAATGCAATCTACCATTCCCAGCATCATGGACCTGAACGATGAATCAGCCGAAACGTTACGGTTGTACGGAGTCGGGGTATCGCCAACTGATAACTTTGCTCGCCAATGTCTGTTAGCCCGCAAGTTTTGTGAACAAGGCGTGCGCTACATCCAAGTTTCCACCGACTACACCTGGGATCATCACAAACAGAATAATCAGGGGTTGATCAAAGAATGTTCCCAAGTCGACCAACCCATTGCAGCTCTTTTAACTGATTTAGCACGAAGAGGTTTGTTGGACGAAACTTTGGTCGTCTGGGGAGCGGAGTTTGGACGAACACCTACTGTAGAAAACGGGGACGGTCGCAACCATCATCCGCAAGCATTCACGATGTGGATGGCGGGTGGGGGCGCGCGAGGTGGCATGACTTATGGAGCCACGGATGATTTTGGATTCCATCCCGTCGATAAACCGGTGCACATGCATGACTTTCACGCCACTTTGCTGTACGCCCTTGGTATCGATCACAAACGACTCACCTATCGCTTTGCCGGTCGTGACTTCCGCTTGACAGACGTCTACGGCAATGTCATTCATGACTTGTTTGCCTAGCCCATCACGCGCTGCTGACGGTAATTTCGTAACCACTCAATGGCCGGGTGCACGAACCAAGTTTATCGAATATCGGAAACCGGAGGCTATCGCCTTCCGGCTGATGTTGTGTGTCTCGCAATAAATCGTGTCCTTTCCCCATTTCCTCCAAGCGCGCTCACTACCTTGAATAACAATGACATAGACGGTCCAAGTGATAAAATAACTGGAGTAGTCGTCACTTATGATGACTGTTCGAATCATTGGATGATGAACTAATCAGCCGGAACGCGTTAGCGTCCGATTTCTATCTGTTGCGTTTATCGTAACCACTCAATGGCCAGGTGCACGAACCAAGTTCAATCTATGATCTTGCAAGACAAATGTGACGAATGCACAATTCCGATGCACCTGGTTATTGAGCAGTTACGTAATTTCCTTGGTGATTGCTGTTGGTGGCCGGCAAATTTTACCGCAATCGAATCCCCAGAGGCATTAATTCGCCGATAATTTGTGTGGCTTCGCTGGTGATGGTCGTACCACCTTCGGAGACCAAAGCTCGATAATGATCTGGCGCGCATTGAAGACGAATTTCTATCGCGTGGCGAAGTCGTTGGTCGATGTCTCGATAACGATCATGGGTTCGTCGAGCACACTGCATAACGGCAAGCTGCCAATTTGGATCGTTGTCATCTAGCAAAAGAAGTCGATCCAAACATTGAGTCACAGTATCAAGATCAACGACCGTATTTAAGGGCCCATAGACAGGCACGCGACTACCTAACCGTCCAATTGCCCAAAGCATGGCGCCGCGCGCCGAGTTCCATTTCTTGACGTTGTACAGATCCAACAGCCACACAAGCAACTGCGATTTCTCCTGCTTGGGTAACAACTCGAGCGAACCGACCAATCTCAGCGACTCAATAAATTCGCCGACGCTGAGGTGCCCACTCCCTTTGGATCGCTTCCCCGGGTCGAGAACGGCGCGCAACAAACCGGCGACTTGTTGATAGACCGCAAGTTGCTGGCCCGCAGTAAAACCACCAGCGATGCGCCGCCATAATATCAAAGCCTCGTTACGCGAACTCGCGGCGCTGAAGTTCAATTTACCGTAGACCGAACGCCAAGTCTGGCCAACGCGCCAATCGTCGGCCGCAACTCCATACCCAGGCCGCAGGCAGTAGCCCAGCAAGTTTAACCAGCGAGCTTCGTGCTGTGGACTACGGCGACTGCCAATGGCCAAGTCCAACAGGTCCTGCCAAATTCCGCGCAATAGGCTGGGCGGCCATTGTTGGCGATCCATACCAACGTTCTGAACTAACTGCGATAGAATTTGATCCGGTGGAAGCTCTCCGTCGGTTCCAAAGGCTCTCAATAAAACGTCGCGTGCCTTGTCTTTGACCGATTGATCGACCACAGCTTCACAGGAGTTGGCGACGGCAAATGGTCGATCGGTTTCTTGGGCAGCACGAACATCAAAATCCAATTGCCACCGGCTGGACTCGTCGAGAGTCGCACACCATATCTGCAAAGTACCGATCTCACTAAGTTCCGTTTCCAAAATAACCGGCAACCGGTCGGTTCGCCGGCGACCAGCCAACTGCAGTACGGTGCGAACTGGCGGCAGAGAACTAAAACCTTCGGTATCAATATCGACGACCTCGCCCACGCGGTCACTCAAACGAGTGCTGGAATAAGCGATCGAAAACTGTACCGGTTCACCAATGGTCAGCTCAAGTGGAACTTGAGTCAATCGAGCGCGATCTCCTGGACTGGCCGATCCGGGCATGATGCACAGACCTCTAAGCGGCTCTTGCGAGACAATTAAATAATAGGATCGAGCGAGTTTTGCTTCGATGCGGACACCTACACCTCGGCGCACCAAGCCGAAATATGCAGCCCCTCGAGCGACCGCCAAATCCAACCGGTCGTTCTCCAACACCTTTGGTTGCCATTCGGTTGCCTTGCTGGGTGTGGCTCTGTCAAACCAGCCAGATATTTGCTGTACGAGGCGCTCGCGAATCTGCTTGGAGGCTAATACACCTCCATTGAACAGGACAAAGTCAGGTCTAGCGGCTAGCAAGTCGTCAAGCGAATTGCTGGCGTCTTCCGATCTGCCGTCCCAACGATGTTGCCATAAGAAGCTCGCCAAATGTTTCGTGATCGCGGGATCTTGAGCGTAGGGTAGTCCGAATTCCTGAAAACCTGTTACCTCACTGGCCGGTTGTGAATGAATCTCGACTTTTGGAAAGAACCCATCCAGCAATACTTGCTGAACCTCCCGCGTATCGAGCAAGACACGGGTACTGCCACCAATCAGTCGCGAACCACTTCCGAGCAAATTCAATGAAACTTCTGCAGGAGGATTATCGCCAAGCAATTGTTCTTTGGCCGACCTGCACAATTGCCTCAATGCATCCCAAGAACGTGGTGGCAACGGAGCACCTCCGGGGATTTTGGACTCAACCAACTTGGCAAGAGCTAAGTCAAGATTGTCGCCACCAAGTATTAAGTGCTTACCAACTGCCACGCGGTGTAACGACAGCACCTGGCGTTGGTCATCATCCAGCGTCTCGCCGGAAGTCGTCGATTCGTCCCGAGCGCGCACGCGAATGAGCGTAAAATCGGTTGTACCGCCACCGATATCGCAAATTAAAATTGTCGAACCCACCGGAATCGACTTTTCCCAGGTCGATTGATGACGCAGCAACCATGCATAGAACGCCGCTTGGGGTTCTTCGATCAAGATGATACGTGGCAGCCCAGCATCGCGCGCTGCTTGAACGGTCAATCGACGGGCAACTTCGTCAAAAGATGCTGGCAATGTCAAAACTACGTCTTGCCCTGACAAGGGCTCGCTTCCATGTGCTTGATCCCAGACTGCCCGCAAGTATGCCAAGAATCGCGTGCTGGCGTCGACGGGCGAGAGCTTTGGCACATCAGGATCATTTTGCCACGGCAATAATGCGGCTTGCCGATCGATACCAGCATGACACAACCAACTCTTTGCCGAAGCGATCTGCCGCCCTGGCATTTGCATACCACGATCCCGAGCCAAAGCGCCAATGACCGAGCTTACTTCGGGAACCGTGCGTGCATGTTGCGGGTAATTTTGTAACTCCTTGGTCTCAGCAGGTGTCGCCTCGTAATGAAAAGACGGGAGCACATCCAATGTCGTTCGTACACCGAAATCGACCCATTGTTCAATGGCGAAGTCGCGTACTATGTTCCGCTTATCGTGTGTATCCACAAAGGACATCGCCGAATTGGTC